>JAIXVP010000189.1 GCA_027482905.1 Opitutaceae bacterium
CCCAGCAGCTGAACCTGAACACCATCGCGAACAATCTCGCGAACGTGAACACCCCGGGCTTCAAGCGCAGCACGATCGAGTTTCAGGACCTGCTGTATCAGAAACCCCGCAACGCCGGCGCCGAGGCCGGCGGCGGCAACCAAGTGCCCACCGGCATCGAGGTGGGCAACGGTTCGCGCGTCGCCGCGACCTCCAAGGTCTTCACCCAGGGCCAGCTGACCAACACCGGCGAACGCCTCGACCTCGCCATCCAGGGCGACGGGTTTTTCGAAGTCCAGCGTCCCGACGGCACCACCGGTTACACCCGCGCCGGCTCGTTTAAACTCAACGCCTCCGGCCAGGTCGTCACCACCGACGGCATGCCGGTGCTGAGCGGCTTTCAAAACGTCCCCGCCGGCACCATCGCGATCAACGTGGCCGAGACCGGCGACGTCACCTACCAGACCTCCGCCGGCAGCCAGTCCTTCCGACTCACCCTGTCGCGCTTCGCCAATCCGGCCGGCCTCTCCAGCCAGGGCGGCAACCTCTACGCCGAGACCGGCGCGAGCGGCACGGCCGAGGCCGGCCAGCCCGGCGAGGAGGGCTTCGGCACCGTGATGCAGGGCTACGTCGAGACCTCCAACGTGAATATCGTGGAGGAGATGGTGAACCTCATCACCGCCCAGCGGGCCTACGAGGTGAACAGCAAGTCCATCCAGACCTCGGACGAAATGCTCCAAAACGTGAACCAGCTCAAACGCTGACCCCGCCATGTTTCTCCGCCTTCTCCCGCTTTTCCTTCTGCTCGGTCTCGTCTGCGTGCCCGGTCTCCCGGCGGAATCCGCCGCGTCGTCCGCCGAGGACCCCTGGCTGGTCACCTTGTCCTCCCTGCTTACCGAGCGCTACCACGCGACCGGCACGCTCGTGCTTGGTTGGAATCGCCCCCGCCCGGCTTCCGCTCCGGCCGACGCGGACCTGGAGCTGGTCGACGCGCCCGCCGAACTCGCCCCCCAGCTCCTAATCGGCGTGCTCGCCACCGACGCCGCCGGCGTCCGCACCCGCCATACCCTCGTGCTGCGCGCCGAACTCTGGCGCGACGGCGCCGCGCTTCGCATCCCCTCGGCCGTGGGTTCTCCGCTTCTGCTCTCCGATCTGGAGGTCCGCCGCTATGACGCGTTGCGCGAACGCGACGCTCTGGTGCTCGACGAGGCGAGCGAACTCGATTTCGCCCGCGCCGTGCCCGTCGGCCGCCTGCTCACCCGCCGCGACGTGCTGCGCCGCCCGCTGGTGCGTCGTGGGCAACCCATCGACGTCGTCGCCTCCGACGGCGCGCTCACCGTCAGCCTCCGCGCCATCGCCCTCCACGACGCCGCCCGTGGCGACCCCGTGCGGGTGCGCAACCCGGACTCGCGCCGCGAGTTCACCGCCCTCGTGACCGGCGTATCCGTCGCCGCCATCCGTTTCTGATCTTCCCGCCATGACCTCCTTCCCGACATTCGCCCGCTGGGCGCTTCTCGCATCCATCGCCGCCGCCTCCGCCCCGGCCGGCTCCCTCTGGCTCGCCGCCGGCTCCCGCGAACAAGGCGTCGCCTCCGATCTCCGCGCCGGTCGCGTCGGCGACATCCTGACCATCATCATCGCCGAGAACGCCGCGACCAGTTCCTCGCAAAACAAGAGCACCACGACCGACGCCAACGTCGACGCGTCGATCTCCCAGTTCCTCTTCCCTGCCAGCGTGGACAACTTCGGCACCCGCAAGGGCCAGCTCCCCGGCGTTAAGTTCGCCGGTAAGAGCGACTTCACCGGCGGCGGCCAGGTGAGCAACAGCCAGTCGCTCACCGCCCGCGCCGCCGTGCTGGTGACCGACGTGCTGCCCAACGGCAACCTCGTCATCGCCGGCGCGCGCAAACTCACCTTCTCCGGCGAAACCCAGAACGTGATCCTACACGGCCTCATCCGCCCCGCCGACATCGGCTCGGGCAACACCATCCTCTCCACCAACATCGCCGAGGCCCGCCTCGAGTTCATCTCCGACGGCAGCCTGACCGACGCCCAAAAGCGCGGCTGGTTGAGCAACCTCTACGAGAAACTCCGCCCCTTCTGATCGTCCCATGCGTCGTCTGCTTTCATCGTTTCTGCTCCTGCTCCTGCCGCTCGCCCTTCCGGCCGCGCGGGTGAAGGACCTCGCCCGCTTCGAGGGCCAGCGGGAGAATCAACTGGTCGGTTACGGGATCGTGGTCGGTTTGGCCGGCGACGGCGATTCCAACGCCCTCGCCACCCTCCGCTCGGTCGCGAACGTCCTCGAACGAAACGGCCTCAAGCTCGACCCCGCCCAGATCAAGTCGAAGAACGCCGCCGCCGTGATGCTCACGGCCGATATCGCCGCCTTCCTTAAGCCTGGTTCGCGCATCGACGTGACCGTCGCCTCGGTCGGCGACGCCAAATCCCTCCAAGGCGGCGTGCTGCTCCAGACGCCCCTGCTCGGCGCCGACGGCCGCGCCTACGCGGTCGCCCAGGGCCCGATCGCGGTCGGCGGCTTCCTCGGCGGCGCGGGCGGCGCGGGCGGCGCCACGGTGCAGAAAAACCACCCCACGGTGGGTATCATCAGCAATGGCGCCATCGTGGAGCGCGAGATCGCCGCCGACTTCGTGCGCGACGGCCGGCTCGCCCTTTCGCTCCAGAATCCGGATTTCACCTCCGCCGCCCGCCTGGCCGCCGCCATCAACCTCGCCCTGCCCGCCGCCGCCGCCGTCGCCCGCGACGCCGCCACCGTCGACCTCGTTCTGCCCGAAGACTACGCCGGCCGCGACGTGGCCTTCCTCGCCGACGTCGGAGCCATCACGGTTTCGCCGGACAGCCTCGCCCGCATCGTGATCAACGAGCGCACCGGCACCATCGTCGCCACCGCACCGGTCAGCCTCTCCCAGGTCGCCATCAGCCACGGTGCCCTCACCATCACCGTCGCCTCGTCCCTTTCGGTGTCGCAGCCCGGCGCCTTCAGCCCAGGCGGCCAGACCGCCATCGTTCCCTCCACCCAGACCGACGTGAAGGAGACCAAGGGCGGCTTCACCGTGATCGACTCGACTTCCTCCATCGACCGTCTCGCCACGGCCCTGAACGCCCTCGGCGTCAGCACCCGCGAGATGATGGCGATCTTTCAAACCCTCAAAACCGCCGGCGCCCTCCAGGCCGAGCTCATCATCAACTGATCCCGTCATGAACCCGCTCGCCTCCGTCTCTTCCGTTTCCCGTTCCGCCGGTCCCGCGCTCGCGCCCGAAGGCCGGCCGGCCGCGCAGGCAAAAACCTCGGCCGCCGACCTCCAGAAAGCCTCCCGGCAGTTTGAGGCCATCCTTGTCCGTCAGATGCTTGGTCCCGCCATCGAGCCGATGATGAGCGGTGGCAGCCTGGGCGGATCGGAAAGCTCCGGCTCCGGCGGCGGCGTCTACGGCTACATGCTCACCGACGTGCTCTCCAATTCCATCACCGAGGGCGGTGGTCTCGGCCTTGCCGGCGTGATCGGCCGCCAACTCTCCCCCAAGGACGCTCCCGCCGTCGAATGAACCCTTCCTCCGCCATCCCTTTCCCCGCCATGAACGTCCTTCCGTTCGTCCCCCTGGTGGACCTTCTACGCTCCGAGCTCGCCGCCTACGGTGGCCTGCTCGCCCTCTTCGACCGCCAGCAAACCCTGCTCTGGAACCGTGAGGTCCAGGCCGTCGCCGACGCCTCGCTTGAGATCGAGGCGCTCGTGGCCGAGACCGCCGTGCACCGCGAGGCCCGCGAACTCTGGGTCGCGCGCTTCGCCGCCGAACACGCCCGCCCGGCCGATTCAAGTCTGCGCCAGCTGCTGCCGCTTTTTCCCGCCGACCAGCGCCCGCTGCTCGACGCCCTGATCGACGAGGTCAACCACCTCGTGCACCGCGTGCGCCGCCGCGCCCGGCAAAACCACAGCCTGCTCGCCCGCGCGGTCGAGCTCCACCGCGAGGCCGTCGCGGTCCTCCATCCCGCCGCGCGTCCGCGCACCTACGCCGCCAGCGGTCGGGTGGGGGCCTTCGCGGGCCCCGCCGCCGCCCTGCGCGCCACCGGCTGACGCCACCTCACCATGTCCGGACTCTTCTCCAGCCTCTCGCAATCCGTCCTCGCCCTGAACGCCCAGTCGCGCGGGGTCGAGACCGCCGGCCGCAACCTGGCCAACGTCAACAACCCCGACTACTCGCGCCAGCGCGTGGTCTTCTCCGACCGCGGTTCCGTCGTGACGAACGAGGGTGTCCAGTCCATCGGCATCGAGGCCAAGGCCATCCAGCAGATCCGCGATTCGTTGTTGGACCGCCAGCTCGCCCGCGAACTGGGCCGCACCGCCGCGCTGGAGGCCGAGGATTCCGCCAACGCCCGCGCCCAGGCCGCCCTCGGGGAGTCGATCGACCGCACCACCGCGACCGACGCCACCGACCCCACCGGCCAGGGGCTCTCGGCCGCGCTCGGCGATTTCTTCAACGCCTTCCAGTCCTTCGCCGCCCGCCCGACCGACCTCGGCGAGCGCCAAAACCTGGTTCAGCGCGCCGACATCCTCGCGCAGCGCTTTAACCTCACCGATTCGCGCCTCGCCCAGATCCAGTCCGACCTCGACGTGCAGATCGGCGCCGACACCGACGAGGTGAACCGCCTGCTCACCAACGTCGCCGAATTGAACGGCCAGATCGGCCGCCTCGAGGTCAACGCCCCCGGCGCGGCCGTGGACCTGCGTGACCAGCGCCAGGCCCGCGTCGAGGAACTCGCCCGGAAGATCGGCGCCGAGACCCGCGCGAACGCCGCCCAGCCCGGCCAGGTGGACGTGTTTGTGCGCGACGCCGCCGGCGCTCCGGTCGTCCTCGTGTCGCTCGCTTCGGTCGATTCGGCCGTCACGTTCGCGGGCGACCGCATGACGGCCACCGCCACGGGCACGACCCTGGCCCTGCGCGACGGCGCGATCAAAGGCCACCTCGACGCCCGAGACGGCGTCGTGTCCACCCTCCGCGACCGCATCTCCGCCTTCGCCGGCCAGCTCGCCGCCTCCGTCAACGCCGCCTACAATCCCACCGGCGCGACCGGCGATTTTTTCACCATCGATCCCGCGGCCCCGGCCGCGTCGATCAACCTGTCCGCCGGCGTCACCCCGGCCGCGCTGAAGGCCTCCGACGGCGGCGCGGCCGGCGCCAACACCCTCGCCACCGCCGTAGGCGCGCTGGCCGCGAAGAAGTTCTCCACCGCCGCCGGCGACGCCATCGACGGGACCTTTTCGCAGTATTACGCCGGCGTGGTCTCGGAGTTTGGCCGCGCGGTGGCGGGCACCGAGGGCCGCCTGGAGGATCAGAAAAACATCGAGACCCTCGTCACCCAACAGCGCCAGAGCGTGAGCGGCGTCTCCATGGACGAGGAGATGGCCGACTTGTTGAAGTTCCAGCGCGCCTTCCAGGCCTCCTCGAAAGTCATCTCGATCATCGACGGTCTGCTCGATACCGTCGTAAACGGCCTCGTTCGCGGCTGATTTTCCCGCGTCAAAACACCCTCGCCATGCGCCTCTCCTCCGCCACCACCTCCGACGCCGTCCTCGCCCAGCTCCAGCGCCTCAGCTCGCGCCAGGCCGAGCTGCAGAACCAGGTCGCCACCGGCCAGCGCATTTTCCAGCCGGGCGACGACCCCGCCGCCGCCGGCCGCGTGGTCGCGGACCAGATGGAGCGCCGCTCGCTGGCCCAATACTCCCGCAACGCCGGCGCCGCCCTGGAGTATTCGAAGACATCCTACGCCGGAATCGAACAGATCAAGAAACTCTCCGACCGCGCCGGAGAACTCGCGGTGCTGGGCAACGGCAGCATCAACGACCAAGCGATGCGCGCCTACGCCTCCGAGGTGGACCAGCTGCTCGAGCAGACCGTCACCCTGGGCAACACCCGCTTTCGCAACGACTACCTCTTCGGCGGCACCGCCATCGACCAGGCCCCCTACGTCGCGACCCGGGGGGCGGACGGCCGTATCGCCTCGGTCGCCTATGCCGGGGACGCCGGCCGCGTCACCGTGCCCATCGCCGATGGCGCGTCCATCCAGCCGACCCCCGATGGCGCCACCAACGCCGGCGTCGGCGACTTCATGAACCGCCTGATCGCCCTCCGCGACGCGCTCCGGTCCGGCGACGCCGCCGCCGTGAAGGCGGTTCGCCCGGGTCTCGAGGATTCGGAGGACCTGCTCGTGTCGTCCTTGAGCGAACACGGCGCCATCCAGCTCCGCATCGAGGTGGCCCAGTCCCAGCAGCAGTCGCGACTGGATGAATTGGAGCGCCAGATTTCGAGCGAGGCCGACGCCGACCTGCCCGCCACCATCGTGCGTTTGAACCAGACCACCCAAGCCTACGAGGCCGCCCTCAGTTCCTCCGCCACCATCCTCAAGATGTCGCTGCTCGACTATATCCGCTAGTTTGTCGCGTCTCACGTCCACTCCGTTTACACCATGAAAGTCCTCCTCGATCCCGCCCCCGATCCCGCCCCCGACACCTCGCCGGCCGTGCGCGAACTCCATTTTCCCGCCGGCATCGTCGGTTTCCCCGAGCACCGTCGCGGCGAAGTCTTCCACCTCCCCGACCAGCTGCCTTTCCAGTGGCTTCGCCTGCACGGCCCCGATCCGCTTCATTTTGTCGTGATCGATCCATCCGGTCTCGTCGCCGACTACGCCCCGGAGCTGTTCGACGACGACGCCCTCGCCCTCGGCATCACCTCGGCCGCCGACGCGCTGGTCTACACCATCGTCACGGTCCGTGGCGGCGCCAGCAGCACCGCCACCGTGAACCTGGTCGGCCCGCTCATCGTGAATCGTCGCACCGGAATCGCCCGCCAGGTCGTGGTCGCCAACCACGCCCAATACAGCGCGCGCCACCCGCTCCTCACCACCGGTTGACCCACGCCCGCCATGCTCGTCCTCACCCGTAAGGTCAACGAAGCCATCGTCATCGGCGACAACATCGAGATCCGCATCACACGGATCGACGGCGACGTCGTGAAGATCGGCATCAACGCCCCGCGCGATATCCCCATCGTGCGCAAGGAGGTGCTCGATTCCATCGCGGCCAACAACCAGGCCGCCGCCGTTCCACCCATCTCCGGGGGCCCCTCCGGCCTGCCCGCCTTGCCCCGCCTCGCCAAACCCGCCCCGCGTCCCTGATCCCGCCTCCGCCCATGTCTTCGCTCAACATCCAGAACCATTCGCTCAACCTGGCCGCCGGACTCAGCCGCCTTCAGGCCCCCGCCGACGCCGTCACCGTCCGCATTTCGTCCGGTCAGCGCCTCGACCGCCCCTCGCGCGACGTCGCCGGCTCCGGTCTCGCGGCCAAGCTCGACAGCCAACAGGCCCGGCTCGAGGCCGTGGAGGTGAATCTCCAAAACGGCGTCAGCCGCATGCAGGTGACCTCCAACCACCTCGACACCTTCGCCCGCGTCGTCACCCGCCTCGGTGAGATCTCCACCCTCGGCCGCAACGCCGTGCAGAGCGAAATCGAGCACTCGCTCTACGCCGAGGAGACCACCCAACTGCTCGGACAACTCCGCCAGACGATCGGCGGCACCTCCGCCCAAATCGGCGGCAAGACCGACGTCACGAACCCCCTGGGCGAGTTCGAGGGCACCGCGCTGTTCGGCTCCGATCCGGCCGATACGCTGGCCATCGGACTGCAAACCGACGAACAGCTCACGCTCCCGGTGCTCGACTTCCGTTCGGGTCCGCTCGCCGCGCTCTTCCGTCAGGACGCCACCGGCGCGTTCACCTTTAACACCGACGCCGCCGACGCGACCATGTCGCTCGACGCCGCCCTCGAGCAGATTTCCGACGCCCAAGCCCGGGTCGGCTCGGTTCAGAGCCGGCTTGAGTTCGCCTCCGGCGTCGCCACCACCGCTCGCACCAACCAGGAAGCGGCCCTGTCGGTCATCCGCGACGCCGACATCGCGGCCGAAACCACCCTTCAGGCCCGCCTGCAAATCCTCTCCGAGAGCCACACCGCGATGCTCGCCCAGGCCCGCGACACCACCGCCAAGCTGTTGCCGCTGCTGTCCCGCAACTGATCCCGCCGGAACCGAGGCGAAAGGGGAAAACCCGCTTAAGTTGAGGCGGGGAGGGCCGATATCCCCGGAATCCCATCATGCTCTCGGTCAAACAAGTCGCCACCGACCCCGGGCTGGGGGAGGGACCTGGCCGCCCGCGCGTCCACCCGATCAATCCCGTCCTCGCCGCGCGGCCGGAGGGTCAAACCGGTGGTTAGCCCCGCCCCAGCCTCGGCACTTGAGCGCGCCGAAAACGCGTCGGGTCCCGATCCCGCGCCGGCGCGACTCGCCCTGGTCGCGAGCAAGACCACCAACGGCGTGGTCATCACCGACGCGGGCGGCGCGGTCCAGTGGGTGAACGAGGCTTTCACGCGCATTTCCGGTTACACCTTGGCCGAGATGCGAGGCCGCCGGCCCGGCGAGGTCCTGCAAGGCCCGGAAACCGATCGCTCGACGGTCGCCCTCCTCTCCGCCGCGGTGCGCGCCGGGGAGTCGGTGGACGCCGAAATCCTCAACTACGCCCGCGACGGCCGCGCCTATTGGATAAACCTGAAAATCGACCCGCTGCGCGACACCGCCGGCCGGGTCGAGGGCTACATCGGTATCCAAAACGACGTGACCGAGCGCCGCTCCCTGCTTTCGTTCCAACAGGCCATTCTGGCCGGCGCGGCCGACGCCATCGTCTCGACCGATCCCCGGGGCCTCGTCCGCACCTTCAATCCCGCCGCCGAACGCCTGTTCGCCGCCCCCGCCTCCGAGGTGGTCGGGATCGCGTCGCTCCCGACGTTTTTCGACTCGTTGGAGATCGCGCGCCGCGCCGCCGAATTGGAGGCCGAATGCGGCGAGGCGGTCCCGGCCGGTCTGGAGGCCCTCGTTCGCCGTCCGCGCCTGACCGGGCGTCCGGAGGAACGAGAATGGACCGTGATCACCCGCTCCGGTGCGCGCGTGCCGGTGCGGCTTGGACTCAGCGCGCTGCGCGACGACGAGAACCGGCTGCTCGGCTATCTTGCCATCGTCCACGATGTCACCGCCCAGCGCGCGACCGAACGCGCCCGGCTCGAGGCGGCCCAGCGCTTGCGTCACATCGCCGCGCAGGTCCCGGGGATGGTCTACCAGCTCAGACTCCGGCCGGACGGAACCACCTGCTTTCCCTACGCCAGCGAGGGCATCAAGGCCGTCTATCGCGTCGCGCCCGAGGACGTGATCGACGACGACGTCCGGGTCCGCGCGCTCATCCATCCGGCCGACCGCGCCCGCTACGACGAGTCCATCCGCGAGTCCGCCCGCACCCTGCTCACATGGGGCGAGGAATACCGCGTCCTCTTCCCCGACGGCTCGGAACGCTGGCTGATGGGCAACGCCCACCCCCTCCGCGAGTCCGACGGCTCGGTCGTCTGGCACGGTCACATCCGCGACATCACCGCCCGCAAGACCCGCGAGGCGCTCCTCCGCGACGAGGAGCTGCGCTGGCAATACGCGCTGGAAAGCGCGGGCGACGGCATCTGGGATTGGGACATCGAGGGCGGCGGTTTGTTTTTCTCCGATCGGTGGAAGGGGCTGCTCGGCCATGCGCCGTCGGAAATCGGTCGCGCCTTTTTCGAGTGGTCGGAACGCGTCCACCCCGACGACCGCGCCGCCTTTTTGCACGAGCTACACCGGCACCTCGAAGGCGAGACGCCCTCCTACGCCAGCGAGCACCGCATCCGTTGCCGCGACGGCGCCTACAAGTGGGTCCTCGACCGCGGCAAGGTCATCCGCCGCTCCGAAGACGGCCGACCGCTGCGGGCCATCGGCACCCAATCCGACATTTCCGAGAAAAAAGCCGCCGAGCTGGTGCTGCAGAATTCCAAACAACAACTCGAGGCGGCCAACTCCAGCCTGCAAAAGGCCATCGCGCGCTCGAACGAGCTCGCCTCCGAGGCGACCGCCGCGAGCCGGACCAAGAGCATGTTCCTGGCGAACATGAGCCACGAGTTGCGCACCCCGCTGAACGGCGTGATCGGCATGACCAGCCTGCTGCTCGACACCGCGCTCTCGGCCGAGCAGCGCGGCTTCGCCGAGACCGTGCGCAGCAGCGGCGAAAATCTGCTCCAGATCATCAACGACATCCTGGATTTCTCCAAGATCGAGGCCGGCCGTCTGGATCTCGAGTGCATCGATTTCTCCCTGCCCGACGTGGTCGACGAATGTTTCGAGGTGCTCGCCGTGCGCGCCCAGCAGCGCGGACTGGAGTTTTCCGCCGTGATCGCCCCCGGAAGCCTGGTGCGTATGCGCGGCGATCCCGCCCGGTTGCGGCAGATCCTGCTCAATCTCGCCGGCAACGCGCTCAAATTCACCGAGCATGGGGAGGGCGTGGTCCGACTCGGCGCACGGCTCGACGACGAAGGCCGCGTGGCGGTGGAATGCTCCGTTTCCGACACCGGCCCGGGCATCCCGGCCGACCGCGTCGGCCAGCTTTTCCAGCCCTTCACCCAGGTCGACGCCTCGACCACGCGACGCTTCGGCGGCAGCGGCCTCGGCCTGGCCATCACCCGACAACTGGTCGGAGCCATGGGCGGCGCGATCTCGCTGCAAAGCCGAGTCGGCGCGGGCTCGACCTTCACCTTCAGCCTCGACCTCGCCGCCGCCGCCCCGGTCCCCGCGCCGCCCAGTCCGTGGCGCGGACGGCGCTTTCTGCTGGTCGATCCCCATCGGCCCAGCGGGGAACACTTCGCGTGGCTCGTCGCGGAGGCCGGCGCCGTCTGCGAGACCTCGCCGTCGGCCGCCGCCGTGTTGGAGCGGGTTTCCGCGTCGGACGCTCCCCCGCTTGATTTGATCCTTGTGGCCGAACGCGTGCCGGGCGCCGAGGAACTGCTGTCCGCCGCCGCCGGCGCCCGCGCCGCCGACGCGCGCCGCGGTGTGCCGGTGTTGACGGTGGCGTTGAACCCCAGAACCGGCGCCGGCGCGCTGCCCAAGCCCTTCCGCCGGGCGGTGCTCCGTCGCGTGGTGGACACGATCCTGGCCCCCGCCCGCGTCCAGAAGTCCGCCCCGATCGGCTCGGACCTGCCGCCTCCGGTGCGCGGGCACTGGCGCATCCTGCTGGTCGAGGACAACCCCACGAACCAACGCGTCGCGCTCGCCACCCTGAATCGCATCGGCTACCGGGCCGACGCCGTGGTCAACGGTCGCGAGGCCCTCGACGCGCTCGCCCGCCAGCCCTACGATCTCATTCTGATGGACTGCCAGATGCCGGAGATGGACGGCTACGAGGCCACCCGTTGTATCCGCGGCCCAGGGTCGCCGGCCGCCAATCCCGCGCTCCCGATCATCGCGATGACGGCGAACGCCCTCAAAGGGGATCGCGAGCTCTGCCTCGCGGCGGGCATGGACGACTACCTCTCGAAGCCGATCACCCCGCGCACCCTGGCCGAGATGCTTTCCCGACACCTCGGCACCCTCGCCGCGCCGGTCGCGGCCCCGCCCGCCCTGGATTGGGCGAAATTCGTGCAAAGCGTCGGCGACGACGAGCCGCTGGCCCGCGAGTTGTTGGAGCAGTTCAGCCTGGAGCTGCCGGGTCACCTGGCGCGGCTGCGGGCCGCGGGGGATCACGAGGCCTTGCATCGTGCGCTGCAGTCGATCCGCAACGCCGCCGAGAACTACCACGCGATCCGTCTGCACGCCGCCATCGTCGCCACCGGGCGGGCGCTGGCCGACGGCCGCGAAACCGAGCCCGGTCTGGTCGATGTCGAGACCGAGACCGACGCCGTGCTGGCCGCCGTGTCCAAGATTGCGCCCCGTCGCGCGCCGGGCCTTACTCGTCCCCCGGTCCCATGACGTCCCCCCGCACCAGCTCCCGCGCCTCCGATTTCGCGACGGAGCCTGTTGCGCGGGGGCGTAGGACGGAGCCGGAAGCCTCTTCGCCCCGCGAAGCGTTGCTGGTGTTTCCTCCGGGACCGGAAGCCGGCGCCATCGCCGCCGCCTTCGCCGCGCACGGATTCAACGTGCGCAGCACCGATCGCCTGCCGGCCGCCGAAAAACCGCACACGCCGGCGCCCGACGTTCTGGTGGTCGACTCGACGCTGCTGCCGCACGCGCCCGGCGCGGCGGCCGCCTGGTGCGCCGGACGCGCTCGTTCCGTGCTGGTCATCCTGGAGGATTCCGCCGCGCCGATCGACGCCGCCCCCGGGTTTTCGCGTCTCGAGCGTCCGATTTCGCCCCGCTCCCTGGTGAGCCATTGCGAACTGGCGCTCCGCGAACGAGCGGCGGATCGCCGGGCGGAGATCCTGCACGGCGACAACCGCGACTTGCGGACCGTGCTCGACGCCTCCGACCAACTCTACCTGCTGCTCGACCACTCCGCCCGGATCGAGTTGGCGAATCGCGTCGCTTTCGTCATCGCCTCCGAGTTTTGCGAAAAACCCCTCGTCCTCGGGGAACGCGCCCTCGCGCTGCTGAGGCCCGAGCTACGCCGCCTCGCCCGCCCCCACTTCGCCGCCGCCGCCGCCGGCGAGACGATCAAGACCGAGATCGTGGTCCGGGACCTCGCCGGCACCTCCCGTTGCATCAGCGTGATCTACAGCCCGGTTTTCGACGCGCATGGCGTGGTTCGCCACGTCTGTTTCCGCGCCCGGGACATCAGCATACGCCGCCACGCCGAGGAGAACCTGCGCGCCAGCCAGTCCCGCCTTCAGGCGCTTTTCGACCACTCCCACGACGCCATCCTGCTTGCCGACGACGCGGGCTGCTACGTCGATGCCAACCCCGCCGCCTGCGCCTTGCTCGGTTACCAACGCAAGGAACTGCTCGCGCTCACCGTGGCCGACGTCTTCGCGGCCAGCGACCGCACCTGGGCCAGCCAGGCCTGGGGCGAATTCCTCGAACGGGGCAATCAGCACGGCGAGTGTCGCCTGTTCCGCAAGGACGGGGCCATCGTGCGGGCGGATTACAGCGCCATCGCCCGCATCCAGCCCGGGCTCCATCTCTCCATCGTCCGGGATCTCACCGAAAAACACACCCTCCAGGCCCAGCTGCTTCGCCAGCAGCGGCTCGAAAGCGTCGGTCGGCTCGCGAGCGGGGTCGCCCACGATCTCAACAACATCCTCACCCCGATCCTGATGGCGCCCGCCATGCTCCGGCCCCACATCGGCGACGCCGGCGCCCGCATGCTGCTCGAAAGCGTCGAGAACGCCGCCCGACGCGGGTCCACCGTGGTGCGCCAACTGCTCGCTTTCTCCCGCAGCGAGCCCGGCGAGAAGGTCCGGCTCGATCTCCAAAAAGTGGTGCGCGACGCCCGCGCCATGCTTCAGGAGAGCCTGCCAAAGTCCGTCACCCTGGAGTTTTCCCGCTCCGCCGGCGAGTTCCCCGTCCTCGGCGACGCCACCCAGCTCCAGCAGGTGGTGGTCAACCTCGCCCTCAACGGCGTCGACGCCATGCCCCGGGGCGGCCGCCTGGTGTTTGGCGTGGAGTCGATCGCCATCCCGTCGGAGGAGGCGCGGCGCGATCCCGAGATCAGCGCCGGGCGCCACGTGGTCCTCACCATCGCCGACCACGGCCACGGCATCGCGCCCGAGAACCTGGACAAGGTCTTCGATCCTTTCTTCACCACCAAACCCTTCGGCCAGGGCAGCGGCATGGGGCTTTCGGTCGTCCTCGGTATCGTTCGCGGGCACGGCGGCTTCGCCCGTGTGTCCAGCAGGGTGGGGGTCGGCACCCTCGTGAAAATCTTCCTGCCCTGGCACGACGAGGCCGCGGCCCCGGCCGACTCCACGCCGCCCCTGCGCACCGCCGCGCCCGCGCGCGACTCGGGCCATTCCGGGCTGGTGGTGGACGACGAGTCCGACGTGCGCGACATCGTGCGCATGATCCTGGCCCGCGAGGGCTATCGCGTGACCTGCGCCGACGGCGCCGACGCCGCCTTCTCCCAGCTCAAGGCCAACGGCGGGCGCGTCGACCTGGTGATCACCGACCTCGCCATGCCCGGCGTGTCCGGCGCGCAGTTCATCGAACGCCTCCGCAAGCAGCGCCGCGAGGTGCCGGTGCTGGTGATGACGGGCACCGATCTGGTCCAGTTTCTGCCCGACTCGGTGCGCGACCTCACCCAGGGCGTGCTCTCGAAGCCTTTCGACGCGAACAGTCTTCTGGCGTCGGTCCGCGGCGCCATCGCGAGCGGCGTTTGACCCGAGCCGGTTTCCGGCACCCGGACGACGGACGGGGAGGCCTCCCGGATTCGTCCAAAATGGTCAAGTTGTTGGGTTTTGTTCCGATAAACCTGCTGACGTTCGTTGTATACACCCGGTTTCGGTCCGCCCAACCCCGGCAAGATAACCCCATGAAAATCGGCAATAAAATCGTTTCGATCTCCCTTCTGGCCATCGCCGCCAGCGTAACCACCGGCCTGTTTATTCAGCATCGCGTGATTCGCCGTCAGGGCGTCGAACTGACGCGACAGACGCTGCGCTCCGCGATCATCGAGGCCGAGAACGTGCGCGGCAGCATCTCGCGCCTCGGCGTGAAGGGCGCCTTCGACCGGGAAAAGCTGCTGGCCGAATACAAACAAACCGGCGACCTCCGCGGTTCGACCCTCTACCAGACCATTCCCGTGGTCGCCGCCTGGTCCGCCATCGAGGCCACCGCCAAGGAGAACAACTGGGAATTTCGCATCCCGAAGCAACAGGCCAGAAACGAGAAAAATCTGCCCACGCCCGACGAGGAGCGAATCCTCAAGTTTTTGGAAGGCGAAGGTCAGGAGGAGTATTTCGCGGTCGACGAAAACAAGAACCAGATCGTGCTCGCCCGCCCCATCCGGCTGAGCGCGGACTGCCTGGCCTGCCACGGCGATCCCAAGAACAGCCCCACCGGCGACGGCAAGGACATCCTCGGTTTCCCGATGGAGAATTGGAAGGAAGGCGAGGTCCACGGGGCCTTCCTGCTGCGCTCCAGTCTCGCCGGCGTGGACGCGGTCGCGCGCCGCGGCATGTTCGACACCGCCATCCTGATCATCCCGGTGGCGACCCTGATCGCCCTGCTGACCTATTGGATCTCCCGCCGGAGCATTGTTCGGCCCCTCGGAGCGGCCATCGAGGTGATCGACGCCGCCAGCGACCAGGGCGAGGCGGCCGCCCGCGACATCGCGAGCTCCTCCCAGCGCCTGGCCGAGGGCGCCAGCGAGCAGGCGGCCTCCCTCGAGGAGGCCAGCGCCACCCTGGAGGAGATTTCCGGCATGACGCGCCGCAACGCCGAAAGCGCCGGCGCCGCCCAGACCATCGCCGGCCAGACCCGCCAGGCGGCCGACGCCGGCACCAGCGACATGCGCGAAATGATCAGCGCCATGGGCGAGATCAAGTCCGCCTCCGACAACATTTCCAAGATCATCAAGACCATCGACGAGATCGCCTTCCAGACCAACATCCTCGCCCTGAACGCCGCCGTGGAGGCCGCCCGCGCCGGCGAGGCCGGGGCCGGCTTCGCGGTCGTCGCCGACGAGGTGAGGGCGCTCGCCCAGCGCTCGGCCCTCGCCGCCCGGGAGACGGCCGACAAGATCGCCGACTCCATCGCCAAGAGCGAACACGGCGTGCGCGTCAGCGGCAAGGTCGCCGCCAGCCTCGACGAGATCGCCACCAAGGCCCGCCGCATGGACGAACTGGTGCGCGAGATCGCCACCGGCTCGGGCGAGCAAAGCACCGGCATCGCCCAGGTGAACACCGCCGTCTCCCAGCTCGACAAAGTCACCCAGGCCAACGCCGCCGCCGCCGAGGAATCCGCCTCCGCGTCGGAGGAGCTCAGCGCCCAGTCGGTCGAGCTTCGGGCCGCCGTGTCGCGCCTGGTCACCATCGTCTCCGGCGCCTCCGGCCGGCTTGCGCAAACCGCGGCGCAGGCCGCCGCCCCGGTTCCGCCCCCGGCGCACCACCACGCCTCGCCTCCCGCCAAGCCCTCCGCGCCGCCCGCCCCCGCCCGCCGCAAAGCCGCCGAGGGCGGCGAGCCCCCGCTGACCTTCCACGACAGCTGAGCCCGACCGCCGCGCGGGTCGCCCCGCCGGCGGCTTCGCGCTCGCCCGCCGGGCGCCGGATGGTTTTAACGGTTCATGCCCTACTTCATCCGACGCGCCGACGGCGTGGATCTCGGCCGGACCCCGGAAATCTCCCCCGAGTGGGCGGCCTTTCTCGACGTCACTCCGGCGATGGTCTGGTTGACCGACGCCGAGGGCCGCTTGCTCCATGTCAACACCGCCTGGCGTGAAGCCACCGGTCTCGGCGTGGTTCCAACGGACAAACAGGAAATCGCCCGGCTGGTCCATCCGGACGATCGCACGCGTATCCTGTCCTCATCGCCCACCTTCTCGGGGCATCCCTATTCGTTCGAGTTTCGCCTGCGCCATGCCGACGGCTCCTACCGCTGGGTTTTGGAGCGCATCCAGCCCTGGCGTGACGCCGCCGGGCGCCTCGTCGGCTACATCGGCAGCTCGATCGACATCCAATCCCAGAAGGAACATGAGCAAAAACTCGCGCTCATCGCCCTGCGCCAGACCTCGTTGACCTACTTCAGCCGGGTCGCGTTGGTGCAGACCGCAACCGACGAGGTAAACCGCGAGGCGCTCCGGCTTTTTTGCGAAAACCTCGGCGTCCCCGCCGCGCTGCTGATCCTGGCCGAAAAAGGCGAACCGCTGGTGGCCGCTTCCCGGGGCCTGCCGGAGGCGTCCGCCCCGCCGGCCCTCGCGGCCGAGGCGCTCGCGGCGGAATACGTGCTCGAATACCCGGCCGACGCGCAGAATTTCCCCCTGCAGGAGCGCTGGCTGCGCGACGAAGGCTGGTCCGAGGCGGTGTCGATTCCGGTCGATCCCCAGAACCCCGTGGTCGGCTGCCTGGTGGGCCTGCGGCGCGGCGCCGAGTCCATGCCCATCGGGCCGGTCCATTACGCCCGCGACCTCGCCGGCATCCTGGCCATCGCCCACGAACGCTGGCGCGCCGAACGCAAGCTGCGGGAAGGCGAGGAGCGCGCCCTGCAGGTGCAAAAAATGGA
>JAIXVP010000071.1 GCA_027482905.1 Opitutaceae bacterium
GCCCCACATCGGGAAGCGGTCGCGGTAGAACCCGTAGGCGAGACCCCACCAGTCGCGCGCCTCCGCCGGCAGGTCGTCCCACAGGGCGAGCGCGCCCAGGCCGGTCATGGCCATGAAGCGGATGGGGTGGGAGGCGGGTTTTCCCTCCAGCGAGTTGCGGCGGACTTTCTCGACGCGGCCCTCGCGGACCCAGGCGGCGGATTGGGCGCCGCGCACCCGGAAATGGGCGACGATGAGGGCGCGTTCGGCCGGGGTGAAGCGGTCGCGCAGGAGGTCGTAGGCGAGCGGGAGTTTACGCCACAGACGGAAGTGCGCCTCGTCGTTGTAGAGGATCGAGGTGGCGCCGACGGAGGGACCTTTTTTCCAGCCGGAGGGGTCGAGGCTCCAGGCGCAGGACTTCAGGATAAACTCCTTCGCTTTCGCGAGGTAGCGTTCGTCGCCGGTGCCGAGCCAGAGCAGGGCGCCGGCGTTGGCGACGCCGGCGACCCGGCCGCACGTATCCTGGGCGGCGCGCCAGCGGTCGGCCTTGGCGGAATCTCGCTCCGAGGGTTCGGGGTCGCCGTAGGTGAGGGGCTCGGGCGGGAAGGCGAGGCCGAGGTAGTCCTGGTCGAAGTCGGCGCGGATTTTCTCGAAACCGACCTTGCCGTCGCCGGTGGTCACGTAGGCGCGGAAGGCGTCGGCCCGGCCGGCGAGCACGAGGGTGCGCGGAGCGGCGGCGGGGACGATAGAGGCGGGGTCGATCTCGGCGCCGCGTAGGGTCGCGGCGGCGCCGAGGATGACGGCGAGGAGCAAAAGAGGGAGGCGCGGGGTCATGGGCGGGCTCAGGGGGCGGAGACGGGGGCGGACGGCAGAAGATGATGTTTCTCCAGGAAGGCGCGATGGAGTTCGGGCAGGCGGCGTTTCCACTCCGCCAGCTCGGAGGAGAACTTGTGGGTGCCGCCGGGCACGGTGACGAACTCGCATTCGTTGCCCGAGTCGACCAGGGCGCGGTGGAGCGCGACGGCGTGGGCGTAGGGCACGGTGGTGTCGGCGTCGCCGTGGATAAGAAATACCGGCGGCATGGTCGGATCCAGGTTTTGCAGCGGAGAAAACGCGGCGGGGTCGAAACCCGTGAAGCGTTCGGCGCGGAGCCCGGTGAGCTTCGAGGTGTCGCAGGCGGGCGAGCTCAACAACAAGGCGGCGGGCTTGAAACGCGGCGCCTCGGCGGGATCGAGGCCGGTCGGGGTTTTGGTGATCGCGGTCCAGAGGGCCAGGTGGCCGCCGGCGGAGGAGCCGCCGACCACGATCCGCTCAGGATCGACGCCGAATTCCGCGGCGTGGTCCTGGATCCAGCGGAGGGCCGCGCGGGCGTCGGCCACCGTGGCGGTGGCGGAGACGCCGGGCCAGCGCTCGGCGGTGCGGTAGTCCGGCGCGAACCCGACCAGCCCAAGACCCGCCGCGCGACGCGCCCAGCCGGCGGATTGCAGCGGGGTGCCGCGCACGAAACCGCCCCCGAAGAACCAGACGAAGCCCGCGCGACGATCCCCGGCCGTCCAGCCGGCGGGTTTGTAGATATGCAGTCTGACCGGCGAGGTGGCGTCCTCGCGAAATACGCGGGTTTCGGCCCCGGGCGGGATCGCCGGATCGGTGACGGCGGACGATGACGAAGGCTCGGCCCGCAGCGCGGCGACCAGCAGAAGGGCGGCGAACAGCCGGAGCGGGAAGGTTTTCATGTCGGTGGTATCTCGAGTTCCGGCAAGGCGGGGTGCACGATGCGCCATTCGCCCAGCTCGGCGTGCGTGAGCCACCATTCGCCGGCTCCCAGCCGGACGGGCGTCCAGGGCTCGGCTTCGGGGCCGTCGCGTCCGCTCCAGGCGAGCGCGGCGAGGACGAGGGGCGACGTTTGTCGTGGAAAATGAAATACCGGTGTCAGGTGGAAGGGCGCGTGGGTGTGCCGGCGCGGCGCGGTCGCGTCCAGGCCCTCGTCCCAGCCGGGCGTGCCCGTCGGGCCGAGGTTTTGCAGGGCGACGGCGCGGCCGTCGGGCGCGCGGGCCGCGAGGTAATCGGTCGCGGCGCGCGGGACGACCACGGGCGATCCGAGCGGCAGAGCGAAGCCTCCCAGCGACAGCGCGACCGGCTGGCGGGGTTCCACGCGGTGGAGCTGGAGCAGCCAGCCGGCGCGCCAGAACACCCAGGTTTCCACCGCGACGCCGAGTTGCCCGCTCTTTTGGCCAAGGTTGCAGACGAAGCCGAGATGGTCGGCGGCGAGGGCGGTCGCGGTGGTGGAGTGGCGGCCGATCGCGCGGCCGTCGTCCCAGCGCGCGATCAAGGCGCCGTCGGCGGACCACGTGGTCGGCTCGGGGAAGGCGTAGGTGAAGCCGACGCCGGTGCGGTAGGAGAGTTTGCTCCACTTCCACGCGCCGTAGCGTAGGTGGGTGTTGGATACCATCGAGCCGGCGTTGAGCAGTTCCACCTCGCCGTCGGGCAGGCCGCGGAAGATCAGGCCGCCGGCGCGGACGGCGCGCACAAAGCCGGCCGGGTTTTCCGAGGGCAGCGGTTCCTCGGGCGCGCTCCAGTAGGGGTGGTCGGCGGGCAGCAGCAGAGAGGTGAAACCCTTTGCGCACCAGTAGGGCGAGGCGGGGCAGGAGTAGCCCTCTACGATCTCGGGCCAGGCGTCGGTGAAGCCGGGCGCGAGGCAGCCGGTGGCGGCGTCGGTGATGGGTCGGGCGAGGAAAAACTCCACGTTGCGGGTGCACAGGCGGCGCACGCGGCCGAGGGGCAGGTCGGTCGCCTCGGTGGCGACGGCGAGCGCGAAGGGGGCGCAGGCGTTGAAGCGGTAGGCGATGGAGCGGCCGAAGGCGGGGTGCTCGCCCGACGCGGCGAAGGCGTGCTGGTAGTCGTCGGTAAAATCCCGCGCCCAGCCGCGCCAGCGGGCGGTGCGGGCGTGATCGCGGTGGCCGTGTTGCAGGACCCAGAACAGGCCGTAGAAGTGGAAGGCGTAGGCGTTGTAATGGTCGTAGGCCTGGTTGGCGCCGTCCTCGAACCAGCCGTGGTGGCGGTGCATGGTTTCCAACTGGTCCAGATGGGCCTCGATGATCGCGCGATCGGTCGGTCGCGCCACGCCCTCCGCCGCGAGGAATTCGAGGATGTGGACCGACATGAACAGGTGGTTGTTGTTCACGATCCCGCCGCCGCGCGCGGTCGCGAACCAGGCCAGGACTAGCGCCCGATCGGCGGCGGCGAGCGGCTCCCACAGCTCAGCCCGGGCGAGGCGCAGGCCGATGGCCATCAGCCCCATCTCGACGTGGTGCTGGTGGTAGTTGGCGTCGGGCCCCCAGTATTCGGGGGAGGCGGGGTCGGCGCCGAGCACGAGGCCGGCGCGCAGCCAGGTTGAAAGTTTTTCCCGGAGCGCGGCGGCCTCGGCGTGGCCGACCTCTGGGGTGGTCTGCAGGTAGAGCGCGGCGAGAAAGAGCGGGCGAGCGAAGGATTCCAGGCGGTCGGCCTGGGCGTCGTGGTCGCTTGGCCGGCCCGGCAGCGGCAAATCCGCCCGGCCGGGCTTCATGAGGGCGGCGAGCGGCGCGAGCAGGCCGCGCGCGTGGCCTTGCCAGCGGAGATAGGCGGCGGGCGGCATGGGCGGCGCGCTGCGGTCAGGTGATTTGGTCGAACAGCGAAGGGGTGAGAACCGCTTCAAGAGGCTCCCCCGCCACGTAGGCGCGGAGGTTGTCCACCGCCAGCGAACCGGCGTCGCGCCGTCGGTCGGTGGTGGGGCCGCCGAGGTGGGGCGTCAGGCCGACGTTGGGCAGGCCGCGCAACGGGTGGTCGGCGGGCAGGGGTTCAACCGCGAAGACATCGAGCCCGAAGAAAACGCGGCCCTCGCGGGCGACGCGGACCAGGCCGGCCTCGTCGACCACCTTGCCGCGTCCGGTGTTCACGAATACGGAACCTGGGCGCAGCAGCCGCAGCAGACGCTCGGTCACGATGCCCTCGGTCTCGGGAATAAGCGGCGCGAGCTCGACCACGATGTCGTTGTCCGCGAACAGTGATTCGAGGTTCGGCGCGCGGCGGATGCCGAAGGCTTTCTCGGCGGCGGCGTCCACGTCCGGGGCGAACACCGTCACGGTGACGCCGAAGGGAGCGAGCAGCAGGAGCAACTCACGCGCGACCCGGCCGAAGCCGTGGATGCCGACGCGGCGGCCGAACAGCGAAGCGGTCTCGGCGTCGCGGGTTTTCCAGGCCCCGTCGCGATGCATGGCCAGTGCCCAGTGGGTGCCGCGCCGCAGCGCGGAAAGGAGGTGAAACAAGGCGCCCTCGGCGACGACGCGCGAGATCGACCCGCCCCAATTCGTCACGATCAACCCTTCCTCCAGGTGGCGGCGCGTGACCAGCCCGCGGACCGAGCCGGTGAGGTGGCAAACGTAGCGCAGGCGCGGTGGCAACACGGCGGGCAGGGCCGGCGCGCGCCAGCCGGTGACGAGGATCTCGGGATCGACCTCGCGCAACAACGCCGCGAAGGCCGCCGGCGAACCGGTGGCCGGGTCGTATTCGTGATAGTTAACCGCCAGATCCCGGACCTCGTCGTGTAGCGCACCCGGCAGGAATTCATGCGCGTCGAGTGGCGTCAGCGCGAGCAAGAGAGCGGCGGGGCGCGACGGGCGGCGGACGGCGGCGGGGCTGGGGGGGTGGGAGAGGGCGGGAGCAAGGGTTTGCATGGCGCGGGGACGCGTTTGGGCGGTCGGGCGAAAGGGGCGGCGGTTCCGGAGGGGTGAAGGGGCCAAGGGCCGGAATCGCCCGCCCGGAAAATCGGCGGGTGGCGACGAAGGCGGATGGGGTTAAGTCCTATTAGGCATGAATTGATAATTATCAAAATCAAGCCCCAAACCCTGCAACTCGCGGGCTTGCGGGCAAAAAACTTCGCCATTTCGCGGCCCGGGGCTGCGGGCGGGAGGGTGCCGCCGCCTTTTCGCTTGCCGCACCCGGCGCGCGGCGAAGGGTGACGCCCATGGCCCAAGCCTACACCGAAGCCTCGATCAAAACCCTCTCCCCCCTCGAGCACATCCGCCTCCGCCCCGGCATGTATATCGGCCGCCTCGGCAATGGCGTCCATCCCGAGGACGGCATCTACGTGCTGCTCAAGGAGACGATCGATAACTGCATCGACGAGTTCACCATGGGCTTCGGCAAAAAAATCGAGGTCGAGCTGAACGACCGCACCCTCCGCGTGCGCGACTACGGGCGCGGCATCCCGCTGGGCAAACTCGTGGACTGCGTCTCCATCATCAACACCGGCGCCAAATACGACTCCGAGACCTTCCAGAAAGCCGTCGGCCTCAACGGCGTCGGCCAGAAGGCGGTCAACGCCCTTTCCTCCCACTACCGCGCCCAGGCCATCCGCGAGAGCCAGACCAAGGTGGTCGAGTTCGTCGCCGGCAAACTCACCAAGGAGACCAAGATCATCGCCGCCACCGGCGAGCGGAACGGCACGCTGATCGAGTTCACGCCCGACGTCGCCCTCTTCGGCCCGGACTTCCGCTTCAAGACCGAGTTCATCGAAGAGATGCTCTGGAACTACGCCTACCTGAACCGCGGGCTCACCCTCGTTTTCAACGGCAAGGCCTACAAATCCGAGCACGGCCTGCGCGACCTGCTAACCAAAAAACTCACCGGCGAGCCGCTCTACCCGCTCATCCACCTCGAGGGCGAGGACATCGAGGTCGCCCTCACCCACGCCGGCCACTAC
>JAIXVP010000420.1 GCA_027482905.1 Opitutaceae bacterium
AATACCGCCTCGAGGGCAAGGAATACGTCTTCCGCGACGGCGACGTCGCCCTCTTCAAGGTCGGCGCCTGAGCCCCGGTCGGGTGACGGCCGGGCGACGCCGGAGCGGCTACTTCGGCGGGGTCATCTCGGCGCGACGCATCGGCATGGCGTCGATCAACGCGAAGAGCGCATCGGCCGACACCGGCGCGGAGGAATCGAGTTTTTCGCCGCCGTCCTTGCCGATGAGGCGAACCCGGAAAGCGGTGGCGTTCACCCGCGTGACCACATGCAGGTCGCGCTCGATCAAACCCGACCAAACGGGCAAAAGCGCCGAGGCCTGCGTCTGGTAGTCGGCCGCGGTCGCGGCGGGCGTGTCGATGAGCAAGACCCGGTTTTTCCAGCGATGGCTCTGGAGATCGGGCAAAGGCAGGGGTTCGGCGCGGGAATCCGTCGGTCCGAGGACCACGAGGGCGGCGGCGAGTCCGGCCGCGTTGAGGAGTGGGCGGGTGCGCATCGGCCAAGGTGCCGGTTCGGTCGCGCGGGGCAAATTCGAGCGGGTGAATCAGCCGATCGTCGCCGCTTCGCCCAAGTGGGCGCGCGTGCCCCTTTCCCAAGCGAGACCCCAGTCGCGCATCGCCCCCAGAATTGGCAGCAGCGCGCGGCCCTTCTCGGTCAAGCGATAGGCCAGGTGTTTCGAGCCCTCGCTGGCGCTGACTTGCGAGACGATCCCGTGCGCCAAAAGCCGGCTCAGCCGCTCGCTGAGCACGTTGGTGGGGATGCCCTCGGGCGAGGCGGCGAAGTCCTTGAAGCGAGTTTTGCCCAGCACCAAATCGCGAATGACCAGGAGCGTCCAACGATCGCCGAAAACATCCAGCGCGCACGCCACCGGACACGGCGAACGCCGCTCGGGAGACGAGGTTTTATCGGTGACACGTTTGGCCATGACTACATTTCGACAAAATTATCACTTGCTTTCAACAAGTGTTTTACTTTCAAAAAACAAGTGAATCAAGTCCAGCTATGTCCATCACGCCACACAGGACCCCTTCGAGCCGACCCTCGGCAAAATCCAGTTTCTTAGGCGTAACGAATAAACACCTGCTTCCCGCTATGCTCATCGCGCTTACGACATGGTTAACGGGTTGCGCGTTCAGCGCGCCGTTCAA
The DNA here is from genome assembly GCA_027482905.1 of Opitutaceae bacterium. Classification (GTDB taxonomy): domain Bacteria; phylum Verrucomicrobiota; class Verrucomicrobiia; order Opitutales; family Opitutaceae; genus IMCC26134_A. The sequence goes on from JAIXVP010000420.1 coordinate 1,148, forward strand.
GCGAACGAAACTGGCGAGCGAAGGCGGATTTTCGCCCGACACGTCGGTGCTGGTGGTGGTGAGCGCGACGGAGCATCGGCCCGGAATGCGCGGCGAGTTTTTTAAGGATACGAAGGCCGTGATCGCGACGATGGAGGACCAGTCGGGGCTGCTGGGCTATGCGGTGCGGTTCGAGATTTTTGGAAAGAAGGCGTGGACGATGACGGCTTGGAAGGACGAAGCGTCGCTCACGTCGTTTGTGCGTTCACCGGCGCATCGCGAGGCGGTGCGTCGCAGCGATGAGACGGCGCAGAACATCCGTTTTGCCTCGGTTGAGATGCCGCTGGGGGCTTTGCCGATGAGCTGGGAGGAGGCACGGCGTCGGCTCGACGCGGCCACGCCTTACGTGAATGAAACCAAGGGCGGGCGGCCGTGATTCGAGTCGGTTCACCAGATCGATCCGCCCATCTGCAACAACAAATTCCCACATGAAAACGTCTCCACTACCATTGGTAATCGGCATGGTCGCTTCGCTCGGTTGGTCGGGTTGCGCGACTTCCATGCCCCGTGGCTCGGCGGCTCTTTCCGCCGCTCGACCGCCGGAAGAAAAGATCAACTGGCCCGCCGAGTATGATCCGGCTCGGGCGGTCTTCTTTGTTCACAACCAGATCGATATCAAGGCGCCGCCGGAGGTGGTTTGGGCAATTATAACGGATGTGCGCGCCTGGCCCGAGTGGTATGTGGGCGCGACGAATCTTACGGTGCGTTCCCCCGACGAGCGCATCGGCCCGGGTGTCGTTGTTTCATGGCGCACAATGGGTCTCGACTTCGATTCGAAGGTCGCGGAATTCACACCGCCGACCCGTTTCGCGTGGGAGAGTCGCAAGGCCGTCATTCGCGGTTACCACGCGTGGCTGATCATTCCCACCGCCGATGGCTGCCGCGTTATCACCGATGAAACCTTCAACGGGTTTCTCGCCTACATGCAGCGAATGTTTATCCCGGGCAAACTTCACGGGCTGCACCAAACGTTTCTTAAGGAACTGAAGAAAAAAGCCGAGGCGCGCGAGCCTCAACGTCCGTAGGGTGAAGCGGCTAAAACGCCCTTCTCCGATTCGGATGCGCTCTACGGTTCCGCCACCGCTGGTCGCCCCGACCGGACGATGTAATACAAAATGCCCGTCACCGTCCTCCCCTACAGAGTGATAAATGTGAATCCAACTATGTCTACAACTCCGCTGCCTCGTCTCGCCCCGCCCGGGGCTGGTCTGCCGAAGATCGAGTTGTTCTTCGCCCGCCTGATTTTCCAGTTTGGCCTAAGCACCACCTCTCTGGCGGCGGCGCAAGCCACCCTCGTGCAGGAGCATGACGCGATCCTCGCCCTCGCGCGCAGTCGCGACGCCGTGACGGGGGCCAAGCGGGTGCTCATCCGTCGCCTGCCCGGGCTGGAAGACAGCAGCCGATACTGGTCGGTGTTCATGACCCTCGACCACCTGCGCATCGTCAACGACGCGATCTCCGACGCGGTCTCCGCGCTTCTCGACGGCCGGGTGCCGCCGGGCGCGGCCAGCACCGCCGCCGTGAAACCCTCGGCGGATGTCGGCGCCGAGGTGGTCGAGGCCTTCACCGCCTCGTGCCGTCGGCTCGAAGGGATCGTGGCCGCGGTGCCCGCCGCCGCGCTCGCGACGCCGCTCCGCTACGCGCATCCGTGGTTCGGTCCGCTCGACGCGGCCGCCTGGTTTTTTATGGCGGGCTTTCATCTGCGACTGCATCGCCGGCAGGTGGAACTCATCCTCGCCGCCGCGTGAAAGAGCACGCGTTGAGGATGCGTTCCCGGATGAATCCGATGGGCCAATCGTCCATCCGCGTCCCGGCGCTCGCGGCCGTGTTTATGGTCTCGCTGGACGCCACCGTGGCGGTGGCGGCGTTTCCCGCACTGCGCAGCCACTTCGCGGGGGCGACGCCGGCCGATCTCTCGTGGGTTTTGAACGGCTATACCATCGTTTACGCCGCCTTGCTGGTGCCGGCCGGCCGCTTGGCGGATCGTCGCGGCGCAAGAAGGATTTTTCTGCTGGGGCTCGCGCTTTTCACCCTCGCCTCGGCCGGGTGCGCGCTGGCGGGAAACGTCTTCGCGCTTTCCGCCGCGCGAGTCGTGCAGGCGGTCGGGGCGGCGCTGCTCGCGCCCGCTTCGCTCGCGCTGCTGCTGGCGGCGTTTCCCGGCGGGCAAAGGCAGGGCGCGGTGGGCTTGTGGAGCGCGGTCGGAGCCGGGGCGGCCGCGCTTGGGCCGTCGTTTGGCTCGGCCCTGATCCAGTGGGCGTCGTGGCCGATGATTTTCCTGCTGAACGTGCCGCTCGGGATCGCGGCGCTCTGGCTGACCTGGCGCGATTACCCGGAGCCGGCCTCGGAAGACGGAGGGGAGGGGACCGGCGCGAGTGCGCCGGCGGGTGCCGGTTTCGATGGGATGGGCACGCTTTTGCTCATCGTCGGCGTAGGCGCGCTGGCCGGCGGTCTGGTGCGCGCGGGCGACGTCGGCTGGGCGGCGCCCGTCACGGCGGGAACTTTGGGTGCGGGCGCGGCGGCGCTGGCGATCCTCGCCCGGCGGGCGCGTAGTCAAAAATCCCCTACGGCGGACGACGGTGTTTTCGGCGATCCCGGCCGGCTGCGGGCGTCCGCGGCGACCTTGGTCTTCGGGGCGGCGTTCGGCGCGGGTTTCCTCGCGTTCTATCTGTTCATGACCGGCGTCTGGGGTTTTGCCCAGGGCACGGCGGGGCTGGCGGCCACGCCGGGCCCCGTCGTGGTGATCGCGCTGGCCTTGGGTAGCGCCGGCCTGACGGCGCGCTTCGGATTGAGGCGTTTGCTGGTGGCGGGCGGGCTGCTCTTCGCGGCGAGCAATCTGTGGTTTTTTCTGCGGCTGGGCACGGTGGCGGACTACCTCGGCGCGTGGCTGCCCGGCCAACTGGCGAGCGGGGTGGCCATCGGCCTGCTCCTGCCCGCGTTGACCGGGGCCGCGCTCGCCGGGCTCAAACCCGCGCGCTACGCGGAGGGCAACGCGGTCAACAGCACCCTGCGTCAGCTCGGCGGCGCGCTGGGCGTGGCCCTGGTGCTCGCGCTGGCGGGCAAAACGGGCGCGGGGGTGGCGGATTTTCGCGTGATCTACGCCCTCCTCGCCGGCGCGGGCGTGGTGATCGCCGCGCTTGCGCCCGCCGAACCTCCCGGCGCCGCGACTGGGTGGGCGGTTCGTTGAGCGAAAACCTCCGGAGGCCTCAGGCGGCGGGGGCGGCGCCGGCGGCGGGTTTCGCCGGCACGAGGCCGCCGGTGCCGACGGCGTGGAAGGTCGCGTCGGCCGGCAGGATGGTCCTCTCGCAGAAGTCGCCGAATGTCTCGCCGGCGCCGCGCTCGAGGGCGTAGCGCTTGATCACGGGGGCAAGCAGTTTGACGGCATCGTCGATCGTGATGCTCGGGGACACGAGGCGGTTAAGGCGGCTGCCGTTGTAGGCGGCGCCGAGGTAGAGGGCGTATTTGTTGGGAGCTTTGCCGACGAAGCCGATCTCGGCGAGGTAGGGGCGGGCGCAGCCGTTGGGGCAGCCGGTGACGCGCAGGCTGATGGCGTCGTCGTGCAGGCCGGCCTCGTCGAGCACGGTCTCGAACTTTGCGAGGATGTCGGGCAGCGCGCGCTCGCTCTCGGCCAGGGCCAGGCCGCAGGTCGGCAGGGCGACGCAGGAGAGGGCGTTGAGGCGCAGGCCGGAGCGGGCGTTTTCGCGGTCGAGTCCGTGCTGGGCCAGGATGGTTTCGACGACGGTTTTTTGCGCGGCGGAGAGACCGGAGATGGTGAGGTTTTGCGAAGGCGTGAGGCGGAAATCCGCCGTGGTGCCGTCGAGCGCGGTCGCGACCTCGCGTAGCGCGGTTTTCATCGCCCAGCCGTCGCGGTCCACGATGCGGCCGGAGAGGATGTGCAGCCCGTAGAACCAGGAGCCGTCGGCGTTTTGATGCCAGCCGTGCGCGTCCTGAATAGTGGTGAAAACGGCCGCGCGGGCGGGCGCGAAGACGACTCCGCTGCGTTTTTCGACCTCGGCTTTGAACCATTCGATGCCGCGATCGGCGATGGTGTATTTGAGGCGGGCGTGTTTGCGGTTGGTGCGGTCGCCGTGGTCGCGCTGGGTGGTGAGGACGGCGTCGCCGATCTTGTTGACGTTTTCGCGGGTGATGAAACCGAGGGTGTCGGCCAGGCGCGGGAAGGTTTCCTCGTTGCCATGGCTCATGCCGAGCCCGCCGCCGACGGTGACGTCGTAGCCGAGCAGGGCGCCGTTTTCGATGACCGCGATGAAGCCGAGGTCCTGCGAATACACGTCCACGTCGTTGGAGGGCGGGACGGCGAAACCGGTCTTGAATTTGCGCGGCAGGTAGGTGGCGCCATACATGGTCTCGACCTCGGGCTCGCCGCCGGCGACGAGCTCCTCGTCGAGCCAGATCTCGTGGTAGGCGCGGGTCTTGGGCAGGGCGTAGTCGGACCAGCCCTTGGCGTCCTGGTAAACCTGTTCGAGCACGGGCGACTGCTCGGGGTTGACCGGGGCCATGACGTTGCGGTTCACGTCGCCGCAGGCCGCGATGGAGTCGAGCAACACCTGGTGCATGCCCTGGATGAGGGGCTTCATGTTGCCCTTCAGGACGCCGTGAAACTGGAAGGTCTGCCGGGTGGTGAGACGCAACGAGGGGGAGGCGAGCTGGGTGGCGAGGGTGTCGAGCACCAGCCACTGTTTCGCGGTGGCCTTGCCGCCGGGCAGGCGCACGCGGAGCATGAAGGAGTAGGCCTTGTCCTTGCCGGCTTTTTTGAGGGCGAGGCGCTGGTCGCGGTCGTCCTGCTGGTAGGTGCCGTGGAATTTGATGAGTTGCTCGCTATCGGCCGAGACGACCGCTGTGGACGTGTCGGCGAACTCCGCCTTCAGGTTGCCGCGCAGGTGATGCGAGGCGGTCTTGATGCCCTCGTTGGCGGCGAGGGGCTTGGGCGCGGCGGAATCGGAGATCATGGCAAGTGAAAAGGGGATAAACGTTGCCCATGCCGGCGTGGTCGCAAGGTCGTTTTCCAATTGGCGGGTCCGCGGCGGCGTTCCCGACGAGGTGGCTCTTGCCAAAACGTTGGGAACTGTTCAATTGAACAGCATGCTCACCGACCGCCAAGAGGAGATCCTTGATTTTATTCGTTCCCACCAGCAGGCGCACACCGTGCCGCCTTCCACCCGCGCGATCCAAAAACACTTCGGCTTCGCCTCCCAAAACGCCGTCATGAGTCACCTGCGCGCCCTCGCTGCGAAAGGCGCGGTGCAACAGTTCGGCGACGGCTCTTGGGGACTGAAAGTCTCCGAAATCCAGGGGCTCTTCGATCTCCCCATCTACGGGGCGATCCCGGCCGGCATCCCGGACCAACGCGAACAGGAGCCCGCCGAGACCCTCGCCTTCGACCCGTCGGCATTCGGCCTCGGTGGCCGTCCCCGGCAGGCTCTGTGGGGCTTGCGCGTCACCGGCGATTCGATGCTCGGCGCGCACATCTGCGACGGTGACATCGGAGTCTTCGAGCGCCGCGAGGCGCGGTCGGGCGACATCATCGCCGCGCTGGTCGACGGCGTCACCACCACGCTGAAGCGCCTGGTGTTGGTCGAGGGGCGGGCCGTGCTGCGCGCGGAGAATCCGCGCTACGCAGATATCATCCCCACCGAGCGCTTGGAAACCCAGGGCGTGCTGGTCGGATTGGTGCGACGAGACCCCGCTCGGGCTTGACCAACGCTCGTTCGGCGTCGCGGGGCCGCGGCCCGCCCGCGTTCAAGCCGGGCGCCCGCCCGACTCGCCCCCTTCGTTCTGGCGGGTCAACTCGCCGCTTCGCCGGAAAAAGTCCCGCTCCTTGGACAAGAGCTGTTGCTCGCGCTGCTCAAGCTGGGCTTCGCGTTCGGAGAGGCCCTGGCCCACTTCGGCCATGCGATGTTCACACTCCGCCAGATAACGCTCACGGGCATCCAGGCTTTCCCGGACCAAGCTTGCTTCCGTGCCGTCCGAACCGTCTTCGCGAGGATGAAAGGCGCACAAGGGTCGCAAGCCCTCCACCTCCAGCCCCGCTACCGCCGCGAGATGTTCGTAACGTTGCCCCGGCCCGACCGGGAGCAAGGCGACTTGCGAACCGGCGAGATCCGAAAACAAAACCACCTCGCTAAAATCTCGACGCTCGAGCATCTCGTCCAATCGCCCCGCCAGCGGATCTCCGACCAGACTACGGAAGGAAGTTAAGGAAACCAAAGGAATGTTCATGTGGCGCCTTCAAACATGAGCTCGGCTCCGGCTCGAGCCAAGCCCCGGAAAACCGAGGGTGACATCCAGCCTTAAACGGTAAACTGTATGCATTACTAATTATTTACATGACCGGTTGCCTTTTTGAGCCGTAATCACAAGACAAAATCTCGCTAACTACAATCTCCTCATATTCATCTGTAAGCACATGGCGCGTCGTATCGCATTTTTGAATTACAAGGGTGGCGTGGGAAAAACCTCCCTCATCGTCAATATCGCCGCCTGCCTCGCGCAGCAGGGGGCTCGGGTTCTGCTATGTGATTTGGACACGCAATCGAACGCCTCGATCTGGCTGCTCAGGCTGGAGCGATGGAACCGGCTCGTTTCCGGTGCCGGCGGCACGGTGTTCACCCTTTTCCAGCCCAATCCGCCCAAGCTTTCCGATCTGATCGTGCGCGATGTGGTGGAGGATCGCGAAGGGAAAAAAATCCTCCCCGGCCTCGATCTGCTCCCGACCAGTTTCAATCTCGTCGATCTGGAGGCGGACTACACCGGCACCCCCGGCAAACCCGCCTACGTCCACTTCCGCGAGGAGCTTTCCGTCGTGGAGAAGGACTACGATTTTATCCTCTTCGACTGCCCGCCGAACGTCCTCCGCGCCTCGCAATGCGGCGTTTTTTCCGCCGCCGAAATCTACGTGCCCGCCAACCCCGACGCCCTTTCGCTGATCGGCTTCACCCTGCTGGTGGAGAAACTCGCCTCCTTTCACGACGCCGCCGCCGGGTTTCGCCGCCATGCCCTCGGGCCCGCCGCCCAGATCCAGGGCATCCTGTTCAACGCGGTCAAAAACAACACCGACGTGGAGGTGCCGAAGATGCGCATGCAGCTTCGCCTGAACCAATTCAAGACCGCCAAGCGCGTCGCCCGCGGCGCGAAGATCTTTTCCGCCCAGGTCCGCGATGCCACCATCGTGCGTCGCGCCGTCACGCTCGGTCTGCCGGTCGCGCTGGTCTCGACCGAGACCGCCGCCGATTCCGGCGGCATCGTCGCCGACTACCGGGCCATGACCCGCGAGATTTTCCAGCACACCTTCTCCTACCAAACGTGAACACCCCGCCCTCCGACGGTTTTCCGATTCGCACCCGCACCACGCCCGCCGCCTGGGACGAACTGCGGCGCACCTTCCACAGTTCGATGATGATGGACACCGCGCTGACCAGCCTGGCGGAAAACATCGACGGCTGCGTCTGGTCCGTGAAGGGCGCCGACGAGACGCCCGCCGCCTACGTCGACCTGAGTTATCCCGAGGTGATCGACCGTCTCCGGGCCCGCGGCCTGCCCCCGGCCGTGCTCGACGACCTGGTGGACATCCTGCGCGGCACGCTGGCCTTCGACGAGTCCTTCGGCGAAATGGTCGGCATCGCCGGCAAGGCCGAGGCGGAGTCCGACCCCGTGCCGCGCAACCTCGAGCGCCTCGGCATCCCCCTGGCCTTCCCCGTGCGGCTTTGCAACCTCACCCCGGGCACCTTCGAATTCTGCCAACGCGAAAACATCGAGGTGCTGGCGGATTTCCTCACCTTCTCCCGCGGCGCCTCCCGGCAGGTCATCATCGGCGGCGAATTTCGCGAACTCCTCAACGCCATCACCCATATCGACGAGGAGACGATCGCCCGCTTCCTGCCCTTTCGGATAAAAACCTCGGGGCTTTATTTTATCGAGGGACTCGCGCTGCTGGTGAAAAGCCTGCCCGAGGAGGCGCGCCAGCGTCTGGTCAAGCAACCGGAGTCGCTGCCCGATGACCTGCGGGCCCGCGCGGCGCTGCTCGCGGAGTATTTCAAGAACCAGATCCAGGAAATGCAGGCGGCGGTGAAGGCGGGAACCCAGATTTCCCGACTCGTCGCGCCTCTGGACGACATGCCGATCGAGCCCTCCGTGGCGGCCCTGCTGCGGGTCCACCTCACGCCTCGGCCGGTCGTGCTCACGACGGCTCCCGCGCCGGCCAAACCCGGTTTTTTCCGGCGGCTTTTCGGGCTGCGCAGGTAGTCCCGTCGACCCGGCCGGCGCGGATGTCGGTCAATAGCGAGCCGAGGCCCGGGCGGTCGTGCCATCCTCGAAGATCAGGCGGCGGCCCGCGAAGTCCGCGTCGACCAGACGAATGTCGCTTTCGACAGAAACCAGTTCGCCGGCCCGTATCTTTCGTCCGTTGACCAAGGCCACCACCGGGGTGCCCTGCAGCACGCCGGAAATCTTTAATCCGCCGACGATGCGGTTGAATTCCGGCGAAGGGGCGGGTCGTTCAGCCGCGATCGTTTTGGCGGGCGGAGCGACGATCGGGGGCGCGTTTTCCGCGACGGCGGGAAGCTCCGCGATGGGACCGCCAAACTTGCCCCCGTCCACCGGCACCGAAGCGCCGACCAAAGCCTGCGGTCCGGGCGAACGCGGAAAAATCCACCCGCGACGCAACACAAAGTCCGCGCCGACCGCCACCGCCACGAGGGCCGCCACCGCCAGTGCGATCCGCATCCGGTTCGAGCCCGAGGCCGTGGCGTTCGTGCGAGGCGCACCGGACGAGGCGGGAACGGGTATCGAAGGAAGCGGGAAAGGCGCGGCCGAACGGCCGAAGGCGGACGGGATCACCAGCGGCGCCAGATTTGCCGAATCCGGCGCGGGCGGACTCAGGCGCGCAAACGGAGCCACCGCTTCGCCCACGGCGATCGTGGAGCGCGGGGATGGCGCGGGAGCGGACGGCTTCCGGGGAGCGGACAGCCCGGGAATGGGCAAAAGAGGCGCCAATTCCTGCGCGGGCGAAGAAATCGAGGAGACGACCGGCGCGAACAGCTTGCTCAGGTCGGGGAGCTCGTCCCGGGCGGCCAGCCGCAATCCCGGCATCGGCGTCTCGGCGATCGGCGCCACGCCGGCGACTGGAGCCTGGCTCCCGTCGTGGGGTAGGGAGACGCGCGACGGGTTCAAGACCGTGGACGAAGTCGGGGCCGGCGTCCGTGGTTCGATCCCGATCGTCGACTCACTTCGCCGCATCTCCGATCGGCGGTGTTCTTCCGCCAGGAGACGCACCAACTCGGCGCGAGGACCCATCGGGGAGGCCTCTTCGCGGCGGGCATAGGCCGAGAAAACCGACAAATCCGGAGGTGGCGCGGCGACCGGCCTCGCGGTTGTATCCATTTCGTCACGACCAAAGACGACGAAGGGAAACGGCGCGGCGGATCTTCCCGACCCGGCCGTCGCGGCCTCGTCGTGATCCTTGATCTGCTTTAAATGACCGTTGGCGCCCATCTCAGGCGGGTAAAAAAACAACGAAACAAAGCCCTTGGCAAGGCTGCATCCAAAATCCGTAAAAACAAGAGACAGGTCTGTTTAGGACCTGTCTCCTCGTTTTATGCCGCTCGTTTCCACGAGCATGTCTGGGGCCGTATACGCGGGATCAACGCAATTTGGCGATTTCCTCGGCCACGATTTTGGGCGGCAGCGGGTAGAGTCCCTCGCGCTTGACCACTTCCTGTCCGAGCGGTCCGAGCACGAAGGTCAGGAACTCCCGCTGCAGATCGCTGGGCGGGGTGGCGGGGTTGCGGTTGGTGATCAGAAAAAGGGGACGGGCCAGCGGGTAGGCCCCGGAAATCGACGTCTCCTCGGAAGGCTCGATCGCCTCGGTTCCCTCTTTGGGCAGGATAGGCGCGAGGGCGACGGATGGAATCTTGTAACCAACTCCGGAATAACCGATACCGAACTTATCCGCCGCGACTTGCTCGACCACTTGCGCACTACCGGCCTGTTCCTGAACCCATGGACCGAATTCGCCTTTGCCCAGGGCGGAATCACGGAAGAACCCGTAGGTGCCGGAAGCTTTGTTGCGACCGTAGGCGTTGATCGGGGCGTTCGCCCATTCGCCACCGATGCCAAGCTGGCCCCAGGTGGTCAGCTGTTCGGTCGCTCCGCGCTTGCGGGTGGCCGAGAAGATGGCGTCCAACTGCGCCAGGGTGATGCCCTTTTGCGAAATCGGGTTGCTCGGATGCACGTAGAGGCCGAGCGCGTCGATCGCCACGCGCACCTGGGTGGGCGCGTAGCCGAAGCGCTCTTGAAATTTGGCCACCTCGGGGTCCTGCATCGCGCGGCTCATCGGTCCAAAGTCCGATTGACCCTCGACCAAGGACGGCGTGGCGGTGGAGGAACCGCGTCCCTCGTGCTGAATCTTCAGACCGGGGTGATATTTGGTGAACACCTCTTCCCAGCGGGCCACCAGCACGTCCATGGTGTCGGATCCGATCGAACGCAGGCGTCCGGTCAGAGTCGCGCTCGGCTGATACCGTGCATCCAGTTTGGGTGTTTCCACCGCGCTGGGGGCGGGCGCGGGCGCGGGTGTCGGCGCGGGAACAGCGACGACCGGGGCGGGCGCGACGGGGGTGGCCGGCTTGGCGGCGGGCGTGGCGGCCGGAACGGCCGGTTTTGCGGTCCCGGCGACCGGGGTGGCGGCCGGTGTGGTGCCTTCCGCGACCATGGCGTTGATGATCTGCAAGGCCTGGGTCTCGGTGATCACGCCCTTGGTCTTCAGGTCCAGGATCCGCGCGATCTCGGCGTCGCGGGAGACGGCCGGGGCGGGCTCGCGCACCACCACCGGTGTTTGACAACCGTTCAAGAGCATCAGGGCGGCGATGGCCGCGAAGTGGAGCGAATGGATCTTCTTCATGGGAGGAAAAGCGGGAAGGGCGGACGGTTGGGAATCAACGCGAGGAGAGCTCGGGCTCCATCGCGATACGGAAGCCGATGTAGGGCGTGGTCACGGCGGGCGAATACTCCCAGCGGTTCGCGGAGCGCGCGTCGCTTGCCGGCGAGTTCCAGCCGCCGCCGCGCACCACTTTCATGGCCAGGTCCACGCTGCCGATCGTATCCTCGGCCGGACCGGTCGGATCGACCTGATCGCCGCGGGCGTAGGGCGCGCTCCAGTCGGCGCACCATTCCCAAACATTGCCGTGCATGTCCCGCAGGCCCCACGCGTTGGGCCGGCCGACGGTGCCCGCCGGGGCCAGGGTGCTCGCGGCGGCGGCGGAACCGTCGTCGATGTTCGCGTCGCGGGCCGACAATCCGTCGCTGCCGATATTGAACGCGGTCGTGGTCCCGGCTCGACAGGCATACTCCCACTCCGCCTCGGTCGGCAGGCGATAGCGTTTGCCGTCCATGGCGGAAAGCTTCTCGCCGAACGCCCGGGCCTCGTCCCAGCGGACGCTGTGCATGGGCAACTCGGGTGCTATGGTGTCGCCCTTGGCGCGCGCCGCCGTGATGGTGCGCGATGCGGCGCCGGGCCCCATGACCTGGTCCCACTGGCGCTGGGTCACCTCGGTGACGCCGAGGAAGAAGCCTCCGGTGAATTTTACCTGGGCCTGCTCTTCGTCCGCGCTCCGACCGGGTTCGGCGGTCCGGCTGCCGCGCGTGAATTCGCCCGGCGGGACGTAGGCGAACTCCATGCCGTTGGCCGCCCGCAGCGTTTGTCCGGGTTTGAATTTATGCACGAATAGGTGGGAACGGGCCGCCTGGTTCCGCGGATCCAGACGCAGGGCCTGCTCGAAGAAATACGTCGCCAGATCCGTGTCGCCGCGTTCGGCGGCCTCCTTCGCGACGAGCGAGAGGCGGGTCGCGATCTCCGACTGGGCAGCGGGCACCAGCGAGATCGCTTCGTCCCGACTCGCCACCGCTTCCGCCCACGTGCCGTTCTTGGTCGCGGCGTCCGCCTTGACCAAGGCGAGACGCAGCTGTTGCGCCGCCGCGGAGGCGCCGTGGTCCTCGAGTTTGATGCCGCTCAAGGCCGCCGCTTTCTCCGCATACGCCGAGTCCACCTGCTTGACCACGACCGGACCAATTCGCGCGACCGCATCGTCGTAGGCTCCACCCGAGGCCTGAAGGGTCGCGGCCGCGACCTCGGAGCGTTCGGACGTCCCCAAGGTGAGCGAGGCGACCCGTTTGGCCAGCAACTCGTAGTCTTTGCGGGCGTCGCGTTTCGCGGGCGCGGGAACGGGTGCGGGTGCGGGTGCGGGCGCCGCGGCGGGGCTGGCAGCCTCGGCGACCGCGGGTGCCTGCTGGCCTGCCGGTCCGGGTTTGGTTTTGCCGTTACCGCCCAGCGCCAAAACCGCCGCCAACCCGCCGCCGACCAAAACCACCGCGCCGACAATCAGAGGCAGGGACGACTTTTTCTCCCCCGCCGGGGCCTGAGCCACCGCGGCCGCCGCCGGCGCGGGCACCGGCGCGACCGGAGATGTCGTGTCGACGCCCGGGGCGCCGCTTTTGCCGGGAAACGGAGCCCGGGTGCGGGCCGCGAAAGGAGAGGGGGTGCCGCCGTTGGGATTGCTCATGGGACCGGGATTGACGGGTCAAAAAGGAAGAGTCGGGGAAATCACACCGGGCGCGCGGCGGCGGCCGCCACCTCGCCCTGTTGACGGGTGAGGTCGCCGCTGCGGCGGAAAAAATCGCGCTCCTTCGCCACCAGCATCTGCTCGCGCTGCTCCAGCATCGCCTCGCGCTCGGACAACATCTGGCCGGCGTCGGCGAGCCGCTGCTCGCACTCCGCTATGTAGCGTTCACGGGCCCGGAGACTTTCATCGAGCTGGGTCAGCTCCTGCTCCCGCCCCGCGGACGGTTTCTCCCGGACCGGCGCCTCGGTCCGCACCCGCATGGCGCAAAGCGGACGCAATCCCTCGATCTCGGCCCCGTGCACATC
>JAIXVP010000232.1 GCA_027482905.1 Opitutaceae bacterium
TATGTAGCGAGCGTAAATAGCTTGATACACGATCCTAACAAAGGACGCCAATGGTGGAATATAGCCTGTATGCGCCATAAACCACAAGTGCGCGGCTGTGTAACGCCGTTTCACGGTTTTCATACCGCCGGCTTGTTTAGATATGGAATCTGCGGCACCCGTAAAATGGACGCATGGCAGGTTTATATAGTAAATTTTCGAGAGCTCCGATAGAGAACCGGCCAAAATCAGGGAATCAGTCCCAAAACCAAACCGGTCCACATTTGCGACACCAATCCAACCAACTCCCTGGTAAAAATGTTTTCGCACTTGCAACATCGGCAAAATGGAAGAGGCGGGAGATTGTGGTGTGTTCCAAAACGCAAATACACGCCCCGCAGCTTCATGTCCGCTTTCCTGGTCAAAATGCTTGGAATATGTTACAAAGCTACTTGTAGGATCATTTTCGCGATCAACATATACTGCTGCTACTACAGCATCCGCTTTCTTCGAAACTAAAATATCTAGCGATTTGGCGTAAAAAGTCTGTTCTACCCAATCATCGCTCCACAGCCAGTGAACGTGTGTTCCTGTCGCATGATCCAAACATTTTTTCCAATTTGGCACAGGGCCGTGATTTTTATCACTACGGAGAATCTTCACGTTTGAGTTAGCCGAATATTTCTCCAAAATTTTCAGCGTGTTATCTGTAGATGCATTATCGGAGATGATAACTTCGAATTCAGGCCAATTACAACTCAAAGCAGAATCTACAGCACGGACGACGGTCCGCTCTCGATTATAGCAAGGTATTAATATAGATAGCTTCATGGAACTACACGGTCATTTTCCAACCCAATCCAACATCCGCAAGACTCCGTTTCTAGTCGCGACGGTTGGCTGCCAACCCAGTAGACGAGTGGCTTTCCTTATGTCAGCGACAAAGTAATCCTGATCACTTTGGCGTCGCGGATTTTTGATATATGACAATTCAACGCCCGTCAGATCAGTTAGTAATTGGAAAAGCTCGAGCAGACTCAAGCTGTTGTCCACGCCACCTCCAATGTTGAATATCTCGCCGGAAACGTTACTTTTCGCCAGAAATGCAGCTCGATACAAACTAACCAAATCATCTGCATGCAAGACATCGCGAACTTGCTTGCCCGTTCCTGCGATGGTAAAACTGCTTGCCGATCTGCCAGCATACCTCGCCGCCTTTTGTTCTAACGCCATTCTGCAAAACCACCCAATCCAGCCTTGATCAAACGTGGAAAACTGTCTTCCACCATATATTGATGAATGCCGAAATACCACAGTCCTGACGCCAAAATTTCGATACCAATCGCGAACGTATTGATCAGCTGCGCCTTTTGAACAGCCATATGGGGACGCAAAATCCAAAGGGAGCGATTCGTCAAATCCAAGTGGATAAGCCGGAACTGAATATCTCGATTCTTCCTCCGCATATTTCAGATGCGCCAAGTCACCATAAACCTTGTTTGTAGAGCTGTAAGCTACTAGTGCTTCTGGTGAAAACTCGCGCACAGCTTCCAACACATTAAAAGTCCCTAGCGCATTAGTCCGAAAATCCCTTCTTGGGTCGGATAGTGAGGTTGTCATGGCGACTTGGCCACCCAGATGACAAACGTAATCAAACGGCGCGTGCTTTCTGAACACCGCTCTTACCGCATCATCTTCGGCTAGATCTATGTCATAATGCGTGAGCTGTGAGTTCGTGCACCGACCTTTCAGCCATTCCAGATTGTCGATCCCGCCTTTGCGGAACAATTTATCAATCACAATGACCTCCACCGCGTCATCTAGGTATGACGCCGCTATGTTCGTGCCTAGAAAACCGCAGCCACCTGTTACGAGTATTTTCATATTTTTTCTAATAAATTTTTAATCCCTTCACTGACACAAATGATCGGAGACCAATCTTTCGGTTTGCATAGCGCTCTTGCCTCGATCCCCACGTCCGGCCTGTCGCGCGCAGGGTCAAAAACACACGATTCGCGGCTTAGCTTTAGATTGTCGACGATTTGCTCCACCATTTCTCGAATTGAGTGTAAATCACCCGTCCCTATGTCGACCTCACGTTGAAACGTTTCCCCTGAGTTTACGATGGCAAGAACGGCTCTGGCGGCATCATCGATGTAGATCCAGTCCCGCATGCCTCGGCCACTACCGAACATTGCTTTTCTCCGGGCACGTAGCTCGGCAACGGCATAACTTAAGACACTATCGTTTTTATCACCTGGCCCATAAACTTGAAATAAAGTGGCATATATCACCTTCCCGGAATAAGTCTGCTCCCATTGTTGCGAGAATCGATATGCCAAAGCCTTCGAAGCAATATATGGATTATCCAAGAGGGCGGGGTTCTGCTCCGTGAAGTTCTCATAGAATGTCCGGAAGAGTAGCACCGTGGGATTGCGCGATTTGATTTTTCCCACGGAATCCAACAAGTTCATCGTTCCCCGTATATTGGTCCAGATGGCCTCCGACCAAACTCGGGTGGAGGACTTTACCCCCGCAGCCGCAAGGTGTATGACCGTATCTATGTTACTCCAAGGAACAAACGCTAATCCAGACCCGGTCGCAAGATCCACGACCACTTCCGTAAACTTTGAAGTCGTAGATAGATTGGCGGACGGCTTACGAACCAAACTAACTACTGCGTGGCCCTCCTGGAGTAAAAGCTCCAAAACCTTACGTCCTATAAAACCATGCGCGCCTGTAATCAGAATCGTCATCTTGCTAGCATCCGATTATTGCAGTCGAAATGGTGGTGTTGACCGGGATAATCAACAAGGCACTTTGATTTTGAATAACGTCAACATACATCGTTAAATCCAGCTCTATCAACCGCCGCGCGAGATGCGATGGAGAATATGGAGTCAATCGATGGCCTTCTTGGAGACCACAAAATCACGAATCATCGCGATCTCGTGCGCCAACATTTCCTTGGTCAGGCCGGGATACGTTCCCAAAAAGATCGCCTGGTGCATGATCTCATCCGCGCCGGTCATTTCGCCCACGACGCGCAGCGCCTGCGGGCGGTCTTTCTTCAATTGCACAAAGACGGGTTGACGGAGCAGGTTACCGCCGAAAAACATCCGGTTGCCGATTTTATTGGCGTCGAGGTGACGGGCCAGATCGGTGTGGCTGAAGGGCGCGCTGGGCTTGACCCGCAGCATAAAACCAAACCAAGAGGCATCG
Organism: Opitutaceae bacterium; assembly: GCA_027482905.1. Taxonomy (GTDB): domain Bacteria; phylum Verrucomicrobiota; class Verrucomicrobiia; order Opitutales; family Opitutaceae; genus IMCC26134_A. The sequence goes on from JAIXVP010000232.1 coordinate 3,202, forward strand.
GTGCGACAACCGGTGGCATCCCATTCGAAGCAGGCGGAAAAATCAAAAGCTGAAAAGCTGGAATTTTGAGATGCTGAAAGGTTGGATTTTGGCTCTTCAGCATTTTCGTTTTCCGCGTTTTTCCGTTCGCTTGGCGGCAGCCAGCGAACGGCATGCGTGGGCAACGTAAACTCGAAGACGTCCTCCAAATCGGCCAGGCCGACGCGCAGGGTTTCCCAGTTCTGTTTCCTCATCTCGATGAATGCGGCCAACTTCTTCAACTGTTGACGCCCGATGGCGGCCTGGGGATCGAGCGGTTTTAGATTATAGCCGAGGTGGCTGTAGATATACTTGTGATCATAACCCTTGGGCAACTCGCCCAGTTGCCAGCCGAAGCGTTTGTTACAGGTGTCATCCTTTCCCGAGGCGCACCAGCAGTCGCGTCCCCAGTCGCGAAAACTCTCGGCGTAGGTCTTGAGCGGAGGACGGCTGATGATATTTACCGCCCCGCCCTCGCCCATGGTAAGGTGATGCGGAGGGTAGAAGGATTGGGTGGAGAGGTCGCCCCAAGTGCCGGTGAAGCGCGTAATGTTTACCCCATCGGAAGGAATGCCCGGGGAGTTTTCGGTGATGCCGAGCGCTTTGGCCCGGGCGATTGGCATGCTGTAGGTGCAACCGAGCGCATCGCAATTGTCCTCGACCAGCCAAAGATCGTGTTTGCGGCAGAACTCCAAAACAAGACCAACGTCGAATGGATTGCCCAAAGCATGGGCGAGCATAACCGCCTTGGTCTTGCCGGCGACGTAGGCGGACTCGAGTTGCTCGGCGCGAATGTTGCCGGAGGCGGGGTCGTTGTCCAAGAAGACCGGGACGGCCCCGAGCTGAATGATCGGGGAAACGGTGGTGGGGAATCCGGCCGCCACCGTGATCACTTCATCACCCGGCTGGATACGTTTGTGGGCGGGCAACTTGTGCGTGGTCAGGGTGGCGAAGGCGACCAGATTGGCGGAGGAACCGGAGTTGACCAGCAGGCTGTGTTTCACGCCGAGAAGGGCGGCGAGTTCCTTCTCGAACGCCTCGCCCTCGGGTCCGAGGGTTAGCCAAAAATCGAGCGTGGCACCGACGGCGGCCTCAACCTCGTTCTCATCGAACACCCGGCCGGCGTAGGGAATGGTTTGGCCCGGCGACCAAGGCGCATGGGCGGTATCATCGCCGGGGCGCTGTGCGGTGTGGGTGAGGCGGGAGTATTCGCGGGTGAGGCGAAGGATCTCAGCTTTGAGTTCGGTAGGAGAGGACATTGAAGAAAAATATGAAAAGTGGAAACGCGGAAATGCTAAAATAGGGACGCCGGGCGTGGAGGACGGGGGGACGGGAAAATTTGAATAGCGGAACCGCGGATATTTTTAAAATTCGGGAATATTATATGAAAAAGATGATTAGCGGTCTTGGCGTTTTAGTTTGGCGACGATGGTGGTAAAGATGGCGA
>JAIXVP010000241.1 GCA_027482905.1 Opitutaceae bacterium
ACCAACGACCTCACCCAGACCTGCCTCGGCATGTCGCGTGACGACTCCGGCTCCTTCCTCGGCGCCTACACCGAGAACGAGATCGTGAAGAAGAACCCGTTCGCCTCGATCGACCAGACCGGTGTCGGCCAGCTGGTGAAGATCGCCTGCGAGAAGGGCAACCAGACCCGCCCCGGCATCAAGCTCGGCATCTGCGGCGAACACGGCGGCGACCCTGATTCCGTCAAGTTCTGCCATAAGGTCGGCCTGACCTACGTCTCCTGCTCGCCCTACCGCGTGCCCGTCGCCCGCCTCGCCGCCGCCCAAGCCGCGATCGAGGAAAAGCGCGCCGCCGCGAAGAAGAAGTAAGCCCAAAGGACTAAAGCCTTCTGTTATCTCAATGCCCCGCGTCCCGACGACGCGGGGCATTTTTGTGCCCATGCAGCTGCCACGGGACCGCGCCCGCTTCACTCCGTGGACCCCCCACCGCTGCTTGCGACGCGACTGCCATCGGACCGACTTGGGCTCCTGCGGCGGTGGCCATCGGTGCTCCAGTTTATACGCAATACATTCACAAATGGTTTGTGAAAATCGTATACACCCCCGCCCCTAAGCACTGAACCATCGGCGACACACTTATGCACCAGGCCAAGAACCCGCACGCGGCGGGCAGCACCCTTTCGCGTCAACGCCTCGAAACCACTTGGGCCGGTGGCCAACGCTTCACTTCAGGCCAAGGCATCGCTTAGCCGCGTTCCACCACCTTCCCCCAGCCATCCACTTACACGGTCATGACATTCATCAGGCATTTTTTCATCCTACTGGCCTCGATCCTCGCCCTGCCTCTGGCAGCCCAGACCCCGACCGACCCGGTCGCCTGGCTGAAAGCCGAAGGTAACGCCACCGACGCCACCTCCTTCGCCAACAACGGCGTCGTCAACGGCACCGTGCCTTTCGTGACGGGTAAGGTCGGCAACGCGTTCAACTTCACCGGCAACGGCGCTAATTCCGTGCGGATTCCCAACTCCTCGAGCCTCCAGTCCTCCCTGCTCACCGTTGAGTATTGGATCTATTTCAATAGCGCCCAGAACTCGGTTAACGTGACTAAGCGCAGCGCGACCGGCGCGGGCGACGCTTGGCAGGTGGGCATCGCCTACTCGGGAGGCAATTTCATCCTGCAGTTCGTCGGTAGCACGGCGGGCGGCTTGTTTGACTGGTATTCGCCGCCGTTGAGTTCCCCTGTGGGAGTCTGGACTCACGTGGCCGCGACCTACGATGGCACCACGGTCAAGGGCTACGTCAATGGAGCCCAGGTGCTGACCCAGGTGGTCGCCTTGAACCTAAGCACGCGCAATGCGGACATCTATGCCGGCGCGTATCCGACGGGCATCTTTGCCCTCGACGGCAAGCTTGACGAACTTTCGATCTACAACCGTGCGCTGTCCGCCGCCGAAGTCCTCGCCATTTTCCAGGCCGGCGCCACCGGGAAAACCAGCCCCCCCACGGTCACCGGCGTTTCCCCTTCCACCGGCACCACCCTCGGCGGCACGACCGTAACGATCACCGGCACGAACTTCACCGGCGCCACCAGCGTGACCTTCGGCGGCAACGCCGCCACCAACGTCACCGTCGTCAATTCTACCACGATCACCGCCACAACCCCGGCCCGCACCGCAGGCACCGCCAGCGTGATTGTCGCGACACCCGGCGGCAGCAACGCCGCCAACTCGCTCTTCACCTATGTGGCGCCCGCTCCCACCGTCACGAGTATTTCCCCCAACACCGGCACGACCCTCGGCGGCACCAGTGTCACCCTTACCGGCACGAACTTCACCGGCGCCACCGCCGTAACGTTCGGCGGCAACGCCGCCACCAACGTCACCGTCGTCAACTCCACCACGATCACCGCCACGACCCCAGCCGGCACCGCAGGCACCGCCAGCGTGATTGTCACAGCGCCCGGCGGCAGCAACGCCGCGAATTCACTCTACACCTATGCTGCTCCGCTTTTCAGTCCCGTCGCCTGGCTCAGCGCGGAAGGCACTGCCGAAGACATCACCGGCAACGGCAACCACGGTGTCGTGAACGGCACCGTGCCCTACGTCGCGGGCAAAGTCGGACGCGCCTTCAGTTTCACAGGCAACGGCGCCAACTCCGTGCGCATCCCCAATTCCGCCAGCCTCCAGTCGGCGAGCTTCACCGTCGAATACTGGGTCTATTTCAACAGCGCGCAAAACTCGATCAACGTCACCAAGCGCAGCGCCAGCGGCACCGGCGACGCCTGGCAGGTGGGCATCGCCTACTCGGGGGGCAACTTCATCCTGCAGTTCATCGGTTACCGATACAATGTCGGGATGCAGGATTGGTATTCGGGGGCCTTGAGCTCGCCGGTCGGCGTCTGGACTCATGTGGCCGCAACCTACGATGGCACCACGATCCGGGGCTACGTGAACGGCGCGATGGTCTTGGAGCAGGTGCCGATCCTTCTGCTACTTCAGTTGCGCGACGCGGACATCTATGTGGGCGCGTCTGCCACCGGCGCCGCGCCTCTCGACGGCAAGATAGATGAACTTTCCCTCTACAATCGCGCGCTGTCCCCGACGGAAATCCAAGCCATCTACGGCGCAGGCACCAGCGGCAAAACTCCGCCGGCGCCCACCGTAGCCGCGGTGACGCCCGCCACCGGATCAACGCTCGGCGGCACCAGCGTGACGATCACAGGCACCAATTTCACCGGGGCCACCGGCGTGACCATCGGCGGCGTCGCGGCCACTGGTGTAAACGTCGTGAACGGCAGCACCCTCACGGCCACCACTCCCGCCGGCATGGCCGGCACGGCGAGCGTCGTCGTGACCACTCCCAGCGGCAGCAACACGGCCAACTCACTCTACACTTATGTCACGCCCCCGACCGTCACAAGCATCACACCCTCCAGCGGCACGACGCTTGGCGGCACCAACGTGACGATCACCGGCACGAATTTCACCGGCGCCACCAGCGTGACTTTCGGCGGTAACGCCGCGACCAATGTCACCTTTGTAAACTCCACCACCCTCACCGCCACGACCCCGGCCGGCACCGCAGGCGCCGCCAACGTGATCGTTACGACGCCCGGCGGCAGCAACCCCTCCAACTCGCTCTTCACGTTTGTCACCCCGCCTCCCACCGTCACGGGAATCTCGCCCAACAAAGGCCCGACCCTAGGCGGAACCGACGTCACTCTTACCGGCACGAACTTCACCGGCGCCACCGGCGTCACCTTCGGCGGCAACGCCGCCACCAACGTCACCGTCGTCAACTCCACCACGATTACCGTCACCACACCCGCCGCAGCATCAGCCGGCGCTGTGAGCGTGGTCGTGACGACGCCCGGCGGCAGCAACGCCGCCAACTCGCTCTTCACCTATGAGCTGCCGGGCGTGGTGGTAAATGCTTCCACCGCCAACCTGGTTTCCAGCGGCACCGTCCTGACCATCACCGGCCAAGGTTTCGATGACACCACACCTGGCAACAACCTCGTGACGTTTACCCCTTCGGGCACCGGCACGGTCACCGCCTCCACCTCCACGTCGCTGACTGTCACCGGAATCACCGGCCTCTCGCTGGGTGCGCTAAATGCCGTCGTCACCGTCAACTCGGTGAGCAGCGGTGCTCCCGTCCAGGTCGCCAACGTCGTCACACCCGTGCCCGGCGATCTGATTCCGCTTAATCTCACGATCACCGGTTTCGAAATTACGACGATCGCGGTGCAGCCCGACGGAAGGACCATCCTCGCCGGCAACTTCAGCGCCGTGAATGGCGTCGCGCGCAAGAATATCGCCCGCCTCAACGCCAACGGCACCCTCGACACGGGCTTCGATCCCGCTCCCAACAGCAGCGTCAATTCCGTGGCGGTGCAGCCGGACGGGAAAATCGTCATCGGCGGTAGCTTCGACCAACTCCAGCCCAACGGCGCCGCCGATCCGACCTCTTGCGGCGGCATAGCCCGGCTGAATGCCGACGGCACCATCGACCCCAGCGTCAGCGTCCGAGCCTTCGGCTCCGTCAACGCGGTCAGCGTGCAGGCGGACGGCAAAGTTCTCTTCGGCGGTCAGTTCACCGCCTTGGCCGTCGATTTCGTCAACACGCCGCGCGGTCGCGTGGCGCGCCTGAACGCCGACGGCTCATTGGACGTCACCTTCAACCCCAACGTCATGGATGGCACCGTCTATTCGATCCTGCCGCAGGCCAATGGGAGAATCTTGCTCGGGGGACTCTTTAACAGCCTTCAGCCCAACGGCGCCGCCAGCCCGACTTCACGCGTGGGCATCGCGCGCGTGAATGCTGACGGCTCGCTCGACGCGGGCTTCGATCCGCGTCTAAACTATGACGGTCAGGTATACTGCCTGGTGGAGCAACCGGACGGTAAGATCCTGTTCGGAGGCCAATTCGGCTCCGTGCGGCCGAATGGAGCGGCGGACGCGACTACCCGAACCAGCATCGCAAGGGTGAATGCCGACGGCACTCTCGACACGGCGTTTTATCCGCAAATGAGCAATTTCGGGATCTACGCCCTGGTCCTGCAAACCGACGGAAAAATTATTGTTGGAGGCGCTTACGACGGCATCCGAGAGAATGGAGCAGGGCCCCAAATTCCGCGCGCCAACGTCGCCCGGCTGAATGCCAACGGCACGGTTGACACGGGCTTTGATCCCAAAGCCAACAACTACGTTCCTGCCGTCGCGGCTCAAGCGGACGGAACGATCATGGTCGGCGGCGCATTCTCCACCTTGCAACCCAACGGCTCCGCGAGCTCCACGCCCGTCGCCCGTTTTGCCCGCCTGACCAACGATCCGGCCACCCAAACCCTTAGCGCGGTCAGCGCCACTCGAGTCGCTTGGAGCCGCGCCGGCGGCGGTCCGGAATTCTCCCGCGTCAGCTTCGAAGCGAGCGTCGACGGCGGCTCAACCTGGATTCCCCTCGGCGCAGGCACCCGCGTCGGCACCAGCAGCAACTGGCAACTCACCGGTCTCTCGCTCCCCGCCAGCGGACAACTCCGCGCCATCGGCACGGTGGGCGGGAGCTTGTTGGCGACCACGACCACCTTCAGCGGCTTGGGCGCACAGCCTCCCGTCGTCTCCGGCGCCACCCCTGCAAATGGCACCACCTTCGGCGGCACGTTGGTGACGATCTCCGGTAACGGATTCACCGGAGCCAGCTCAGTCACCTTCGGCGGCACCGCGGCAACGAGCCTCAGCGTGATCGACGCCAACACGATCACCGCCGTCACGCCCGCCCACGCGGCAGGCGCAGTAAGCGTCGTCGTCACCACCGCCGGTGGCACCAATGCCGCCAACTCCCTCTTCACCTTCGTCACCCCGCCTGCGCCGACCGTCACGGGCGTTTCGCCCGCGAGCGGCGTCAACCTCGGCGGTTCCAGCGTCACCATCACGGGCACTGATTTTCTCGGTGCGACGTCCGTGACCTTTGGCGGCACTGCCGCGACGAATGTCACCGTCGTCAACTCCACGACAATCACCGTCACGACACCGGCCCACGCGAACGGCGCGGTCAGCGTCGTCGTCACGACCCCGAGCGGCAGCAACCCCGCCAACACGCTTTACTCCTTTGTGCCGCCGCCCCCGACGCTCGCCAGCGTTTCGCCGTCCAGCGGCGTCAACCGCGGCGGCACGCTGGTGACGCTCACCGGCACTGATTTCACCGGCGCCACGTCCGTGAAGTTCGGCACGCGCGACGCCGTCAGCTTCACCGTGGTGAACTCCACCACCATCACCGCCGTCACGCCGGCGACGGGCGAGCAAATCGTCAGCGTGGTGGTCACTACGCCCACCGGTAGCAACGCCGCGAACTCGCTCTTCACCTTTCGGGCCCCGATCCCCACCAACACCCAGTTGAGCAGTTCGCAGTTCACCAGCGTCTTCCTTTCCCCTCCGACCTTCATCGCCTCGGTCTCCACCCTCGGCGGGGCCCCGGTGCCTGGAAAAATCGCGCTCTACATCGACAACGTTTTGCTCGAGCGCAAAGCCGTGGACTCCGGCGGTTGGGCCTACTTCACGCCGACGCCCGCGCAACTGCGCGGCGGCACGCGCGCTATCCGGGCCGTCTACAACGACGACCTCTCCGCCCCCGACTACGATTCCTCCGAGGCCGCCGCCATCAGCCAGACGGTCAATAAGTCTCCCGTGAGCATCTCGCTTAACAGCGCGACCCTGACCCAGACCTACGACGGCACCTCCCGCCCGGTCACCTTTACCACCGGCACTCTGCCCTCGACCCACACCAGCAGCGGCGTGCAGGTGGACGTCACTTACAATGGCAGCGCCACCGTGCCCAACGATGCCGGCACCTACGCCGTGGTGGCCACCATCAACGATCCGTCGCTCTCCGGCACCGCCACTGGCACGCTCACGATCAACAAGGCCACCGCCACCTACACCTTCCAGAATTTGATTTTCGCCTACGATGGTCAGCCTCACCCCGCGGTCGTCACCGTCACGCCCGATGCGCCCGTCACCGTGACCTACGACCGCTTGGTCAACAACGTGCCGTCAGGCGCCCCCACCTCCACCGCCCCGACCAATCCGGGCAACTACCAGGTCACCGTCGCGAACCCCAACTACATCCTGACGCCCTCGACCACCAACCCGCTCACCATCACCGCGCGCGGTGTCTCGATTTCGATCGGCAATCTCAATGTCACTCCGGATGGCACACCCAAACCCGTCACCATCACGACCAACCCGCCGGGCATTAACGTGAGCGTGACCTACCAACGGCCAAACGACTATCCTGTCCCCAATCCAGCACAGCCTTTCGCAGGCACGAGTCTTGACGTCTACGTCGAGACCACGGTGAACCAGCTCGGCTATGAAGGCAAAGCGACGGCCTGGCAGCTCTTCCGTCCTAAGGGCTCCGTGACCCTAAGCCTCACCGGTCCGGCCACCGGCCAGTCCGGCCCCCAAACCTACCAGCTCACCATGACCGGCCGGGTCGACAGCAGAAACCGGTCCGGAACGGTCACGCTTCTGAAAGGCACCGAGACTGTCGGCAGCATCTGGATGACGGACACCTACGACGGACGGGCGACCATTACCTCCACCGTCCTAGAGCCCGGCACCCAAGCGATCACCGCCCGCTACGAGGGCAACGACTTCTATCACCCGGCCACCTCCAACATGGTGACCACCACCATCGCGAAATTACCGCTCATCCTCATTCCCACCAGCCCGCTTACGGTGACCTACGACGGCAGAGGGAAATCCGTCGGCTTCAAAGGCCCGGGCACACCCGCGATTCCGGTTGAATTCGACGTCACCTACGACAACAGCGCCACGCTCCCCGTGAATGCCACCACCACCCCGGTGCAAGTTCGCGCCACCATCAAGTCCTCCGATCCGCGCTACACCGGCACGACGACCGTCCCGCTCACCATCACCAAGGCGCCCGCGACCCTCGCGCTGGGCTCGTTGACTCAGTCCTTCGACGGCACGCCCAAGTCCGCCAGCGTGATCACCAGCCCGGCCGGGGTCGCCACATCCATTACCTACGGCGGCGGCAGTTCGCCGCCCACGGCTGCGGGCAACTACAGTGTCGTCGCGAACGTCGTTGATCCCAACTACACCGCGCAACCGGTGACCGGCACCTTCACCATCGCTTCCAGCTCGGTGCGGATCGAGATCACGAAAATCCTCCAGACCTTCGTGACCGGCAAGGACTCCTATACGGTCACCGTGACCACGACTCCGCCAGTGGCCTACAGCGTCACCTACAACGGCGTCAGCTACGATGTGCCCGGCGAAAAGCGCGGCCCCTACGGCGCCGGCACCTACGACGTGGTGGTGACAATCACCCAGCCCGGCTACACCGGCACCGCCTCCGCTACGCTCGTGGTGAAGCCCCTCGTCACCGTCAATCACCCCGAGGTGATCCGCTACGGCACGAACATCAGCAACCCCGGCTCCTCGGCCAACGGCGCCAGCGCCGTGGACGGCACGTTCGTTTCCCCCGGCACGCCCTTCCCTCTCGTCGAAGGCGCGAAGCTCCGCTTTTTCGACAGCTTCGGAGACCTGGTCTTCGGAGACCAGGTCCGCTACCGCTTTGTGCGCTGGCAGGACGGCAACCTCAATCAAGAGCGCCTCATCGAGGCGAACACGCGGGTCTACACGCCCGTCGTTAGCCCCGAAATCAAGATCGCTCCCGAAACCTACACCAAGATCAACGGCGTGGAGCAGAAATCGACCGTCGGCGGCACGGTCGTGCCCCTGACGAATGGCCGCACCTACGCCAATGAGCGCGAAGTCGTAACCTTCGTCGCTTACCCCAACCCGGGCTACGTCGTCGATCGCTGGGAGCACCACGACTTCTCGTCGAATCCACAGCCCACCGTTTACTCGCTCCAGCGCTTCTCGCATCTCTATGGCACCGAATCCGAGGAGCGGGTCGAGGGCTTTGCCCCGGTGAAGGCCTACTTCACCAAGGGCTACACCGCCACCTCGGGCGTGAATGTTCGCGAGGCGGGCTCCGTGGAACTCGTCCGCCAGGACGGCTACGGTTACGATGAGACCCATCACGTCGTCGGCCGCGTCGATGCGCGCTTCCCGAACGCCAGCATACCCGAGGGCATCAACACGGTCGCCCGAGCCGTTCCCGAGGAAGGGTTCCTTTTTAATACCTGGATCCTGGAAGGTGCCGTGCCCGCCGATCTGTCCTACCCTTCCCCCTGGAACCCCGAATACAACGCGGCACTGACCCGGCCCACCCTCACGGTCAAGCCCTTCCCCGGTGTCACGAGCATCAAGCTCACCGCCGTGTTTGTGCGCAAGGTCGCCGCCCCGGTCGCGTCCTTCACGCGCAACAATGAACTCAGCTTTGGCGTCGGCAATGCGAACGTCTCCTTCACCCGCAACCCCATCCTGAAAATCGCCAACGAGGGCACCGCGCCACTCGTCAACGCCCGCATTACTGGCGTCGAGATCTCCGGCGCGCGCCTCAAGGTGGCGAGCAACGAAGCCGAGGAACTCAACACCGGTGGCTTCTTCGAGTTCTACCTCCCGCCGGCCTTCCGGCCGCTGACCCCCGATGAGCTGGCGGCGCCCGATCCCTACAACATCAAGGACACCGAATACGGGATCGGCATGATCGTGAACAAGCCGCGCCTCACCGCGCCGAGAACGGCGATCACCGAGTCCAACCCGATCACCATCGGCACGCTGAATCCCGGCCAGGATCGCGAGTTCAACGACCTGCAATACGCCTGGGTGAAGACCGACGTTTCGCTCGGCAACGAGTTCAACGGGGTCAGCTTCAGCTTTCTCCAATACCGCGTCACGATCTGGATCAAGGCGGATAACTTCCCGGCCACCCCCGTCTCCTTCTGGACCAACTAAGCCACCCGCGCCGATGAAACTCTTCACTCAACTCACCGCCGCCCTTTCGGCGATCATCGCGCTGGCCGGCCTCGCCTCCGCCCAGACCGCGTCCACCACGCTCGACGGCCTGCCCAACTTCTCCTCGGCCGACATGCCCACCGCCCGTGTCAACACCCTCACGGTTACGCTCACGCCCGACGCCGGGCTCATCCACGGCCTCCGCGGCACGACCGTAGGCTGGGGCTTCAGCATCACGTGGCAGTCCAACGCGGGAGACAAAATCGCCTTCACCGGCAGCCGACTCGTCGGCGACACCTCCGCCTTCACCAACGGTTATGTGGACTACATCGGAAAGCTCTCCGGCAAAACCAACGGAATCACCGCCGCCGGCGAGACCTGGGAACGCCCCTTCGTTGAAAACAGTGGCGGCCTTGGCGCGGTCCCGCTTCTCGCCAGCGCCAAGCCCGGCTCCGGTTACGTCGGCAAACTGCGCCTCGCGTTTGACGTCTTCGATTCCCGCGGTCCCGCTCTGGGCGAAACCCTCGGCAGCTTTGAGATGCTCCTCGATGTTGCCGTCCTCGTCGACGCCGAGGATCCGGTGGAGCAAACCATCACGTTCGCGTCCATCGCAGACCCCACCTACGGCAGCGCGCCCTTTACGGTCAGTCCCACCGCGAGCAGCGGCCTGCCCGTCACGTTGACCTCGCTAAACCCCGAGGTCTGCACCGTCGATGGCAACACCGTCACCATCGTAGGCGCCGGCACCTGCACCCTCCTCGCCGAACAGGACGGCGACACACAATACAACCCCGCCCCGCGCGTCACCCAGTCGTTCACCGTCGCCAAGGGCGCCGCCAGTGTCTCGATCACCGGAAATCTGACACCCTCCTTCGACGGCACGCCCAAGCCCCTGTCCGGCACGCCGACGCCCGGAAGCCTGGAAGTCACCCTGCTCTACGGCGGCGACCCCACGCCTCCGTCCAGCCCGGGCCTGTATGCCGTGAAGGCGTTGATCAACGATCCCAACTACACGGGCTTCGCCACCGCCGACCTGTTGATCATCGATCTGACCGAGCCCGCGCTCAGCACCTACGGCGACTGGCTGGCCGCCCACTTCGGTCCCGAGTTCATCGGAAACCCCGCGCTGGTCGGCGCCACCGCCAACCCCGATTCGGACGCGTTCCAGAACAGCTTCGAATACGCGATGGGCTTCGACCCGCTCGCCCCGTCCTCCGTGGATGAAAATAACGCCCTTCCACGCCTGAGCGTCACACCGGTTGATTGGACCCTTTCTCTCTCCATTCCCGAGCAAGCCGGGTCGGACGTCACCTTCATCATCGAGACAAGCCCCGATCTCTCCCCGAACAGTTGGCAGGAGATCTCCCGCCGCGTCGGCGGCGGCGCATGGACCGGCACCGCGACCGTTTTCACCGGATCACCGCAGAATTCGCGTATTCCGATCCTGATTTCGCAACCCGGTCTGCCCATCTCGGGCCGGCGCTTCTACCGCATGCGCGTGATCGTTCAGTAGTCGCCCCAAAGTCGCTGCTGCCAAGCTGCACCCCGTAGCGCGCCAGGAAAAAGCAACGAGCCCCGCCCCGGCATCAAGCTCGGCATCTGCGGCGAAGACGGCGGCGACCCGGACTCCGTCAAGTTCTGCCATAAGGTCGGCCTGACCTACGTCTCCTACTCGCCCTACCGCGTGCCCGTCGCGCGCCTCGCCGCCGCCCAGGCCGCGATCGAGGAAAAGCGCGCCGCCGCGAAGGCTCCCGCCAAGAAGAAGTGAGGCTTTCTCAATATAGCGGAACGGGAGCGTCGTTTTGTCTCCTCCTCAACCCCGCGCCCTAACCGGCGCGGGGCATTTTTTGCCCGATTCACACTGGTTGCTTCCGGCTCATGGCCCGGGGTGCATATGGCCCGAAGGCATGGGACCTTAGCCCGCGACACACTTGACTTCATCCACTCAAGCCGGCCCCGACCGGAGTGGGTTAGAATTGGCCTGCCCTACCGTGTGCGGTCGCGCGTAGCCTGCGGCCCCTACACTCAAACTAGTAAAGGGAAGGGGCTGACGTCGCTTCCCTTGCAACCCATCCCATGAATTTCAACTCACCATTCCATCAGGCCACACGCCCACTTTTGCAGCGTTTGACGGACACAACTTGCGTGGCGCGCCGGGGCAAAAGTTCTAGCGCCGGTGAGGGAAGTGTTTTCCATGTTTGTGGCTGGGGGGGCGCGGTGACTTCACCGCCGCCGGCGTCCATGCGGAATGCGGAGTCGTCAGCGGGCGGAGACTTCGAGGCGGATAAAGCGGCGACCGGAACCGAGGGCGGGGTTGAGGCGGACGGTGACGGTCTCTGCCAAACCGTCTGCGTCCGGGATGACGGAGAGCTGGTCGGGCACGTAATCGAGCGGAGCCCAGGCGCTGAGGTTATCGGACGTGGTCAACACGGCGGCGAAAGTGCCGGGCGTGGTAAGGCGGCGGTAGGCGACGACGAGGTGGCGGGCGCCGGTGGTGGGATGGAGGCCCACGCTGACCGAGAGCGGCGAGTTGTTTCGGGCGCGGGGCGAGAGGCCGGTTGCGTATTCGAGGAGGTTGGCGAGGCCGTCACCGTCGGGGTCACCTAGGGCGCCGTTGTCGCCGGTGGCGGATGCGGGTTCTAGGCCCTGGGCGCTTTCCCACGTGTCAGGCAGACCATCCATGTCGGAGTCAGGCCAAACGGTTACCAGAGCCGCGAGGCTGCTTGCCGAACCCAGCGAGTTGGCAACACGGACCCAGTAGGACGCGGATGCATAAAGGGACGGAGTCGTGTAGCTGGCCGACGTGGCGCCCGCGAGAGGCACCGATGTATCTCCGCTGGCACCGCGATACCACTGATAGCTGATGTCGGTGGGGCCTGCCTGGACGGTTAGCGCAACGCTGCGGCCTGCCGTGATGAAAACAGATGCGGCGGAGGCCGTGATATATGGGGAGCTCGTCTGCAGGTAGAGAGTGTGGCGATAAGTCGACGATACGGCGACGACGCCCGGTGCGATGGTGCTCGCGATTGGTTGGTTGGTGCTAAACACGGAGCCGGTGCCAAACTGGCCGGATGAATTGCTGCCAGCCGCCTGAAGATCTCCCGTGGCCTTCAAGAAGAAATTATGCTCGTAGCCCGCCGCGGCATTTTGAATGCCGGTGTGAAGAAGAGTGGGGCTTGTGTAGAGGTTGTTGGACGCGGGGTTTCCAAACTGGCCATACCAATTGACTCCGGTGACAAACAGATCGCCGTTCAGTTTCAGGATCAGGGTGTTGATGAATGAGGCGGTAACACCGCGCACGTTGTCGGCGACTTTGACCGGGCAAGGTTGGACCTCGATTTGAAAGCCGTTTCCGATTTGGCCGTAGTAATTGTCACCCATTCCCCACAGCGTCCCGTCGAGTTTCACGAAAAAGTCCGCCTCCGGGCAGAGCATCGCCACTCCCGAGGCGATGGGGACGGGAAGTAAAGAATACGCGTTCACGTTCAAGTTGTCCCTCGTGTAGATCCTGCCGAATGACCAGAGGCTTCCGTCCTTTTTGACAAAGCGCGTGCGTTCGCCGCTCGCGGCCACCGATGAAACCTCGGTGGCGACTTGGACGGGGCCAAGTCGTCCGATGGTGTCTCCCGTGCCGAGTTGGCCGTAAGAGTTTCGGCCCGTGGTCCAGAGGGATCCGTCGGCCTTCAGGAATGCGCTGTGGCCCGAACCCGCCGCGATTTGCACAACATCAGCGGCGATTTGGACCGCGGTGGAGCGAGACGTGGTGGTGCCATCGCCGAGCCGGCCATCGGTGTTATCGCCAAGCGCCCAGAGTGTGTGGTCGGATCTGAGGAAGAGTGAGTGTATGTAGCCGGTGGATACTTGGACGACATTATTGGCGAGGAGGTAGGGCGAGGCACGGTCCGCCGTGGTGCCGTCACCGAGCTGGCCGGAGGCGTTCAGGCCGGCGGCGAGAAGCTTGTAGCCGCCGCTTCCTGAAATGGTAGCGTTCGTCGTCCGGCTGTTGACCGAGCCGGCTAGGTTGGTGATTTGGGCCCAATACGCGCGGCCGGTGGTCAGATAAGGCGTGATGAAGGTGGCCCCGGTGGCGCCGACCACGGGGTGCGAGGTGTCTCCCGCGTTTCCTTCATACCATTGATAGGAAAGGGCGCCGCCCTGGGCCGTCACGTTGAAGGCAGCGTGGCCGCGAACGGCGAGTGATTGATCGACGGGCTGGCTGATCAAGAGCGGAGGGGTGCATACGACCACTTGGTGCGAGGGGCCATCGGCGGAACCATGCGTGTTGGCGGCGCGAACCCAGTAGGTGGCGGCCGTTGAAAGCGCCGGAGTCGTAAAGGTGGGCATCGTGGCCCCGGAGACGGGGTTGGCGGTGTTGCCCGAGGCGCCGGCATACCACTGATAAGCAAGGGGACCGGGGCCGGTGGCCGGGGACGATAGCGTGGCGGTTCCTCCGGGAAGAACGGCGGTGGATACGGGAGACACCGGGAAGCTGGGTTTGCGACCGAGGAGGAAGCTGCCGGTGTCCGAGGCGGAGGCCGATGCCACGCCGGTGGCAACCAGGATCGGACTGAGCGCGGGAGTCTCGCTGCTCGAGCCGTTAGCGAACTGGCCGAAGGTGTTTACTCCCGCGGCCAAGACTGCGCCATCGTTTTTGACGAAGAGGGTATGGTTCTTGCCGCAGGTGATCTGGGCGACGTTGGTGGCCACTTGCACCGCGATCGGCGGGTAGTTGCTTGAGCCGGTGCCGAGTTGTCCGGAGGCGTTGGTGCCCATCGCCCAGGCGGAACCATCGCGCTTCAAGTGGAAGCCGTGATCGTGGCGGGCATAGGCGCGAAGAACGTCGGAGGCGCCGGCCACGGGAGTCGTGGCCGCGCTCGAGGTGGGAGCGGTGGTCCCGAACTGACGATTGAAATTCGAACCCATGTTCCAAACCACGCCTTGGGCTGAGACGAAGACGCCATGCGCTCGTCCTGCGGCGGCATGAGCCACGCCAGTGGCGATCAGCACCGGGGAGGATCGATCATTGGTGGAACCATCTCCGAGCTGTCCCTCGCTGTTCCTGCCCATGCCCCAGAGTTGGCCGTCGTTGGTGATAAAAAGGATAAAGTCTGTTCCGGCGGCGGCGTGGGCGACATTGGTGGCGAGCTGAACTGGCGCGGTGAACCTGCCGGGGCGGAGGCCAAGCTGGCCGTAGGCGGACGAACCCGTTCCCCAGAGGGTGCCATCGGTTTTCCGGAAGAGAGTGAAGGTCTCGCCGCAGACGATTTGGACAACGCTGCTGGCGACATGCACTGGCGTCGAGCGATGGGTGGTGGAGCCGTCGCCGAGCTGGCCTTCGTCATTGGCGCCGACAGTCCACAGGCTGCCGTCGGCCTGGATGAGGGCGAGGTGGCCGGATCCGGACGCTACCTGGACCACGTCGGAGGCGACGTGGCCGGGAATGGAGCAATGATTCGCGGTGCCGTCGCCAAATTCGCCGTAGGCGTTGAGGCCGACGGCCACAAGATTGAGCGGCTCGGGGAGGATGACGATCTCGGCGTCGTTGCTGTCGGCGGAGCCGGCGAAAGATCTGGCGCGAACCCAGTAGCGATGGTTGGTCGCAAGAGGGAGGGTCACGAGCGTGGGGCCGGTCGCGCCGACGACGGGAGCGGAGATGTCCCCGGACGTGCCGCGATACCACTGGTAAGCGATGGGCTCATCGCCCGTGGTGGTGACGGTAAGCGCGGCATTGTTAAGATAGGATGTGGTGGTTCCCGCGGGCTGGGCGACGATTTGAGGCGGTATTCCTCCACGGAGAGTCAGGGTGGCGGGCAGGTTGATGTTTCCCCGCCCATTGACCGTGTTGGTGAAAACCAAGGTTTCCGAGTGGGCGCCCACGCCTTGTGCATTGGCGTCGGATGCGAAGGTGACTGTGACGGTCGTGGAGGTTTGAGCGTCCAGGGAGCCCGACGCGGATGAAAAAACAAGCCAAGGGGCGGATGTCGCGATGGTCCAGTTGATGGAGGCGTCTCCTGGGTTGGAGAGCGTCCAGGTAAAGCTTGCGGGCGAAAGCGGTCCGCCGACCGCTCCGGAAGCGCTAAAGCCCGAAACCGGTGTGACGAGAAGCTCGCCCGACGGGCGAACGAGGAGCTCGACACGGCGCGCGAGCGCGACGGAACCATCGACGGTAAACGGCAGGTCGGCGGCGTAGGTGCCGGAAGCGAGCGTCGAGGCGGCGGCGGTGAGTCGAACCGTGACGATAGCGCTGGCCCCTGGCTCCAAGCTGCCCGACGCGGGCAGGACTGACAGCCAGGTCGCCGGCGGGGTGGCCGTCCAGCTTGCCGCGACCGCGCCGGTATTGGTGATCGTGTATTCGCGCGACCATGACGTGAAAATCGCGCGATAGTCGTCGGAAACGGAGAAGACGTCCGAGGGAGCGACGGAGACGCGGGAGGCGGAGGAAATGGTGAAGGGGTTGCCTTGGCCGGCGAAGCCGTCGCGGGAGGCTTGCAGCGTGACGGGCGAGGCGGACGGCGTGTTGAAGGTGACGTTGCCACTCCAGGCGCCGGCGGTGAAAGCGGCCGTGGTGGTCGGCGCGATGGCCACCGGGGTGGCTCGGGCGAATCGCAGCGTGGGCCGATCCCAGTGACTCGAGGGCGACGGCGGGGTGCCTTCCCATGTCAGCGGATCGGTGCCTCCGATGGCAAAGCCATACAAGGTGCTGTAGGAGATGAGAGACGATCCTTCCGCCCGCACGATTCCCTGCGTCGATCCGGTGGTGGCGGTGTTGTTGTAGCTGAAGTCCACCAAAAGCGGGCTGACCCCGTCGTAGTCGAACGGAGTGCTGAAAGGAAACTCGATCCAGCCGGGCGTATTTTCCGCAAAGTTGGCGTTGCTTTGGTGGACGACGGTCCAGCCCGACGAGTCCCACGCGGTGTTTGCGAAGCCGCTGGTGTGTTTGACGCGGATCGTCCAATTTTGAAGCGGAGATCCCGGCACGCTGACGAAGTTCAGGGCGAGTGAAACCAGACGGCCAGCGGGGCCGATGTCCGAGGAAGGATAGATGACCTGGGTGCGCTGCTGCGTGTAATTGTAGCCGTAGGCGGGATTGGCCGAGGTGTTGGTTCCCGCCCCTGTGGTGGTGAAGGCCGGGCCGGCCGTGAGATTGACCGTGTCGGAGAAGGATGGAATCGTGTTCCCATAGGCGTCTCGCGCCGTAATGACGACAGGAGCTGGGGCGTCGGCTACCTGAGGGGAGGCGAGGCCGGATACGCTGAAGGATTCGAGGGGGCCGACGCCTACATCGAAGGCATTGCTAACGCCGGAGTGTCCGGAGAGGTCGTCGGCGCGGAGCGTGACGCCGGAGGCGACGGCGCCGATCAGTAGGTTGGCAAGGCTGACAGAGGAGGTGGAGCGATAGACGTAGGTCGCGACGGGCGTGAGCGGAAGCGAGACCGACGCGGTGCCGGCATTGAGGTAAACGCGGCGGCTCGAGGACTGGCGCGCCGGTCGATTATCGATGGTGAGGGCCAGCAGGGTGGCCGAGAAGGATCGATTGGCGACCTGCGCGGGAATGACCTCGAAGGCGAAGTGGTGGAGGTCGTCGTCGTAAGCAGTGGTGTTCCCAGAGACGCTTACGAAGCCTTCCGCCGAGGCGGTGATCGTCACGACGGCGGGGCCATCGGTCTCGGAGTCGTCCACCGCCGTCAATGAGAACGAAGCCGATGTGGCTCCGGGGGGAATCGTTACCGACGCGGGGACGTAGAGTTGGGCCGGATTGGAAGAGGCGAGGCTGACCACCAGCGGAGCGGGCAGGGTGCCGGAGATATTCACATATCCAGTGCCGCCGACGCCCTCGGTCGGAGTGCTCAGCGAAGAGAAGGTGAGGTTGGTGTTTTCGTTATCGGTGACAGTCAGGATGGCGCTGGCGTTGGCGCCGCCGAGCGTGGCGGTGAGTATGGTCGTTTGCGCGCCGTCGATTTTGGTGTCGTTAACCGGAGTGACGGTGAAGGTAGTCTTGGTTTGGCCGGCATTGAGCACAAGCGAGGCGGGGACGGTGGCTGCAGTGGCGTCGGAGGATGCGAAGGCGACTGTAACGGGCACGGCTGCGGGCGCTCCGAGGGTAAGCGTAGCGGTGGTGGCGCCATTTTCGGGCACGCTGGCGGATGCAAGGGATAGTCCGAGCGAAGGGATGTCGTCGTCTTCCACACGGAGGGAGGATGCTCCGCTCGCGATACCGGAGCCGGCAGGCGGAGTGGCGCTTACGGTCACGACATGCGGGCCGTCGAGGAGCGGGTCGTCTATGAGCGTGACAGGAAAGGTGACGCTTGTCTGGCCGGCGGGCAAAAGCACGGAGGCGGGCACGACGAGCTTGGCCGGAGAGGAACTGGCGAGGCTGAAAACCAGATCGGTTTCGCGGGAGGCGGAAATGCCGAGGCTGGCGGAGAAAGGTGCGGCCGACTCCGACACGGATGCGGGCAGCGCCAAGGTGGGGACGACGATGGCGTTCGTGGTTATCGCGATATCGTCGATGGCGATCCCATCGGAGGGTGCGGCGGCGTCGCCGTAGCGGTTGAAACGAATGAGAAAGGCATCGTTGTAGGACCAGCCCCGACCCGCCACGACAGGATCGAGCGCGACCGTGAATTGCTGCCACGTGCTGGTCAGCGCGGGGCTGCGCAGCGCTTGCGCTTCATACCAAGTGATCCCGTCGGGACTGACCGCCACGCCGTCGAAATCGGCTCCGGTGTTGAAGGGATTGGTCGAGGGGGCGTGGGCGCCTTCGTTCAGGCTCTTGGCCCAAAACGAAAGCGTCACGCCGCCGCGACCGGCGAGAGCGCAGGAGAAAGTCGCCTCGTTGCGCGAGAAGCCCCCCGAGCCGCTTGAGTCGAGCACGAGGCAGCGCGTGCCGGATCGGGCGCCTTGGTCGGAACGAATCTGGGAGCGTTGGTTGTTGGTGCCGGTGAGAGTCCAGGCGGGGGAAAGTGCGCTCGCTTCAAAATCCTCCGAGAATGGCGCGATCACCGGAGGCGGGGTGGCGGGGGCGACCACGAATGCGTTGCTATCCCCGATCACGGAGGAGGCGTCGGGAACGGCCCTGAGTTGCACGCCGCCGCCAGAGGTGGCAATTGAGACGGGTCCGGTCCAGACTCCGTTGATAAGCGTGACGGAGGCGGGGCGCATCGGCACGGTTTGCTGGCCGGTGAATCTGGTCACGGGATGCGCGTTGCTGACGGAGCCGGAAGCAAATGCGAATGGATCCGCGCCGCTTGACGATGTGTAGGAAACGATGGCGCGAGCCAGGTTGGGAGAGGCGTAGACGTTGCAGGTGGTGACGATGCTCGTATTTCGAAAGCTGAAGTCCACGAGGAGGCTGCTGGTCCCGTCGTAATCGAAAGGCGTGGAGAAAGAGAAGGTCAGCCACCCGGCGCTCTGGATGACCGCGCTGGATGCTAGGACGGTGGTCCATCCGGAGTTATCGAACAGACCGTCAGCAAGACCGGTGCGAGAGCTGTGCTTCAGGCGGATTGACCACTGCTGATAAGTGCGGGCGGCACTGATGGAGGACGCGACATTTAGGGAGAGCCCTGTGAGCCGGCGAGTGCCGCCGAGCTGGTCGGGGGTGTAGAGAACCTGCTGGCGACCCGTCAGTCCGTTGTTTCCCGCGAAAGGAAACGGGGACTGGGTGCTTGAAAGGGTGCCTATTTGCGCGAGGGGTTGGGGGACTAGGGCGGAGAGCGTGACCGCACTCGAATAGAAGGGGAGTTCGTTGCCCGCCGCGTCTTTTGCACGAAGCGTGACCGTAAACGGCACGTTCGCCGCTTGCGGTGATGCGACGGAGTTCCACGCGAGCGCGGCAAAAGGTCCCGTGACCAAGGAAGAGGGCGTGCTCGTGCCGGTGACCCCGGCGTTGTCGTCGACGGCGAGCGTGGCGGATGCAGAGAAAGCGGTTGGGGTGATGGAACCGATCCAGACGCCGTTCTCCCAACCGGAGGTGGTAATGGGCGAGGAGAGCGTGGTGTCGACCGCGGCGATGGATAGCGGTTGGCTGTAACCGGTGACAAGTGCGCCTGTATCGTCGACGGCTCGCAGGTTTACCTCACCCACTTGGCCTCGAACGAGGGCAGTAGGGAGCGAATCAAACGACAACCCTCGGAGCGCCGTCTCAGCGAAAGCCGGTGGGATAAGAAACAGATACGCGAGACCAAGTAGCGCAAAAATCGTTCGACCAAAAAACCAAGAAGACATATTGAGCACTTTGGTATCAGGGGATTTGATAGATAGAGATGCGTAGCCCGTGAACCAGCCCATTTACCAACTGATGGTGGTTAATAGTCTGCGACTAGGCGGCCACGAACAGCAAGTTATCGATGCTCGAAGGATACATGGGGGGCTCAGTGAGCGTGGCGGAGATGGTCGTCGCGGACCGGGAGCGGATACTTCCGGGGTCGGCGAGGGCCATGCAATCGATGGTGGGTTTTCAATACGCGACCTGCCTGGCTTCTCCTCCGTATTTGGGAACAGATGAATTTGGCCAGTCCGTCTGAACCGTATCCCTTTCGCTCTGGTTTAGCATAGAGGCGTTTTCGGCTCGGTTTTCAACCCGCATCAAAGGACTGGTCTTTGGCCAGCCGCTCCTCGTCCCAGCGTGAGCCGCGTCGCCAACAACCGATCCCGAGGTCTGGCGCCTAGACCCGCCACACCGGATTGCGGGGCTTCCGCCTAAAATTCAAAATCAGCCGACAGTATAATCCGCCGCAGGCATCTTTTTTGATGGGAAACCCAATTGGTGGAACCGCCAGCCAGTCCGTGACTGACCTCGTGGCTTGCGGTGCTTCGACGTCCCCGGTCCGGGCGCGCGCGACGCGAAGCCAATACCTCCCGAACCTACGTATCGCTCGCAGCGGCTTCCGCGTCGGGCGCTCCGCGCCAATGCGCTTTCCGGGCTTACACGTCCGGAATCGGTTTCAGCCCTTAACTCAACCCGTAGCCTGAGCGGGATCTCGCGAATCACAGGAAATCGTCATTCCTGTTTTGCCACGAATGGGTCAGGCGGCGCCGCCCGTTTTGAAGTGCTTCAGCTTCGGTTCAACCGGGATTCCGTTCCTGTCCCGGGGTCAATCGCGTCAGGTGTTAACCGGAATGGTCCTTGCCGCATCAACGACGTGCACCCGGAGAGGGAATGAAGCGGCCGGCGTGGCGAAAAGGCGATCGACTGGGTGCGGGAGACGACTCGCGATACTCGTGGTGTCCGGGTTGAAACGCCTTGGCCACCGTCGCTCGGAAAGTGCGTCGACGTTATTCGGCCATAAGGGCGCCGTCGTCCAAGCCGAGACGGGTCAGGCGCTCGCGCGCATTTCGGCGGAATTCGTCTCGTTGGGCGGGGCTGAGTTGGCGGGCGATGGCGACGTAGCCTTCGCGGGCGATGAGCCGGACTTCTTCGCGGGTCTTTTCGCGCGTCGTTTTCAGGCGCGCGACGGAGGCGTCCAGGCTGCGGCGGACGGCGGCCGATTGGGCGGGATCGAGCGCGAGTTCGCGTTCCAGGCGAGCGTGCAGGCGATCGGCGCCGCGTTCGATCAGGGCGCCCTGGCCGGTGGCGGCGGCGGCGAGGGTTTTGCGCACGATCCGGCCGACCACGGCGCCGGTGAGGACGGCGCCGACCCCGAGGCCGGCGAAGAAGAGCGCGGCGGCGGCCGCCCAGATTTTCCAACGCGCGGGGGCAGGGGAGGGAGGAGTCATGAGGCGATCTCCCAAAGCGGGCCGGTCAACGCTATGATTTCGTCGAAGGCGTGCAGTTCGGCGACGATCTGCCGGGCGGCGAGCCCGCCGAGGAGCAGGGCGCAGGCGGCGGAGGCGGCGAGGGCGCGGAGGGAGCCGAAGCGGTCGGCGAAGGCGTCCGTCCAGCGCGGTGCGGCGGTCTCGCCGGCGAACGCGAGCCTGGCTGCGTGCAGCAACGGGCCGGGGTCGCGGGCGGCCGGTCGGTCGGCGCGGGCGGCGGCGAGTCGAGCAGGATCGAGGGGGGCGGCGCAGGGCGGGGGAGTTTTCATGGTGAAGGTGGGTTTTCGAGGAGGGCGCGAAGGCGTTGGCGGGCGCGGAAGGCGCGGAGGCGGGCGAGCGGGGCGGGCCAGCCGAGCTGACGGCCGATGGTGGCGAAGTCCCAGCCTTCGAGGTGGTGGAGGGTAAGCACGGTGCGGTCGTCGGGCGGGAGGTGGGCGAGGAGGTTTTTGAATTCCTCGGCGGCGGCGCGGGCGGCGGGATCGGGCGCGGGGTCGACGGGCTCGAGGGGCGGGGTGGATTCGCCGGAGGCGGCCTGGGCGGGCTCGGCGGTCCAGCGGCGGCGGGTGGCTTCTCGGCGGTGGTGGTCGCGGCCGACGTTGACGGCGATGCGGCGCAGCCAGTGGACAAAGGGCTGGTCGGGTCGCCAGCGGGGCAGGCCGCGCAGGACGCGGAGGAAGGTTTCCTGCACGAGGTCGTCGAGCTCGGCGGGCTGGCGGGCGAAGCGCCAGAGCAGGCGGGAGAGCTCGGGGTGGTGGCGGCGGAGGAGCCGGTCGAGGTCGGCGCCCCGACCGGCTTGGGCGGCGGCGACCAAGGCCTCGTCGGAGGGCTCGTCGTCGGACTCAAGAGCCGGATCGGTCGGGGGGCGGGCGGTATCCTCCATGCGGTGCGGAGACGGCTGGAGGATGGACAAAGAACGCGGACGCGGGCGAGTTTTTGCCGTTGGCGGCAGGCTACTCGCCGGGGGGCGGAGGGGTGCGGGTGACGGTGCGGGTCGCGGCGGCGCCGGTCTCGGTTTTGGTCACTTCGGTCTGCGCGGTGGCGGTGCCGCCGTCGGGGCCGGTGCGGACGGCGGTGCGGTTGGCGCCGGTGTCGGTTTTGGCGGTGCTGATCTGGGAGGAGGCGGTCTTGCCGTCCGAGCGGATGGCGGAGCGGGTGGTGGCGCGGCCGGCGTCGGTCTTGGTCGTGGCGCCCTCGTAGGTGCCGGTGGTGCCGTTGGCGCGGGCGTAAGTGCCGGAAGAGGTGCCGGTGCCCGGGGCGGTGCGGGTGTAGGTGCCGTCGCGTCCCGAGGTGGCGCCGCTTGGGCGGGTGGTCGAGGTGGACACGGTGCCGGACTGGGTGGCGGGGTCCCAGCTGCGTCGGTAGGAGTGGTCGAGGGTGCCGCCGGCGGGGTTGGTCAGGGTGGCGTCGCGTTCGACGTTGCCGCGTTCGCGTTTGGCGGTGGTTTCGGCGGAACCGCCGCGGGCGCCCTTGGCGGAGCGGGCGCGTTCCCGGGCGGAGGCTTCGGGGGCGAGGGCGAGGGTGAGCAGGGCGGCAAGCCCGAGGAGGGTGAGGGAGCGGGAGCGGAGGGGAGGGCGCATGGCGTTCAGGTGGGTTACGCCTCATCAAACGCGCAGAACGGGAAAACGTTTCACCGCGCGCGAAGTTTTTCCCCGGGGTCGCGAAGCCGGCTCGCCCGTGCTCGGGCCGTGCTCAGGCTTGCTCGGCGAAGAGGCGGGCGACGGCGGCGCGGAATTCGCCGATCGCGAAAGGTTTGCTCAGGTGGGTGAGGCGGTTCGCGCGCAGGAATTCCTGAAAGGTGTCGTTGATCACGTCGCCGGTCATGAACAACATGCGCCGGGCGGGGGCCGGGTCCCGGGCGGCGAGGTGTTCGTGGAGGCGGATGCCGTTCAGACCGGGCATTTTCCAGTCGGACACGATCAGGTCGTATTTTTCGCGGGCGAGCAGGTCGAGCGCGGCCTGGCCGCCCTCGGCGACGTCGACCCGATGGCCCTCCTGGCGGAGCAGCTCGGCGGCGAGTTCAAGAATCCAGGGCTCGTCGTCGACCACGAGGATGCGGCGGCCCACGGCGGCGGCGGGGAACGGAGAGGCGGTGGCGGCCCGGATCGCGGAGGCGACGCCGTGCTGGGCGGGATCGGCGGCGGGCAGGCTGATGATGAAGGTAGCACCGCGGCCGAACTCGCTGCGGGCGGAGATGAGACCCCCGTGTTCCTGCATGATGCCATAGGAAAGGCTAAGGCCGAGACCGGTGCCTTTGCCGACGGGTTTGGTGGTGAAAAAGGGGTCGAAAAGCTTCGCGAGATGTTCCGGGCGGATGCCGGGGCCGTTGTCCTCGAACTCGATCTCGACCGTGGTGCCGACGACGCGGGTGCGGATGGTCAGGAGGCCCTCGCGTTGCAGGGGCTCCATGGCCTGGCGGGCGTTGCCGAGGATATTGATGAACACCTGCTGCAGTTGGTGGGCGTCGCCGACGATGGGGGGCAGCGCCGGGGCGAAGTTTCGCTCCACCGTGACATTCCCGGTGCGAAGGTCGTAGGCCATGATCTCGAGCACCTCGTCGATGACCGGGTGGAGGAGCACGAGTTTGCGTTCGGGCGGGTGCTGGCGGGCGAACGCCAGAAGGCTCTGCACGATCTTGTGGCAGCGGTGGGCGCTTTGGGCGATGCGGTCGAGGTGGGCGCGCGTGCGTTCGTCGACGCCGCCTCCCTGGAGCAGCTCGGCGAAGCCGACCACGGAGGTGAGCGGATTGTTCAACTCGTGGGCGACCCCGGCGACGAACTGGCCGACGGCGGAGAGTTTTTCGCTCTGGATGAGCTGGTGCTGGGTGTTGCGGACCATCTGCATGGCGCGCTCCAGCTCGGCCCGGGAGGCCTGGAGGTGGGCGGTCATGCGGTTGAACTCCTCGGCGAGGTCGCCGCACTCGTCGTTCGAGAAGCGTTCGATGCGGTGGGAGAAATCGCCGCGACCGATGGCTTCCGCACCGTCGCGCAGTTCACGGAGCGGGCGGGTGAGGCGGCGGATGATCAACCACACGGCGACGGAGCCGAGGGCGATGCCGAGCGCGCCCAGGGCGACGAGGGTGAAGCGGGTCCGCGCGAGCTCGACCAGGCGCCACTCGTAGTTGGAAAACAGGACGAAGCGCAGCCCCTCTCCGGGATGATCGACGCCGTAGTCGCCGGCGAGGCCGAGAAAGTGCTCGCCGTTGATGAGGGTGAGCATGGCGTCGTCGCCCGGAGGGGCGGGGGCGCGGGCGAGCGCGAGCGCGGCGTTTTCGGTGCGGACGCTGCGCAGCGAGGAGGCGGCGACGCCGTCTGCGCCCAGCAGGAGGACCTCGGTGCGGGGTGGTTTGAGCGCGAGCAGCGCGGCTTCGCCGATGCGCACGGCGACGAGCAGCACGCCCGCCGGTCCCCGCTCCGGCACGACGACGGGCAGCGCGACCACGTCGTAAGCCCGGTTGCCGACGCACACGACGGCGGAGGACGGTTCGCCGGCGCGGGCGGCGGCGATGGAGGCGGACGAGGCTTTGACGAGGGCGTCCAGCGGCAGGGACGGGTCGCGGCGGGCGGCGACCGGCGGGCTGTCGTCGGTGTGAAGCTGGGCGAGGAGTTCGGTGTCGTCCGCCAGTTCGTCGAGCAGGTCGCGCAGGAAGGCGCGGGTGGTGGCGTCGTCGCCGAGGCGGGCGACGTTTTGAAAGCGGGAATCGTTGAGAAGATTGCGATTTCTGGTGGCCAGCGCCTTGGCGCGGTTGGCGAGGGATTTGAGCAGAAAATCCCGGGAGGTGGAGAGGGCGGCCTCGGCCTCGGCGCGGGTCTGGTCGCTGATCCGCCGGTCGACGATCCAGAGGGTGAAGGCGGGCAGGAGGATGAGCAGGGCGAGCACCGGCGCCATGACCTTGGTCTGAAGACCGATGCGGACGCGGCGCGGCGGGGAGGCCATGATCAGGATTTGGGCAGGGTCTCGACGCCAAGCCGGAAATCGGCGCGGACCTCGCCCTCGGCGGGCACGGTCACGCTGAGGGTGCGGCCGGGCAGGCGCTCGTGCCAGGCGCGCACCCGGTAGGTCCCGGGCGGCACGTCGCGGATCTGGTAGCGGCCGCGGGCGTCGGCGGAGGCGAAGAAGGCGTTCGGCAGCACGAGGATGATGCAGTGCATCTTCGAATGGATGGCGCAGAAGACGTCCACGCGGCCGACCTTGTCGAAAACCAGCTCCGGCGTCTTCTCCTTTTTGTAGTAGCCGAGGTCGAACTCCTTGGTGTCGGACATCGAGAAGACGTTGTGGTAGATGTCGTCCTCGTTGGGCCAGCGCACGGTGGTGCCCGCGGCTACGGGGAGCACGTGCGGCTCGAAGTTGGCGTCCTTCTGGGTGGTGACGGCGGCGAGCGCGGGGGCGCCGGGCGTGACCTCGGAGACGGGCTGGTCGATGTAGACGACGAAGTCCCGGAGGCGGGAGTAGTCGATTTTCTCGACGAACTTGTAGCGCCGGCTGGCGTAGGCGTCGCCTGCGGCGGCGGCTCCGGGCGGCTCGGGCGGGGCCTCGGCGGAGACGGTGCCGACGATGGTGCCGGCGGACGCGGCGGTCGCGAGGGCCAGGGCGAGGACGACCGGGAGGAGGCGGCGGGGTGCGGGGGGCATGGGGCGGTTCAGAATTTCAGGCCCAGTTCGGTGCCGATGAAGTTTTCCCGATCCCGGGATGCGCCGTCCGTCTGTCGGCCCCACTCGAAGGTGTATTCAAATTTCAAGACGAGCGGGGGACCGATGCGCCAGCCCAGGCCGAGGCCGAGGCGGTCGAGCTCCTCGGCGAGGGTGGGGGAGAAGAAGTAGCGCCCGAAATCGCCCCATCCGACCAGCGGATAGCCGCCGGGGGCGTCGATCCGGGAATAGCGGGCGGCGGCGTAGAGGGTGGCGGTCAGATCCTGCACCGTCTCGACGTAGCCGTAGGCGAGGTCGCGGGCGTTGTCGGCGGCGGAGTCGTTGTCGTCGAAACGCACCCCGCCGAGGGCGGCGGCGACGTGGCCGCCCCGCCAGCGCGCGGTGGCGTCGCCCTGCCAGAGTTCGGCGTGGAACGAGGTGGTGGTGGCGGAGGGGCCCAGGGCGCGGAAAAAGCCGTTGCCGAACCAGACGGCGGACAGCTGGTCTCCGGGGGCGGAATCGCTGCCGGCCGCGAGGTCGCCGGTGCGCATCGCGCTGGCGCTCAACCGCAGCCAGGACAAAGGCGAGCCGCCGACGCGCACGGTCACGGCCTTGTCGCCGTCGTGGTCGCGGGTGAAGTCGACGCCGCCGTTCTGCACCGCGAGGACGTAGTCGAGCCCGGCGCCGGAGCCGTAGAGCTCCACCCCTTGGTCGAGGCCCCAGACGTCGGACAGGGAGTGGGAGATCAGCGGGTTGTCCAGGGGACCGCGGACGAGGTATTCCTCGCCGAAGGGGATCTGGAGGCGGCCGGCGCGGATGTTCACCAGGCGGTCGGGTCCGCCGAGAAGGCCGGAGACGTTCTCGAAGTCGACGTAGAGTTCGCCGAACTGGACGGCGGTGTTGTTGTTTTCGCGGATGAAGAGATCGAGGCCGGCGAAGAAATACACGTCGCGCAGCAGCTGGGTCTCGAGAAACAGCTTTGCGTCGTCGACGCGGAATTCCGAGTTCGGGAACTGGCCTTCGGAGCCGGTGGAAAAGAACGCGAGGCCGGCTTCGCCGGAGATGCGAAGCTGACGGTCGGGGCCGGACGCGGGCGGCGGGTCGGCGGGCGCGAGGTCGTCGGCGTGGTGACCGGCCGGGGAGGCCTGCAGAGAGGCGAGGCGGGTGGTGAGCGCGTCGAGCTGCCGTTGCTGGCGGGCGAGTTGCTCTTGCAGCTGTCGATTTTGCGCGACCAGCTCGGCCAAAGTCGGCTCGGAAGCGGCGGAGGCCAGCGCCGCGTTCAACGCGACGAACGCCAGCCCGAGCCAGTTTGACCGAATTTTCATCTTGGGGTTGGTCGGTTATAGCGGCTGGGTTCTCCGAGACAAGTTCGCCGAAGGTGGCAGGCGGAGGGTTTTTACGCGGGCCAAGGTCCCTAGGTAAACACGGCGGATTCGGCGGCCGGATCCGAAACCGATGCCGTGGGCGCGAAAAAGCCCCGGCGCGGGAGGCGACCGGGGCGAGCTTCAGGCGGGGCGGGCGGACGGATTTAGAAGAAGGTCAGGTATTTGCCGGCGGCGAGGCGCTGGATGAGGAGGGCGAGCTCCATGGCGTGATAGTCGCCCCAGAGGCAGGCCTCGCCGTTGGGGACCTTCTGGCCCTTGGCGACGTGGTCCCAGCCGTTGGGGCGGTGGTAGACGCTGTGGAGGAGCAGGCCCTGGTGCTTCGGATCGGTGCCGAGGTAGGTGTCGGTGAACAGCGTGTCGGCCACGGTGAGGCCGGCCTGGAGGTAGCGTTTGCCGGCCTTGGTTTCGCCCTTGGCCTGGAGGTAAAGGCCGAGGCGGATGAAGCCCTGGGCGGCGATGGCGGCGGCGGAGCTGTCGACCGGCTCGTGGGCGTTGAAGGGGTCGGCGGGGGCGGCGGTGAAGTCGCCGAGCTTGTGGGTGTTCAAGGCGGCGCTGTCCCAATACGGCACGCCGTCGAGGGCGGAGTAGCCGTCGATGTAGTAATCCGAGGTGGCGCGGGCGGTCTCGAGGAAGAGATCGGTCACGGCGCGGCGGCCGCCGACGGCGTCGAGGTCGGAGCCCTGGATGGAGTCGAGGTATTCGAGCTGCTCGGCGTAGCCGCAGATGATCCAGGCGGCGCCGCGGGTCCAGGTGGTGAAGGGCGAGTAGCCCTGCTGGGAGGACGGGCAGCGGAACTGGCCGTCGTTGCGGTTAAAGACCGACTCGTGGGCGACGCGGCCGCGGACGTCGTAGGAATCGCGACCCTGGCCGAAGAACACGTTGAAACGCGCGGTGGTGGCGGCGTGGGTGACGGCGCGGTGCAGCAGATTGATCGGCTTGTCGCCCTCGCCCATCAGGACATGGCCGAGCTGGTGCGCGACGACCAGCGAGCGCATGGAGCGGATGGTGTCGGCGAAGAGGGATTGCGGGCCGTTGAAGGAATAGACGTAGCCGGAGGGCGCGACGCCGGGGCTGCCCTCGAGCGGGGACCAGGGCGCGGTGGCGTTGGTGGGGGCGAAGCGCGCGGCCTGGACGGCGCCGGAGACCTTCAGGGCGAGCTCGGTGTAGTGGATTTCGTCCGACGAGCCGGACGCGCGGCCCTCGAGCAGGAGGCGGCGGAGGTTGCCGTAGGTGGAGACGTTGTTGAAGCCGTGGTCGTGCACGCCGACGTGGCTGACGTGCGAGGCCATGTGTTTGAGGGTCTTCTCGCGGCCGAGCTGGAGGTAGCGCTCCTCGCCGGTGGCGTCGTATTGCAGGAAGGCCATGCCGAACTGGAAGCCCTGGGTCCACTCGGTCCAGCCGCGCGAGGTGTATTTGCCCTTGATGGTGAACACGGGCGTGCCCTGGGCGGGGTTCCAGGACTTGTTCACGAGGTCGATCTTTTGACCGGCGAGCTCGAAGAGGCGGGTGAGCTTCGGCTGGAGCTTGGCGGGGGTGAGGGTGGCGTTGATCTTCATGGAATGTGGAAGGCGGGAAACGGGAAAGCGGAGGAATCGAATGTGGAAGGCTGGAAAACGGAAAAAACGAGGGACTGAAAGGTTGGAAGGCAGGAGGCCGGGCGCGGCGGGGCAAGCGGGCAACGCGGGGGCGGCCGGGGGCGTGCTAGGGCGGGTCGGGGTGGTGCTAGGGCGCGAGCGTGATTAATGGTTTGCCCCGTCGCGCGCCGGTTTGCGTTTTCGGTCGATGGGTCGGAAACGATTTTACATCCCCTGTCGGTTGTTTGTGCGCAATCCCGTGCCTCTGCCTGGTTACATTCCCCGCGGAGCGAGCCCGGCCGCGCGCCGGGTGCTGGCCGAGGTTTACGCCCATGAATTGGCCGAGGTCGGCCATCCCGGCCGGATGGGCCGGGTCGCGTTGGTCGTGGTTTGGGCCGTGGTGATGGCGCGCGAGTGCGTGTTGAAATACCGGCGCCAACGGCCCGCGATCCGGCGCGAACTGCCCGAGGTGGGCGACGTGGTTCATTTGCGCCGGTTGTTCGCGTGCGCGTTCTTCCATAACATCGCGCCGGACGAGTTTTACCGCTACAAACTCTATCTGGACCGTTTTTACCGGCGCCGGGGCGAATACATGCTTTTTTGGCAACTGATTCCGATGCTCTTGCGTGCCGTTCCGCCCGACGGCGCCGACCGGCTTCGCGACAAACACGTGTTCTGGCGGGCGGCGACGGCCGCCGGTTTGCCGACCGTGCCGGTGTGGGGCTTCCTGCGCGCCGGCGGCTGGGTGGAGGGCTCGTGGGATGAGCTGGTCGCGACCGGTCGCGACCTGGTCGTCAAGCCGACCGCCCTCGGGCAGGGCAAGGGCATCGATTTTCTCGATCGGCGCGGAGAAGGCTGGGAGATGGCCGGCCGAAGGCTCTCCATGGCCGAGGCGCGCGCGTGGATCGAGGCGCGTTCGAGGGAGCACGATCGCATTATTCAACCGCGAATCCACAACCATCCCGCGTTGGCCCGCTACGGCGTGGACGGGCTGATCACGCTCCGGCTCCTGACGATGCGCTCGCGTCGCGCGGACGAGCCGGTGCTGCTGGCCGCCGCCTTGCGCATGCCGCACGGGAAAGGGCGGCTCGCCAACCTGCATCAGGATGCGCTGGTGGCGCGCATCGATCTCGACACCGGTCGGCTCGGGCCGGCGGCGGGGGTGGCGCCGGCCAACGAGGACCTCGCGGTCCATCCCGTTTCCGGCGTTCCCATCGAAGGCGAGGTCGTGCCGCACTGGATGGAATGCAAGAGGATCTGCGTGGCCGGACACCGGATGGCGCCCACGTTGAATAGCATCGGTTGGGACGTGGTGATCGATGCCGAGGGCCCGAAATTGCTCGAGGTCAACGTCACCTGGGGGCCGCACGTCCTGCAGATCGCGGGCGGGGAGCCGCTTTGGGCCACGCGGTTTCCGGAGCTCTACGAACGCACCGGTTGAACCGGACCCGGGCGGCGCGTTCACCCGCCTTCAACCGTGGCGGCGGGTGAAGTCGCCGAGAAAGCCGGCCAGGACACGGGCGGAATCGAGCGTGACGGCGTTGTAGAGGGAGACGCGAAAGCCGCCGGTCGAGCGGTGTCCCTCGATGCCGGTGATACCCGCGTCGGAAGCTTCCGCGAGGAGCCGCGCCTCGAGTTCCGGCGTGGGCACGGTGAAGGTGGCGTTCATCGTCGAGCGCTGGTCGCGGGGCGCACGGAGCCGGTAGAGCTCCGGCGCGGCGTCGAGGGCGGCGTAGACGGCGGCGGCCTTGGCGCGGTTGATTTTCTCCATCTCGGCGAGGCCGCCGATTTCGTGGCGGAGCCAGCGCAGGACGAGCAGGGTGACGTAGATGGCGAAAACCGGCGGGGTGTTGTAGACGCTGCCGGCCTCGGCTTGGGCGCGGTAGTCGAGCATCGGCGGGAGGCCGGCGGGGATGGCCTCCAGCAGGTCGCGGCGGATCACCGTCACGGTCACGCCGGAGGGTCCGAGGTTCTTCTGGGCGTGGGCGTAGATGAGGCCGAAGCGCGAGCAGTCGAGCGGCCGGGCGAGGAAATCCGAGGACATGTCGCAACAACGCGGGACCGCGTCGAGACCGGGCACCCGGTCGAATTGCAGGCCCTCGACGGTTTCGTTCGAGACGTAGTGGAAATAGGCCGCGCCGGGATCGAGCGTCAGCTCGCCATCCGAGGGCAGCCGGGCGTAGCCCCCGGGGCGACCGTCCCAGGCCAGCTTGACCCGGCCCTCGCGCTCCGCCTCGGGCACGGCTTTCGCGCTCCAGTAGCCGGCGCGCAGGTAATCGGCCGAGCGTCCGCGGCCGCGCAGAAAGCACAGCGGAATCATGGTGAACTGCAACGAGGCGCCGCCTTGGAGAAAAAGGACGCGGTGGTCGGGGCCGAGCCCGAGCAGGGCGGCGACGTGCGCCTCGGCCTCGTCCACGATCGAGCGGAACCACGGTGTCCGGTGGCCGAGCCCGAGCAGGGGCAATCCCGTGCCGGGCACCTCGCGCAGGGCCTCGCGGGTCTCGGCCAGCACGACCTCGGGGATCGCGCCGGGACCGGGCGAGAAGTTATGCGGGAAGGAGCGCTTGGCGGTCTCGGGCATCGCGGAGGGGGTCTCAGGCCAGGGGCGTTGTCATAAGTCCGGCGTAGATGCGGGCGCTGGCGAGCAGTTCGCGCAGGGAGGCGCGTTCGTCGACCGCGTGGTAGTCCTCGCCGCCGGGGCCGTAGCCGAGGGTGGGGATGCCGAGGTGGTGCGAGAAAAAGTGCATGTCGTTAAAACCGGTCGAGCAGCCGAAAACGGGGCGGCAACGGCGTTCGCGGGCGACGTGGCCGGCGAGGGCGGCGGCGAAGGGGTGGTCGGGCGCGGCGAAACAGGGGTGGTTCTCGGAGATCTTGCGGACCTCGACCCGCGGCCGGGGGGCGGGCAGGGCGCGGGTGGCGGCGGCGAGGAAGGCGCGCAATTCGCGCTCGGCGGCGGCGGCGGTCTCGGTGGGCAGGACGCGGCGGTCGATGGTGAAGCGGGCGAGGGCGGGGACGGTGTTGATCTTGTCGCCCGGGCCGCCGCCGAAGACGCCGCCGACGTTGAGCGTCGGGTGGCGGACGTCGCCGTCCGGTGCGGTGAACGACCGCGCGGCCAGCGCCCGGGAATGGTCGCCGAGGGCGAGGACCAGCCGCGACGCGTGTTCGAGGGCGTTGACGCCTTCCTCCGGCGTGCTGCCGTGGGCGGCGCGGCCGTGGACGACGACCTCGAGCCAGACCACGCCGTTGTGGCCGCAGGCGATCATGCGGCCCTCGCCACCCTCGAGCACGAGGGCGTAGTCGGGGCGGACGCCGCCGTGCTCGACCACCCAGCCGGCGCCGAGCGCGGAGTCGGTTTCCTCGTCGGCGGTGAGGGACACCTCGACGTTCAGGGCGGGCGCGGTCCGGGTGGCGCGCAGGGCGCGGAGAGCGAGGAGCAGGCTGGCGATGGAGCCCTTCATGTCGGACGTGCCGCGCCCGTAGATCCAGCCGTCCTCGACCGCGCCGGAGAAGGGCGAGCCGTGCCGCCAGTCGCCAGAAACGGGCACGACGTCGTAGTGGGCGTTGAAATGGAGGGTCTTGCGTGCGGGGGCGGGGGCGGGGGCGGCGAGGCGGCCGAGGACGTTCCAGCGCGGGTGTTTCCACTGCTCGGGCGGCAGGTGGCGTCGGAGCAGGGCGGCCGGCACGCGGGGGCGGCGCACGGCGAGGCCGGCGAGCTTGAGCTCCGCCGCGAGCAGGCGGGTGATGGCGTCGTAATGGTCGCCGGGCGGGTTGACGGTGGGCAGCCGGACGAGGCGGCGGAGCAGCTCGACGAGGTCGTCCGCGTGGGCGTCGAGGTAGGCGGCGGGCGTCATGTCGGGAGGGTCTTGCGACGTGGGCGGGGAGGTCAACGCCGGGCCGGTGGGGATAGCCGGGATCATGCGGTTGTCCGGGTCGCATCGAGGCGATCTCGCGGCACCTTTCGATGGGGCCCTCGTCTCGAAATACCCTACGGGTATTACTTCGCTCGGTCCGCACCGAAATCTGCTCGCGATCTCGCCCCGCTGCTCCGCCGTCCAACCGCATGATCCCGGCTGTGCCTTTGACAACGCGGGGCGCGCGGGGCTTGGTTGCGGTTATGTCGTCCCTCGCCGACCTCCGCAAAGACTACAACCTCGCCGGGCTCCTGGAAAAGGACCTCGCGAAGGACCCTTTCCGCCAGTTCGAGCGGTGGTTCCAGGAGGCCGAGGCGGCGAAGCTGGTCGAACCCAACGCCATGACGCTGGCGACGGTCGGGGCGGACGGCCGGCCCTCGGCGCGCACCGTGCTGCTCAAGGGCGTGGACGGGCGTGGTTTTGTATTCTATTCCAACTACGAAAGCCGGAAAGGCCGCGAGCTGGCCAACATCCCGCGCGCGGCGCTGGTGTTTCCCTGGTTCGCGCTGGAGCGGCAGGTGATCGTGGAGGGCGCGGTGACGCGCATCACGCGCGAGGAGACGGAGGCCTATTTCCACTCCCGGCCGCGCGCCAGCCAGCTCGGCGCGTGGGTGTCCCAGCAGAGCAGCATCATCAACGGCCGCGCGGTGTTGGAGGACGCGATGAAGGCGCTGGAGGCCAAATACGCCGGGTGCGAGGTGCCGCTGCCGCCGGCCTGGGGTGGCTACCGGGTGGCGCCCGACACGGTGGAGTTCTGGCAGGGGCGGCGCAGCCGTCTGCACGACCGCCTGCGTTTCCGGCGCGAGGGCAAGGCGGGCGAGTGGACGGTCGAGCGGCTGGCGCCTTGAGCGCGGCGCGAGTCCCTTTCCGGCCGAAACATCACGACCATGCTGCTGCATCTGATGCGCCACGCCCACGCGGTGACGGAGGAGGAGGACGCCACGCGTCCGCTCAGCGCGCGCGGGCGCGGCGAGGTGGCGCGGCTGGCGGCGTTCTTCGCCGGCAACGGCGGTTTTCGACCGACCCAGGTCTGGCATAGTCCGCTGCGGCGCTCCCTCGAAACGGCGGACGACCTGATCGCGCGGCTGGGGCTCGACGTGGCCAAGGTGGAGACGCCCGGTTTGCTGCCCGACGACGATCCGGTGGACCTGGCGGAGCGGCTGGAGCTTTTCCCGCGCGACCGCGGCGACCTCGCGCTCGTCGGGCATGAGCCGCACCTCGGGCTGCTCGCCTCGCTGCTGGTGCGGGGCAAACCGACGGCGGGGCTCTTCGTCTTGCGCAAGGCGGCCGCGCTCGCGCTCGAGTCGGTCGAGGGGACGCACAAGAAGACCGGCCTGCGCCGCTGGCGGGTGCGGTGGTTGGTGGCGCCCGAGCTCCTGCCGTCGGCGGACGACGCGGCGGCGGTGTATCTTTCCAAATGAAAATCCTGCTCACCGGCGCGTCGGGTCTGGTCGGTTCGGCCTTCGCGGAGGCCGCCAAGCGTCGCGGTCACCACGTGGTCGGCGTGGTCGGCGGCTACGCCGCCGCGATCCCCGGGCTAGCGGAGAAACGCGCGCTCGACCTGACCGGCGCCGAGGGCATGACGGCGCTCGCCCTGGAGGTGTTTCCCGACGCCATCGTCAACTGCGCGGCGGTGGCCGAGCCGGCGGCGTGCGACGCGGATCCGGCGCGGGCCCAGGCGCTCAATGTCGAGCTGCCGGCTCTGCTGGCGAAGCTGGCCCACCACCTCAGCGCGCGGCTGATCCATGTCTCGACCGAGCAGGTTTTCGCCGGCGACCGGCCGCCCTACGCGGTGGGCGACGCGCCCCGGCCGCTCAACCTCTACGGTCGCCAGAAAATGGAGAGCGAGCGACGCGTGCGGGAGGCCGCGCCGGACTTCGCCGCGACGGTGCGCGCGCCGCTGCTAACCGGCAACAGCCTCGGCGGAGCGCGCAGCCTGCACGAGCGTCTGCTTGGCGACTGGGCGGCGGGGCGTGCGCCGCGGCTTTATCGCGACGAGATCCGCCAGCCCTGCACGGCGGGCAACCTCGCCGAGGTGTTGCTCGAACTCTGCGAACGCACGGACCTGCGCGGGGTGTTTCATTGGGCCGGCGCGGAGACCCTCTCGCGTGTGGAGCTGGCGCGCCGCATCCGGACGCATTTCAAACTCGGCCCGGAGGCGGCGCCCATCGTGGAGATCGCCCGTGCGGACGACCCGGCGGCGACGGCGCGGCGGCCGGCCAATCTCGCGCTCGACCTCAAGCCGCTCGCGGGCGTGCTGAAGACGCCGATCGAGACCTTCGACGCGCAACTCGACCAGCTCATCCTCCCGCCGCCGGTGCGCGCGTGGTATTTCGGCCTTTGATACGGACCATGGGTGCGTCCGGGAAACTCGAGGTGCTGCCAACCCGTTCCGACTCGGCGGCGGCCAACATGGCGGCGGATTTCCTGCTCCTGCGCCGCTACCCGGAGACGGGGCGGGCGAACGCGCGTTTCCGGGCCTACGACTGGCACCGGCCGGCGTTCACTTTTGGCTATAGCCAGAAGATCGCTTGGGTGCGCGCGCAGCTGCCGGCCGACGCGGAAGGCGTCGAATTGGTGCGGCGGCCCACCGGCGGCGGGCTGGTCGATCATCGCGACGACTGGACCTACGCGCTGGTGATCCCGCGCGGGCATGAGTTGGAAAAAGCGCGGGCGGTGGACAGCTACCGCGCGGTCCACGCGGCGCTGGCGGCGGCGCTGGTGGCCGGTGGGCAGGCGGCCGTGTTGAAGGAGCGGTGCGTGCCGGCGGCGGACGCGGACGCGGCGGGCGAGGGCGGGGATGGAGAACTCGCGGGCTGCGCGGCGGCGAAGGGGCCGACGGTGTGTTTCACGCGGGCGGAGCTTTACGACGTGGTGGACCCGGCGACCGGCGCGAAGATCGCCGGCGCGGCGCAGAAGCGGAGCAAAGAGGGCTTGTTGTTCCAGGGCTCAATCTGGCGGCCGGCGGCGGCGGGCGTGCGGGATTGGGAGGTCTTGGCGGAGACG
This sequence comes from Opitutaceae bacterium, assembly GCA_027482905.1. Taxonomy (GTDB): domain Bacteria; phylum Verrucomicrobiota; class Verrucomicrobiia; order Opitutales; family Opitutaceae; genus IMCC26134_A. The sequence continues at coordinate 35,624 of JAIXVP010000241.1, forward strand.
TTCGTCGCCGGCGTGGCGGCGGCGCTCGGGGCGGAGGCGGAGGCTACCTCGTGGCCCGAGTTCGCGGAGGGCGAACACGAGGCGCTGACGGAACAGTATTCCGCGCCGGAGTGGACCGAGGCGCGCTGAGTTTCGGTGCGGTCAATCCTGAGCTGACGACAGGAGCCCGGCGCGTCGCAGGCGGGCGAGCAGGCGGCGCTCGTATCTCCGCGTCAGCTCGTGTTCCCACACGCGCAAAACCCGCCAGCCGGCGCGGCGCAGGGTGCGGGTGACGAGCGTGTCGCGGGTCCGGTTTTTCGCTATCTTCTCGCGCCAGAACTTCGCGTTTTGCTTGGGCTGGGTGGCGTGCAGCGGGCAGCCGTGCCAGAAGCAGCCGTCCACGAAGACGGTCAGCCGGCGGGCGGGAAAAACGAAGTCGGGCCTGACCTTAAACTTAACCTTGTCCGTCTTAAACTGGAGCGTCGCGCTCCTCCGCCAGCCCGTCACCCGGTGCGCGCGAAAGACCGCGATCACCCGGAGTTCGGTGGAGGCGTTGCCCGCGCCCCGCACCCTCGCCATGAGCGCGGAACGTTGGGCGGGGGTGAGGATATCGGTCATGGTTTGGCTACCTAGGGACCCGAGCGCGGGTCAGGCACCAAAACCAAGTTCGACATAGGCTTCGGGGCGCAGGGCGTCGACCGCCTTGGCCACGCGTTCCGTTTCCGCGCGAATACGCCGCCAATCCGTGGTGGTGAGCACGAGGATGGCCAGTTGGCGGGGGGCAAGGTGTTGCTGGTAACGCAAGTTCTGGTCCGTCGTGATGATCGCGGCGAAACCCGCGGCCTCGGCCGCCGCGAGAAGATCACCGTTTTGCAGGGCGGACCAATTGCGTTCGTAAGCGGTCTCCACCTCGTGGCCGGCCAGATGTCGTCGCAGGGGAACCGGGGTTCCTTGATCGAAGAGGATGCGCACCGTCGGTCTGGTCGCCCTTATGCCTCGGCCAAGCTGGCGCGGGCGTGATCAAGCACGGCATCCACCTGATCGTGACCCACGCCGGGGAACCAATCGAGAAACTCGGCCACGGTGGCTCCGCCCTCGATGTTTTCGAATAGCGCCGTGACCGGGACGCGCGTGCCGACGAAGAGCCAGGCGCCCCCGACTTTGCCGGGAATCCGCTCCACCGCCGAGCACTGTGACCAATCGAGCATTGTCCTAGCTAAGGCCAAGGCGCGGACCTCGCAAGTCCGGGGAAAGAGGTTCGGTGGAGGTGTCACCCGAACGGCGCAGCTTGGACGACCCACCCTTCATGCGGAAGCCACGACCGAGTAGTGGTTCGCCATCAGACGGGAGGCGTAGTCGAGACAGGCCTGCACGTCCGCGCGGGTGAGGGCCGGGTATTCGGCCAGCAGGTCCTCGATGGAGTCGCCGGCGGCGAGAAACTCCAAAACCGTCTGGGCGCTGATGCGCGTGCCGCGCACCAAGGGCCGCCCGTTGCAGATATCGGGGTCGATGACGATGCGTTCGCTCATGCGGGCGCGTTAGCCGGCGCGATTGCGCCGGCAAGCGCGGGGTGGACGCGCGGTCATGGGGCGCCGAGCACCACTTCGGAGATCCTGTCCACCCGCACCTCGGCCACGCGATAGCCCTGCGACTCCATGATGGCCCGCAGCCCGACGGCCGCCTCGGCGTCGTCACGAAACCAGTCCGTGTAGATCGTGGCCAGGACGCGCCGACCGTCGCGAAGCACCACCGCGTCGTAGCGGGACAAGCCGTCGATCCTTGGTCGGGCGAACTCGTGCATGACCGGGGCGTCGATCAAAGCGGCAGGCCATGGAGCGCGGCGGAGCACACGCGGCGCTCGGTCTCCTCGGGGGGCGGGCCATGCGGTCGACGATGCCGCACCACGCGGCCTCGACGGGGTAGAGCTCCTCGTCGGCCAGTTCGCCGGCCTCGAAACGCGCCCACGCCTCGGCGGCGAAATTCTTCAACACGCGCGGTCAGCCGCTGTCGGGATCGTCGTAAGCGTCGGGATGCAGGCCGGGTTAGAGGACACGATGGTCTCCGATCAAGGAGAGGGTCGCTGGGCGTTTCGCTGGGCTTCGATGATCTCGATGATGCGGTCGTAGTCGGTGGCGATAGCACGAGCCTCTTCGGCGTCGTCGCATTCCTCGATGACGAATCCGTCATGCGGGGTGGTGCCGGCGGCCAGATATTGCGCAGTGCCGTGCCACGCTTCGGAGCGGGAATGCAGGCCGTCGAGGACTTGGCCGAGATCGCTCGCGTCGAGTTTGAGGGTGTAGGTCGTGCCCATGCTGGGCTCATTCACCTGGCCAGGTTTGTGACGTCGGGGAAGCGCAAATCGGAAAAGAGGGCTTCGCTTGCACGCGTGGGCTGGTCAACTTGCGCCATGCCCAAAGCATCCGGCGTCAAGTGGACTCGCGAGCATTTCCTGATCGCGCTCAATCTCTACGGGAAGCTGCCATTCGGAAAGTTGCACAAGGGCAATCCGCTCATCATCGAGGTGGCGGAGAAAATGGGCCGCACGCCGAGTAGTCTGGCCATGAAGCTGAGCAACTTCGCCTCGCTTGATCCGGTCCTCGCGGCGCGTGGGATAAAGGGCCTCGATGGTGCGACGAAGCAGGATCGCGAACTGTGGGCGGAGTTTCGCCAGAATCTCGAAACACTCGCGCCGGAGAGCGAGGCCTTGCTGCACGACCTGTTCACCGCGGATGAGGCTCAAGAGGTGGATTTTCTTGGTCGGGACCGCGTGCGGCTGGTGGCGGCGCCGGCGATTCCGCCGCTCGGTCCGACCGAAAAACTGGCGATCATGAAACAACGACGCGGGCAGCAGTTTTTTCGTCAGACGCTGCTCAACGCATATGGAGTGCGGTGCTGTATCTCTGGCATCGACGTGCCGCGTTTCCTGGTGGCGAGTCACATACGGCCTTGGGGCCTATTCCCGGATGATCGCCTGAACCCACGCAACGGCTTGTGCCTGTCGACGCTGCATGACGCGGCGTTCGATTCGGGACTGATCACGGTCGATGAGAAACTGCGCGTCGTGCTGAGTCCAAGACTGAAACGGTATTTCCCTCAGCAGGCGCTGGAACAGAATTTTGCGGCGTATGAAGGCGCTCCGATTCGCTTACCTGAGATGTTGGCGGAACCGGAACCGGAGTTTTTGCAGTATCACCGAACGGCGATTTTTCAGACGTAAACGGAGCGACATTCTCCCGCTCCGTGGGCCACGGCGCGACATTCGGTCGTGCCGGCGCGCCAGTGGGCTGTTGCCATCGCCGACGAAGCCCGCAAGGTCGGAGTCATGTCCATGACGGTGCAACAGATCGTAAGCGAGGCGCGGCAACTCCCGCGCGATCAACTTAGCGAACTCTTCGACTTGCTCCTCGTGGAAAGTTTCGCCCAGCCCGATCCCGAAAATGACGCGGCGTGGCGGGACGAGACGAACCGGCGGGTCGCGGAGATTCAAAGCGGGCAGGTCAAGGGCGTCCCGGGCGATCAGGTCATGGCCGAGCTTCGCGAAATCGTGGGTTTGTGAAGCCCTTTCTCTTCCATCCGGAGGCGCGGCTTGAGTTGACCGAGGCGGGGCGCTACTACGCCGGAAAAAGTCCGGAGCTGGGTCGGCGGTTTTACGCGGAAATGGATGAGGTCGTCTCCGAGGTCCGCGCACGCCCCGCCCTGCGGCGAATGTTTCATCCACCGGCCCGACGACACTCCGGCGCGGTGTTTCCCTACGCGGTCATCTATCTCGATCAACCCGGCGAGGTTTGGATCGTCGCGATCATGCACTTCAAACGGCGTCCTGGTTATTGGCGCGAGCGCCTGGGGTGAATTGGGGCGTCTCTGGTAAACAACCCCATTTGTCGCGTAAACCACCGGAGAAACTCGCTCGGCCGGTGTTGCCCTTGGCGGTATGGACGCCGGTCCACCTCCGCCTCGATCGCCTTGGCCGAGCAATTTTCCCCAGCGTCGCCCGACGAGTTTGTTTCCCGGGCGCGCCCTACCCCTTCCGCAGCGTCACCACGCACTCGAGGTGGCGGGTTTGGGGGAAGAGGTCGAAGGGTTGCACGGCGGTCAGCGCGTAGCCGGCGGCGGTGAAGGCGCGCAGGTCGCGCATCTGCGTGGCTGGGTCGCACGAGACGTAGACCACGGCGCGCGGGCCGTAGGCGAAAAGTTGGGCGAGAAACGCCTCGTCGCAGCCTTTGCGGGGCGGGTCGATAAGCACGACGGTGTCGGCGGCGGGGAAGGCGAGGCCGGCGAAGATCGCGGCGGCGTCGCCGGCCTGGAAGGTCACGTTGGCGAGGCGGTTGGCCTCGGCGTTTTGGCGGGCGAAGACGATGCTGCTCTCGCTGATCTCAATGCCGGCGACTTTTTCAAAGGCGGGCGCGCAGGCCAAGGCGAAGAGGCCGCTGCCGCAGTAGGCGTCGACCAGGAAACGCGCGCCGGTGGCGGCGGCCTGCTCGCGGGCGTAGCCGGTGAAGGCGGGCAGGATAAAGGGGTTGTTCTGGAAAAAATCGCGGGCGAGGAAACGCAGCTTCAGGTCGCCCACCGTCTCGGTGACGACGTCGTCGTAGTTGGTCGTCACCTGCCCGGAGGCGTCGCGCAGCAGCAGGGTGCCGCCGCGCGCGTAGGCGCCCTCGGCGGCGCGGGTGCGGACGTGGGCGCGGCTGGCGGCGAGGCGGGCGTTGATCGGCGCGGTGGCGATGGGGCAGGCGGGGACGTCGAGGATGTCGAAGCGCGTGCCCTGGCGGAGAAACCCGATGGGCAACTCGGCGGCCTCGGCGGCGGAGCGGGGGGCGTTGAAGTGCGGGGTGATCTTCGAGCGGTAGCCGTATTCGGCGGGCGAGCCGATGACGGGCGCGACCGGGAACTCGAGGCCGGCCATGTGGCGGAGGAGTTCCTCGACCTGGCGGCGTTTCCAGACGAGTTGCTCCGCGTAGGCGAGGTTCTGGTATTGGCAGCCGCCGCAGCGGCCGAAGAGCGGGCACACCGGCGCGATGCGCTGGGGCGAAGGCGCGAGGATTTCGATCAGGTCGGCCTCGGAGTAGTTCTTGTGGTTGCGGAAGACGCGGGCGCGGACGCGTTCGCCGGGCAGGGTGAAGGGGATCATCACCACCCAGCGCGCGGCGGGGTCGGCCGGGTGGGGCACGCGGGCGAGCCCGACGCCTAGGTTGGTGAGCGTGGCGATCTCCAGCTCCAGCTCGGCGTGGTAGGGGAAGGGATCGTCGTTAAAGGATTTTTTGCGGCCCACCCCACACACGAAACACACCCAAGGCCCGGCGAAGAGGATTTTCTTTTCGTATCCTTTCGTGTGTTTCGTGGGTCATGGTCCCGGTCGAACACATCACCAGTCTCCAAAATCCGCGCGTGAAGCAGCTCGTGAAGCTGCGCGACCGCCGGCCGCGCGACGAGGCGGGGGTGTTTCTGGTCGAAGGCTACCGGCAGATCCGGCGGGCGCTGGAGAAGGGCGTCGCGCTGACCGAACTCTACACCTGTCCCGAGTGGTATCTCGGCGACCAGGGCAACGAGCCCGCGCTCATCGCCCAGGCCCAGGCGGCGGGCGCGAAGGTGTTTCAACTCACCCGGGACGCCTTCGCCAAGGTCGCCTACCGGGAGCGGCCGGACGGGTTGCTGGCGGTGGCGCCGCAGTGGCGGCGGACGCTGGCGGACCTGGAGGCCTTGCTGGCGGGGAAATTTAGCGATTCTCGGCCCGACCCCTTCCTGCTGGTGGTGGAGGCGATCGAGAAGCCGGGCAACCTCGGCACCATCCTGCGCAGCGCGGACGCGGCCGGGGTGGACGCGCTCATCGTCTGCGATCCGGTGACGGATTTGTTCAACCCCAACGTGGTGCGCGCCTCGACCGGGGTGCTGTTTTCCGTGCCGGTGATCGTGGCGGAGAGCGGCGAGGTGCGCGAGTGGCTGGCGGCGCGCGGCATCCGGGCGGTGGCGACGACGCCGGCGGCGACGGAGCTGCACACCGACACAGATCTGCGCGGGCCGCTGGCCATCGTGATGGGCAGCGAGCAGTATGGTTTGAGCGATTTCTGGCTGCGCGAGGCGGACGCGCGGGTGCGCATCCCGATGGCCGGCCAGGCGGACTCGCTCAACGTCGCCATGGCCACGATCATCACGCTCTTCGAGGCGGTGCGGCAGCGCGGCGCGGGGAGTTGACCCGCGGGCGGGTTCGGGCGGCCCGCGCGGGCCAAACCGGGACTTGCCCCGGTTTTCAGATTCGCGCGTAGTCGGCGCGGAAGCCGTCCCCGTAGCTCAAGTGGATAGAGCGGTCGTTTCCTAAACGACTGATCCGTGTTCGACTCTCGGCGGGGACACCATCGCGACGCTCCGAGGCATCGCGCGGCGGGCGGCGGTTTTGTCCCTTGCGGCGCACCTCGACCCGGCCAACCTGCCCGACGCGATGCCCAACAGTTTCGGTCACCTTTTCCGCATCACCACCTGGGGTGAAAGCCACGGTCCCGCCATCGGCGTGACGCTCGACGGCTGCCCGCCGCGCTTGCCCATCACGGCGGCCGAGATCCAGGCCGAGCTCGACCGGCGTCGCCCCGGCCAGAGCGACATCACCACTCCGCGCAAGGAGGCCGACACGGTCGAGATCCTCTCCGGCGTCTACGATGGTCTGACCACCGGCACGCCCATTTCTCTGCTGGTGCGCAACACCGACCAGCGCAGCTCGGCCTACAACGAGATGAAGGCGGCCTTCCGCCCCTCGCACGCTGACTTCACCTATCAATCCAAGTTCGGCATCCGCGACCCGAACGGCGGCGGGCGCAGCTCGGCGCGCGAGACCATCGGCCGCGTGGCGGCCGGCGCCTTCGCCAAAAAGATCCTCGCGACCCGCGGGGTCGAGGCGCGCGCCTACATCACCCGCATCCACGACATCGCCGCGCCGGCGGAGGCCTTGGTGGAATTCCCCACGCTCGAGGCGGTCGAGGCGACGGCGGTGCGTTGTCCGCATGCGGCGACGGCGGCGGCGATGATCGAGCGCATCAAGGCGGTGCGTTCCGAAGGCGACTCGGTCGGCGGCGTCATCCAGTGCCGGGTGCGCGGTCTGCCGGCCGGTCTGGGCGAGCCGGTGTTCGACCGGCTGGAGGCCGACCTCGCCAAAGCCATGCTTTCCCTGCCCGCGACCAAGGGTTTCGAGGTCGGCAGCGGCTTCGGCGGCTCGCTGCTGCGCGGCTCGGAGCACAACGACCTCTTTGAAAACCGCGACGGCCGGGTGCGCACGGTCACGAACCGCTCGGGCGGGGTGCAGGGCGGCATCAGCAACGGCGAGGAACTCGTCTTCAACGTCGCCTTCAAACCCACCGCCACGATCCTGCAAAGCCAACGCACGGTGGACCTCGCCGGGCAGCCGACCGACCTCATGGGTAAGGGTCGCCATGATCCCTGCGTGGTGCCGCGCGCGGTGCCCATCGTCGAGGCGATGACCCTGCTCGTGCTAATCGACCACTGGATGCGCGACGCGGCGCAGAACCACACGTTTACCTTTTGATCCCGCCCATGTCCGACGCCGCCACCGCCACCCGCCCCCTCGTTTACGTGATCCTCGGCCTGCCCGGCTCCGGGCGGCGCGAGGTGTTGGCGGATCTCATCGCGGGCGGGCTCGAAGCGGTGGCGGGCGAGCGGGCGCACGTCATCCTGCCGGCGGGGGAAGGGGAGCAGGAAGCCGACGCCAAACTCGGCGCGGCGACCATCGGACGCATGAAATGGGATCCGGAGCTGCACGCGCTCTTCGCCGACGAGCCGCCGTCCGGCACGAGCCACACCTTTATCCTGCTCGATGCCCGGCTCGATCCGGTCGACCAGCTGGAGGCCTTAAAACCCTGGCTGGCGGCGCACGAGCTGGAGGTGGCGCGCATCCTCACGGTGGTGCACTGCGCGCTGGCGGAGAAGCATCCGGCCTTGAAGCCGTGGTTCGACGCGTGCGTGCACTTTTCGGACGTCGTGCTCTTCAATCGCCGCGAGGGCGTGGCGAACAAGTGGCTGAGCGATTTTCGCGGGAGCTATGAGGACCTGTTCATTCCCTGCTTGTATGAATTCGTGAAGGCGGGGCGGGTAAAAAATCCGGCCATGTTGCTGGATCCGGTGGCGCGGCGGGTCAGCCAGTATTTCGACCCATCGGAATGGGACGACCTGGATCTGGAGGGCGTGGAGATCGGCGAGTCGGACGACGAGGACGGGGAAAACATGCGGCCCTTGGATAAGGATAACATCGACCCGGACAACCAGCCGCCGGTGGATCCCTACCTGGCCCGCAACCAAAACGGCCGGCGCGAGATCGAGCTGCCGGACGTGCGCAAGTATCTGGGATAGGGCGATACCGCCGGCCCGGGATCAGCGGACCGTAGGAACGGTGTTTTGACCACGGATCACACGGATCACACGGATTATCACGGATAAGGCCGATCGGATCCGTGCCCAGCCGTGGGATCCGTGGGCAAGGTCGATCGCTCCCGGTTGGTTGGTGCAAAAGCAGTAGCCGGCAAGACGGCTTGAAGGGGGCGGTCCCGACCTGCCCTTCGAACGATTACAAATCGTGTAGGCGGAAAAGAAAAACGCCGCCGTCCCGAGGGACGGCGGCGTAGATTACGCGAGGCTGAATCGATGCGATCTTAGAACTTGTAGGTGACGGTCGCCTGGGCCTGGGTGCCGGGCA
>JAIXVP010000196.1 GCA_027482905.1 Opitutaceae bacterium
CAACGCCCCGCTGGACCGCAACGCGCTGTTCTTCGTCGGTTCCCAATCCGGCGAGACGATCGACACCCTCGCGGCCCTCCGCGAGGCCAAGCGCAAGGGCTACAAATGCATGGCGATCTGCAACGTCGTCGGCTCCACCATCGCCCGCGAGGCCGACGGCGGCATCTACCAGCACGCCGGCCCCGAGATCGGCGTGGCCTCGACCAAGGCCTTCACCAGCCAGCTCCTCATCTCCGCCATGTTCGCGCTCTACGTGGCCCGCATGCGCGATCTGTCCTTCGCCGACGGCGTCGAATACGTCGCCGGCCTGCGCCGCGTGCCCGACCTCGCCCGCCGCGCCCTCGAACAGGCTCCGCACATCCGCGAGATCGCCCTGCGTTACGCACGTTTTAACGACTTCCTCTTCCTCGGCCGCCTCTCCCTCTTCCCCATCGCCTTGGAAGGCGCGCTTAAGCTCAAGGAGATCTCCTACATCCACGCCGAGGGCTATCCCGCCGCAGAGATGAAGCACGGCCCCATCGCGTTGATCAGCGAAGAATGCCCGAGCGTGTTCCTCGTCCCAAAGGGCGAGTTATTCAACAAGGTCGTGTCCTCGATGCAGGAGATCAAGGCGCGCAAGGGCCTGATCATCGCCATCGCCCCCGACAGCGTCGAACTGCCCGAGGGCCTGGCCGACGAGGTCATCACCATCCCCGACTGCCACGAGGCCGCCCTGCCCGTCCTCGCGACCATCCCGGTGCAACTTCTCAGCTACTACATCGCCGTGGCCCGCAAGTGCGACGTGGACAAACCCCGCAACCTCGCAAAATCGGTCACGGTGGAGTGAGTGGCGGACAAGAATCTAGAAGCGAGAAGCGAGGAGCTAGAATCAAAAACCAAGCCCAACGTTTCCCCCGCTATTCCATCTCCTAGCTCCTAACTCCTAGCTCCTCGCTGCTTTTTCCTTCCCCCCCGCCATGACCATTCTCCCCTCCGCCGCCGACTTCGCCCGCCTCGCCGCGCAGGGCAACCTCATCCCGGTCTACGCCGACCTGATGGCCGACTTCGAGACGCCCGTCTCGGCCTACGCCAAGCTCCGCGCCCACGGGCCCTCCTACCTGCTCGAATCGGTGGAGGGCGGCGACACCCTCTCGCGTTACTCCTTCATCGGTTGCCGCCCGCGCAAGACCCTCGCCTGCGGCCCGGTCACCACGCTGATCCGCGAACCCGGCCAGCCCGACCGCACCGTTCCCACCCCGGCCGATCCGCTCACCCTGATCGAAGCCGAACTCGCCGGCCACCAGCCGGTGAAACTCCCCGGTCTGCCACGCTTCACCGGCGGCGCGGTCGGCTTCATCGCCTACGAATACGCCACCCGCATCGAACCCAGCATCCCCGCCCCCGGCAAAGATGAGCTCGGCACTCCCCTGCTCTACTTCATGCTGTCGGATTCGCTCCTCATCTTCGACCGCGCCAAACAAACCCTGCGCCTCTGCGTCAACGCCCGCATCGCCGACGGCGAGGCCCCCGCCGCCGCCCACGCCCGCGCCGTCGTCGAACTCGAGGCCCTGCACGCCCTCATCGCCCAGCCCAGCACCCTGGCGCCCGCCCCGCTCATCGACCCGGGCTTCGTGCCCACCCCGCGAGGCAATTTCACCCAGTCGGCCTTCGAAAACGCCGTCACCGCCGGCCAGGAGTTCATCCGCTCCGGCGACATCATCCAGTTCGTCCCCTCCCAGCGATTCTCGAAGGACTTTGATCGCACCCCGCTCGAGCTCTACCGCGCCCTGCGCACCGTCAACCCCTCGCCCTACATGTTCATCCTCGACGCCGGCGACTTCGCCATCGTCGGGGCCTCGCCCGAGGTCCACGTGCGCCTGACCGACGGCCTGGTCGAGATCCGCCCCATCGCCGGCACCCGCAAACGCGGCGCCACCGTGGCCGAGGACCTCGCCCTCGAAAAAGACCTGCTCGCCGACGCCAAGGAACGCGCCGAACACCTGATGCTGGTCGACCTCGCCCGCAACGACATCGGCCGCGTCTGCCAGTTCGGTTCCGTCACCGTGCCCGAGAGCTTCGTGATCGAACGCTACTCGCACGTCATGCACATCGTGTCGCAGGTCGAGGGCCGCATCGCGCCGGACAAAACCGCCTTCGACCTGATGCGCGCCACCTTCCCCGCCGGCACGGTCAGCGGCGCGCCGAAGATCCGCGCCATGCAGATCATCGCCGCCACCGAGCCGGTGCAGCGCGGTTTCTACGCCGGCGCCCTCGGTTACTTCGGCTACGACGGCAACAGCGACACCTGCATCATGCTGCGCACCGCCCTGCTGAAAGACGGCCGCATCCACATCCAAACCGGCGCCGGCGTCGTGGCCGACAGCGTGCCCGAGAGCGAATTCCAGGAGACGGTCAACAAAGGCTCCGCCCTCTTCAAGGCCGTCGCCATCGCCGAGCGCCTCTGAGCCAGGAGTGGAGCCGGGTCGCGCAAGCACCCGCCGCTCCACGCCGACCGAGCAGGATGGGAACGCACGCCCAACCACCCCGGTTGCCGCACAAACCTCAGTTCTTGAGGATCTGGATGAAGGTGTCGGGCGGGATGTTCACCTTGCCGATCATCTTCATCTTCTTTTTGCCCTCTTTCTGCTTGTCGAGGAGCTTGCGCTTACGGGAGATGTCGCCGCCGTAACACTTGGCGGTCACGTCTTTGCGCATCTCCTTCACGTTGTCGCGGGCGATGATCTTGCCACCGATGGCGGCTTGGATGGCGACCTTGAACATCTGGGGCGGGATGATCTCGGCGAGTTTTTCGCACAAGGTGCGGCCTTTGCCTTCGGCTTTCTCGCGGTGCACGATGCTCGAAAACGCATCGACCGGGTCGCCGTTGATCATGATGTCCATCTTCACCAGGTCGCTCTGCACGTAGTCGCCGAGCTCGTAGTCCATCGAGCCGTAACCGTGGGTGATGGATTTCAGGCGATCGTTGAAATCGACCAAGATCTCGTTGAGCGG
>JAIXVP010000376.1 GCA_027482905.1 Opitutaceae bacterium
CCTCGTCTGGGACCCCAAGACCCGAGAGGCCGCCGTGATCGACACCGGCACCGATATCACCGATCTGCTCGACGTGGTGAAAAGCCAGCAGCTGCGCGTCGTCGCCATTCTGATCACCCACTCGCATAGCGACCACATCGCCGCCCTGCCGGCGCTCGTGGCCGCCACCGGCGCCCAAGTCTGGAGCCACGAGCGCGAACCGCTCGACTTCCCCGGCGCGCGCACCTTCGCCGACAACGCCTATTTCCACCTCGGAAAGATCGCCATCAAAACGCTCCCCACCCCCGGCCATTCCCCCGGGCAGACCACTTTCTACGTCCAGGGCCTGAGCTGGCCTCTCGCTCTTTGCGGCGACTCGCTCTTTTCCGCGTCCGTCGGTGGCAGCCCCACCCATTTCGCCGAACAAATCAAAACCACCCGCGCACGCATCTTCAGCCTGCCCAAGGATACCGTCATCGGCCCCGGCCACGGCCCCCTCACGACGCTCGCCCACGAGCGCCGCTACAATCCCTTTTTCGCCCCCGACCGCCTTCCGCCCCTCGCCGGCAAAGCCGGTCCGGCCCTCGCTACCCCCGCTTCCCAGGCCGAGGCGGACGCCAACGCCGCCCCCGCCCGCGCGGTCGCCTTGCCGAAACGCGCTCGCGCCGGCAAAGCCGGTCGTCCCGATGTCAAAGCCACCCCGCCCGCCAAACCCTCGAAATCCGCCAAACCAGGCCAAGACGGGCGCCGCGCGTTCAAGTCCCGCCGCAATCGCTCCGCCTGAGCCTCCTCCGAGTCTGATTTTACCCGGAGCAAACCGCCGTTGGCTGGCATTTGGTTAGACTCGCGCAAAAAATCTCCCAAACCTCCCCCGCCATGCAGCTGTCCATCCGCCGCCAGACTGTCATGATTCTCGGCCTCGCCGCCAGCCTGACGGTCGCGCTCATCGTGATCGCCACCGACGAGGGCCTGCGCGACCGCTTGGGCAACACCTACTGGATTATCGGCCTCGCCTTGATCGGCTCGATTCTCCTTGTCCTCGCCGGCTACGTCTTCGACCAGACCCTCGTCCAGCGCCTCAAGGAAATCGGCCAGCAGGCCGCCGCCGCACGCGCCGCCGCCGACAAGTCCGACCCCGACGCCGCTTCGGAAGACCCCGACGAGATCATGGGCCTCGCCCGCAAGATCGAACAAATGGCCCGCAGCCTCCAGAAAACCGAGGCCAGCTACCGCGCCATCGTGGAGGACCAGGCCGACCTCATCTGCCGTTACAAACTCGACGGCCGCCTCACCTTCGTGAACGGCGCCTACGCCCAGTTTCTCGGCCGCAAACGCGCCGACCTCATCGGCCAGCCCTGGCCCGTGCTCGCGGCCGATCTCGCCCCCTGGCGGGTCCTCGACACCTGGCCCGAATCCGCCTCCTTCGAGACCGATCTGACCGGACCCGACGGCCTCAACCGCGTCGTCCAATGGACCCACCGCGCGATCAAGGACCGCGACGGCCAGCTCCTCGAATACCAGGCCGCCGGCCACGACGTCTCGGTCCGCAAGCAGGCCGAGGTCGCCTTGCGCCAAGCCAAGGAGGCCGCCGAATCCGCCGACCGCGCCAAGAGCGAGTTCCTCGCGATCGTCAGTCACGAGATTCGGACCCCGATCAACGGCGTGATCGGCTTCTCCCGCCTCCTCCGCGGCACTCCGCTCTCTCCCGAGCAACTCGGCTACGCCGAAACCATCCAGCGCTGCGGCCAAAACCTCGAGACCCTCGTCTCCGACATCCTCGACCTCTCCCGCATCGAAGCCGGCCGGCTGGAAATCTTCCCCGCGCCCTTCTCCCTCCGCGAGTGCCTCGACGACGTCGTCCGCCTGCTCAACGAGCCCGCCCGCAAATCCGGCCTGTTCCTGGTCACCGAGATCTCCCCCGGCGTCCCGCCCATCCTCGATGGCGACCAAAACCGCCTCCGCCAGATCCTCACCAACCTCGTCGGCAACGCCATCAAGTTCACCGAAAAAGGCGGCGTCACCATCCGCATCTCCGGCGAATCCGTCGCCGCCCCGGACACCCCCGTCGGCGGTCTCGGACCCTACGTCCTGCGCGGCGAGGTCATCGACACCGGCGTCGGCATGGACCCCGTCCAGATGCCCCGCCTTTTCCGGGCCTTCAGCCAGCTCGATACGTCCTCGACCCGCCGCCACGGCGGCACCGGCCTCGGCCTGGTCATCTCCAAGCGCCTCTGCGAACTCATGCAAGGCGACATCACGGTGGAAAGCACCCCGGGCCTCGGCTCCACCTTCCGTTTTCACCTCACCCTCGCGAGCACCCGTGGTGATTCGCAACTCCCCTTCCCTGCCAAACCGGAAACCACGCGCGCCGTCCCCCGGACCGAGGGGCTGCGTCTGGCCTGATTCGGACTCGATCGGTCGCGCGGCGGACAAACGTCGCGACGCGGCGAACGGATCTCGCTCCAAGGTCTCGTTCCGGAGACGCCGCCACGCCGCGTCGCGCCCCCCGCGCCGCACCCTTGCCCCGGCGCGCCCGGTCCGTCCAAGCTCCGCACCATGTCCTCCCCGTCCTCCGCTGCCTCGCCCGTCCGCGCCTGGTTTCCCACCCTCGTCTACTGCACCCCGCTGCAAGCCGCCGGCCTCGCCCGCTTCAACGCCGAGCTCGCCACCGAATGCCGCCAATTGCGCGAATTTGACGCCGAGGGCCGCCGCTGGTCGGAGAAAAACTACCCCGGCGGCTACACCAGCTACGCGTCGATGAACACCCTTCACCGCTTCTCCAGCACCTTCGAGGGCCTGGAGAAAAAAATCGGCCGCCACGTGCGCGCCTTCGCCAAGTCCCTCGACATGGACCTGCGCGGCCGCGAGGTCCGCATGACCGATTGCTGGGTCAACATCATGCCGGAGTCCGCCGCCCACTCGATGCACCTGCACCCGAACAGCTTCATCAGCGGCACCTACTACGTCGTCACCCCGCCCGGCTGCCCCGGCCTGAAGTTCGAGGACCCGCGCCTGTCGTCGTTCATGGCCGCCCCGCCCAAGCTCGCCTCCGCCCGCGAGTCCAACCGCGTCCACACCACCTACCCCGCCGAGGCCGGCAACGTCATCCTCTTCGAGAGCTGGCTCCGCCACGAGGTCGCCCAAAACCGGGTCGCCGCCGAGCGCATCAGCATCAGCTTCAACTACGCTTGGAGCTGAACCCGAGCCGACGGATTCGACTTTCCCGCCCGGACGAGCACCCTGCCGGCGTGATCGTCATCCGCCGCCTCACCGACCGCCGCCGCGCCTACACCGGGATCTTCCTGCCCGGCGAGCCGCCGCGCATCTTCCCGACCAGCGACGCCGAACACGGTCGCATCCTCGAAATCTACAAACAGGACCGTCCCCACGCGGGCATCGTGAACGATTTCTCCGAATACGCCCTCGGCGACGACCGCCCCCTGCCGCCGCCTCCGCCGCTTTAACGCAGCCGCGCCCACGCCCAGCCGCCGGCGCCGAGCAGGCCGAGATGGGGCAACAAGGCCGCCAAGCCCGGCGCGAGCGATCCGCGTCCGCCCAGCACCAGCCCGATCCGCAGGGCGATGAAGTAGACCACAAACAAACCCAGCGCCTTGGTGACGCCGACCGCCGGGTTGACCCGCACCCCCGACACCGCGAAGGGCACCGCGAAGGCGATGATGACCAGCGGCATGAGGGTCTC
Organism: Opitutaceae bacterium; assembly: GCA_027482905.1. Taxonomy (GTDB): domain Bacteria; phylum Verrucomicrobiota; class Verrucomicrobiia; order Opitutales; family Opitutaceae; genus IMCC26134_A. The sequence goes on from JAIXVP010000376.1 coordinate 3,680, forward strand.
CGCCAAAACGCTGGCGTAACGCAGCTCGTAGGCCCGCGCCTTCGGACTGCCGGTGGATTGGTGGTGGGCCATCACCCGCTCCAGCTCGAACAACGAAAGCCGGTCCGGCTTCGCGTCGTAGACCTGCATGAGGGCCGGATCCTCGTCGAAGTCCGCCCGCCGCCGCTCCAGAAAGGCCGCGGTGCGGACGACCTCGCCACCGATCGGATCAAAGGTGATCTCGCGCCCGCCGCGAAACACCCACCCGCCGCCGTTCTCGTCCCGCCACGCCTCGCGCGCGAGCAACCGCGTGATCTCGCGGCCGCCGCCGTCCCGCAGCGAGACCGTTACGCCGTAGCCGCGCCGGGTGAACTGGCTGTAGCGGTTCATGAACCACAGCCGCCCGCCGCGCGCGTTGTCGAAAGTGACCGCCGCGCGCAGTCCGACCTGCTCCGCCGCCTTGCCCGCCAGCTCCTGCCGCGCCTGCAAGGTCTCGCGCATGCGCCGAGCCTCCTCGACCGACCACGGGACCACGGTCGAGTTGAGCCACCAAACCAACCCGCAAAAAACCAGCCCCACCACCCACACCGAGCGCGTGATCCGGCCCAATCCCAAACCCGCCGCGCGCATGGCGATCAGTTCGTTCCCCTGATGCAGCCGCCCCAGCGCATAGAGCAGGGAAACCAAAATGCAGAGCGGCAGCAGCGTGGCGAGAAACCCGGGCACCTTGACCAGGCAGTAGGCGACGACATCCGCCGCCTGCGCCCCCGCCCGCAGCAGGTCGTCCAGCTCGTCGTAGAGCGAATGCATGACCAGCAGTCCGAGCGTCGCCGCCAGCACGAGGCCCAGGATGCCTAGCCACTCGCGCAGGATATGCCGGTCGATCAGGGTCATGGAATGGGCCAAGGAGAAACCCTCCCCGCCCGCCCAGTGCAACCCCTCATCCCTCCCCTCGATCGTTCTCCTTCCCATTCCCGTTCTACTGGTCATTCTGGTTTTCGCACCCCCGGCGAATCTCCCTCGCCGGGGAACCCGCCCGGTTCGCGCCGTGTCCCCGATCCCGCCCTCCCCCATGTCCACCCCCTCCCGCTTCCCTTCCTTTCCGTTCCTTTGCGTTGCGCTGACCGCGCTCCCCCTCGCTTCTCTGCCCGCCGAACCGTCCGAATCCGCCGCGCCCGAGCCGCCCACGGCCACGACCGGCACCGGAGAGTTGATCCCGACCACCCCGGTCACCCCGCCGGACGGACCCGTTCGCCTCGCCGGCGCCAACGGCCGCGAAGTCGATTTCGCCGGCATATGGGAAGCCCGCCCCGACGGTCTCGTGGTCGTCACCCAGCCGGTCGATCCTCTAACCCTTGTCCCTTGGGAGAAATTCGATCTCGCCCGCCTCCACACCGAACAACCCGGCATCGACGCCGCCCGCCAGCGCGCCGTCTTCCTGCGCAGTCCGCAGCCGGTCAACCTCGGCCTCTTCGCCGGCCTTCTTACCCCCGTCCAGGCCGGCCATGAACTGCGCCGGCTGCTCGACGCCAACCTGACCGCGAAGGTGCCCTTCGCCTACCGCACCACCACCCACAGCAGCAGCGCCACCACCATCGTTCCCGCCCGTCCCGTCATCTACAACGGACTTGTCCTCAATCCCGGCCCCGAGGCCGTCCAGGCCTACGCCCAGACCGGCCGGACGGTATCGGAAACCCGCTTCTCACCCGACGAGCTCACCACCTCGCCGCGCCGTGTGCTCGACGTCCTCAGCCGCACCGACGGCGTGGCGTCCGACGACCGCCGCGAACTCTTCGAGCTGGTGAAGGTGAATCCCCTCCTGCTGGAGCAGATCGCGGGCGGGCTGGAACGCGTCGCCGCCTCCCTCCCGCCCCGCCACCTCCTGCCGAACGACCCCGTCCTGGTGACCCTCGCCCTCCGCCTGCGGGATGTCGCCGCCGGCCTGCGTCGCCTCACCACCGCCTCCGGCATCGACTACTCCGACCAGGTGATGATGCGCGACCTGCTGCTGCTCGCGGACAATCCCGTCCTGCGTTGATCAACGCCCCACCCCGCCTCGCTGGCGCTCGGCCATCGCCCGGGCCAGCCGGGCGGCGAGGAAGGGCCCCTCGTAGATCAACCCGGTGTAGACCTGCACAAGGCTCGCGCCGGCGTCCATTTTCTCCGCCGCGCCCTCCGGGTCGGACACGCCGCCGACCGCCACGATGGGCAGCCGTCCGCCGGTCGTGCGCGAGATGTAGGCCACGATTCCGGTGCTCCGCCGCCGCAGCGGCGCGCCGCTGAGCCCGCCGGCCTGCCCGACATCCGCGAAGGCCCCCGGCCGCGCCAGGGTGGTATTCGTGGCGATGATACCATCCAGCCCGAACTCCGCGATCACCCCCAACGCCGCGTCTATCTGCGCCCAGCACAGGTCCGGCGCGATCTTGAGCAGGAGCGGCCGCCGCCCCGCGCCCCGCGCCCGGTTGGCCGCGCTGAGCGCACCGAGCAGCTCGCGCAGCGGCCGCTCGTCCTGCAGCGCCCTCAGCCCCGGGGTGTTCGGGCTGGAGACATTCACCACCACATAGTCGGCGTGGTCGGCCAGCCGGCCGAAACTCTCGAGGTAGTCGCGAGTCGCCTCCTCGTTGGGCGTCACCTTGGACTTTCCCAGATTGATGCCGAGCGGGATGCGCCGATGCCCGACGGCCGGCTGGGCGGCCAGTCTCGCCGCCACCGCCGCGCTGCCCGCGTTGTTGAAGCCCATGCGGTTGATCACCGCCCCGGCCTCGGGGTAGCGAAAGAGCCGCGGCGCCGGATTGCCTGGCTGGGCCAGCGCCGTGACCGTGCCGATCTCCACGTGCCCGAAGCCCAACGCCGCCGCCGCCGGCCAGGCCCGCGCGTTTTTGTCAAAACCCGCCGCCATCCCGATCGCATTGGGAAACTCCAGCCCGAAGGCCCGCACCGGACGATGCAGCGCCGGATCAAGACCGTTCCAAGCCTCCAGCAGACGACACAAGGGGCCGATGCGCCCGAGCAGCGCGAGGGCGTCGACCCCGAGTTCGTGCGCCTGCTCGGCGTCGAGCCGGAAGAGGAGCGGTTTCACCACCTGACGATAGAGATCGGACATGATTGAAACCGGCATCCCCGCAAGCCCGGCGCACGAAGGCAAGCGCCCCGCTTTTGCGCTTGGCACCGCCCCGCCGCCCGCAACCCTGCGCGCCGTTTTCGCGGCGCCGGCGGTCGGTTCGGCGGCGCGCGACCCCGGAGTAAAAAACCCGATTTTCGCGGTTTGACTCGCCCCCACCCCTGCGCATGGCTGCGCGCCGCCTCCCCTATTTCCCTTCGTAAACCATGGCCAATTCCTCCGCTATCCTCGACTGGTGTATCGTCCGTCTCGGTGAAGACCACAACTGGTGGGTCGACGAAGTCAGCGACCCCGTGCGCTGGGATACCGACGGCCTCAGCATCATCGATCCCCGCCAGGCTTCCCACCTGATCGATCTCTGCGAACCCCTTCGCGACTACGGCTTCGACCAGGACCTCTTCGAAGCCGCCTTCATCCCCTTCCGCATCGAGAAGGAGGCCGGCCAGGCCCGCATCCGCCTGAAGCGGGTCAAGGATTCCGTCTTCGATTCCGACGAGAAGCTCTTTATCCTCGCCGACGTCGTGGACGACGAAAACGGTCCCTTCGCCGACCTGCTCGACCACCTCACCCGCTGCCGCGTCAAACTGCTCAACGACGTGTTCAAGTTCGAGGCCAAGCTCACCGTCGACGAGGTCGAGGAGGAGCTGCGCGAGGAACAGAACGCCAGCTTCATCGAGGGCAAGGCCGTCCACGTTTTCGACGAGCTCTGCGCGATCCTCGACTACACCCCGGCCGGCTTCGACGAGGATGACGACGAGGGCGAGCGCGCCCCCGCCGCCGAGGACGACGCCGAGATCGACGACGCCGACCTGCCCGCGGTCGACGACGAGGATGACGAGTCCATCAAGGGCGACGCCTCCCTGAAGTGGGACGAGGACGAGGAGACCGACAAAGACGACCCCGACGCCAAACCCAAGGCCGCGGGCGGAGAGGACGACGACGAGGAGA
>JAIXVP010000274.1 GCA_027482905.1 Opitutaceae bacterium
AATCCGCCGCACGTTGGAGACGAATCCCGCGCCGGATCACCGGTCCGGCATTTTCTGCCGCGTTCGTCGGACGGGGGGGGATTCCCGGGCCCCCGGATCGTATTGCACGAAAATTACATTTTTATTCAATTTTTGAACAACAGCTTACGGAAGCGGCGATTCCGCTGGCGCAAACACTGCGATGGCCCCGCCATGCTTTTTCCCGACACCTTGTCCGCGCCCCCGACCTCGCCGGCTCCGGCTGCCGGGGATACCATCCGCGCCACGTTCGCCGAAGCCGTCCACCGCACCCGGTCCGCGACGCAACCACCCGCCCCCTCCGCCCTCGCCGCCGCCCGCGCCCACCTCGAGCGCGGCTGGCCCGGACTGGCCGCCGCCGCCCTGCTCGCCCCGGCTTGGTCCTTGCCCGAGGCCCCGCCGCTTTCCGAGATCCCGGACGCCCACTGGGGCGACTGCGTCGATTGGCTGCTCGCCCGGCCCGCCCGCGCGACCGACGCGGTGGAGTCCGCGGCGCTGGCCCGTCAATTGGTCCGCCGCGTCTCGGAAATCGCCGACTGGATGGACCGCAACCTCGCCGCCCCCGCCGTGCTCGCCGCCGCCGCGGCCTACGGGCGGGCGGATTTCTCCGCCCTCGACCGACTGCCGGCCGAGCACCTTCCCGCCCTCCAAACGGCCCGGGCCCGCATCCTCGGCCGCCTCCACGGACGCGCCGCCGCCCCGCGCTCGCCGATGCCGCGCGACCGCCGCGAGCGGCCGCTCCGCGTGGGTTTTCTCCGCCGACGCCACGCTCTCGACGCCGCCGGCTGTCGCCTGCTCACCCGCCTCGCCCACCTCGACGAGGAACGCGTGCAGGCGGTGTTGTTCACCCTGGAAACCGAGGGATGCGATCCCGTCTTCAGCGGACCGGACCGCGACTTTCGTCTGCTGCCGGAGACCCTCGCGCAACAGATCGAGGCGCTGCGGGTCGAGACCCTGGACGTCCTGGTTTTCGCGGAGGATCTCTCCGTCCACCCCGCGCCGCTGGCGTGGATCGCCCTCCACCGCGTCGCCCCGCTTCAGCTGATCGACGTCGGCGAGGCGCCCACCAGCGGCCTGCCCGCCGTGGACCTGCGCATCTCCGGCGCCGCCGATCTCGCCCGTCCGGCCGAGGGCTCCGAACGTCTCGCCCTCCTGCCCGCCACCGCGCACGCCTTCGATCTCTCCGCGTTGGCCCGCCCGGACATCCCGGAAGCCGGTCGCGCCCTCCTCGGCCTGCCGCAACACGCGCCGCTGTTGCTCGTGGTGCTTCCGGCTGTTTCCGCGCAACCGACCGCCGTCAACCGTTGGATCCGCGCCCTCGACGACCACCCGACGACCGCGCTGGTCCTTGCGCTCGAGTCCCACGAAGCCCGCCCCCACCGCATCGAGGTCCTCGGCCTCCTCGCCGACGCGGGCATCGACACCGAACGCATCCACCTGATCGACGCCGGCGACGGCTTCGTGGACCTGCCCCGGCTCGCGGGTCTGGCCGACGTCTGCCTCGATCCCACGCCTTTCGCCGCCGCCCTCGCCTTCGAGGCCGGCACCCCGGCCGTCGCCCTCGCCGCCTCGCCCGCCGCCGCGCTGTTCCGGGTCGCGGGGCTCGCCGCCGACCTCGGCGCCTCGGACGAGGATTGGCGCCGCGAACTCGCCGCCCGCCTGGCCGCTCCGACGGACTCGCGCCGCCGCGTCGAAGCCGCCCACGCGCAGCTCCCCCCCTACGCCGACGCCTACGCCGCCGCCCAGGATTTCACCGCCCTGCTCGAAGCGGCCTGGGACGAGTTGCTGGCGCTCGGCTCCGCCCGCTTTCGCCGGCAACGCCCCCCCGTGCGCTCCGCCGCGCCGCACTCGCCCCATCCCGGCGATCTCCAGGCCGAGGGCCGCGTCCTCATCGCCCGGGGACGGCCCGCCCGCGCCGTCCCGTGCCTGCTCTCCGCGATCCAGCGCGCCGGCGGCGACGCCACCCTCTGGTTCGACCTCGGCCTCGCCTACCGCGCAGCCGGCCGGCCCCGCTCCGCGCTTGAATCGTTGGAGGCCTGCCTTCGTCTCGACGACCGCAATTTCGCGGCCTGGATCGCCATCTGCGAACTCGCCGCCGACGTGGGCTCGCTCGACTTCGCCCGCGAGGCGCTGGCCCTCGCCGCCGAACTGCGTCCGGAGGACGAACGCCTCCCCGCCCTGCGCGCCCGCATCGCCGCCTGATCCTCTCACCCCATCCGAACCATGCACTACGACTACCTCATCGTCGGCGCCGGCTTTTCCGGCCTCGTGCTCGCCGAGCGCCTGTCCAACGAACTCGGCGCGACCTGCCTCGTGGTCGACCGCCGCGCCCACCTCGGAGGCAACGCCGCCGACGAATACGACGACCATGGCGTCCTGGTGCACAAATACGGCCCGCACTACTTCCGCACCGACAGCCCGCGCGTGCTCGACTACCTCTCGCGCTTCACGGCCTGGCGCCCGGTCAATTACCAGATCCTCGCCGGGATCCGGCAGCGTTACTGGAAGTTTCCGGACAACCTGAACACCCTCGAGCAGAGGAGCGGCCGGTCCGCCACCGAGG
>JAIXVP010000294.1 GCA_027482905.1 Opitutaceae bacterium
CGGTCGCGCGGACCGTGATTCTGGCCACCGAATCGCCCGGCGGCACGCGCGACCAATCGGCATCCACCTCGCCCCGTTGATCCGGACCCACCACGCCGGAGCTGGTCGAAACCCGCAGCCAAGGCTGTGAAACCGTGATGCGAAAACCCAACCGTCCTTCCCCGCGGTTGAAAACCTCGAACCATCGCGTGCGTCCGGGTTGCCAGGCATGCAAAACGGGCAGCCGGGCGACCGAGGAAACCGGATAGTCCCCGGGTCGCGCGGCGCGGTCTCCCTCGACCGCGACCGCCAGCTCGGAACGCGTTTTGGGCTGCACCTCGACGACCGCGGGCATCACATTGAGGGGAGGCTGCTGCCAGCCGATGTAGCCGAGATGCGTCTGGTCCATCAGACCGCGCCACCTGCCGTCGAGAAGGGCGTCCCAGCGCCGGGTTAGCGCCGCATCTTCCTTGAACAAACCCCGCGCACGCTCCGCCTCGGTGTTGGCCGAGGAACGACCTTGCTCGGCGTAGAGCCGGTTAAGTCCCGCCGCCCGCTGCAATTCGGCCACCACCGCGCAGGCTTCCACGGGATGCAGCACCAGCTGGTAAAACGCCGGACGCGCATTTTCCGGCAGATCCGCATCGAGTCGCCGCGCCCTGGCCCGGAGATCCCGCCAGAGTTCGATGACGCGCTCCGACTCGCGTTCGTCGACCAGACTGAAGGTGTCGGGCGCGAGCATCTCCGGCTTCCGCAAGCCGTTCAATTTCGTGTAGCCCTCCAGCAATGCGACCGCCTCGGAGGCGTGCGCCGCGCCGAATTCCCGCCCGGCCCAAGCCAACGCGTAGTCGCCGAGCTTTTCCGCCGGCCACCGCGCGGGGTCCCAGGCGTAGCGCAAAAAAAACTCCGTCGGATACTCCATCGGCTTGAGGTCTCCGACATTCACGATCCAGATCCGCGTCGCCTCGTGCCTCCACGCGAGATGCATCTGCTCGTGGATCTTGGTCAGCGGCACCGTGTTCAGCCACTTGTAGTTGCGCGGCCCGCCCACGTAATCGAAGTGGTAATACACCCCCGCCCCGCCCGCCCGCAAACGCTCGGAGGCGACGGGCAGTCGGCGAATGTTGCCCCAGTTGTCGTCGCACCACAGCAAGGTCACGTCGTCGGGGACGCGCATGCCCCGCTCGTAGTATTCCTGCACCTCCTTGTAGAGAGCCCAAAGCTGGGGCACCCGGGAAACCTCGGGATCCACTTCGCGGGCTATGATCCGGCGTTGATCCTCGACGATTTTCTGCAGCAGGGCGACGTTGGCGCTTTCACTCATCGGCTCGTCTCCGTCACCCCGCATACCCAGGGTGAAAATGCTCTCGTAGGCGCGATTTCGCCGAACCCCCGCGCTCCAAAACGAGGCCAGGGTTTCACTGTTTTTGACGTAATCCCAAGGGCCGGATCCATGCGTTTTCCATTCCTTGTGCGCGCGCAGCATGGGCTCGTGATGCGATGTTCCCATGACGATACCGAACTCGTCCGCCAGCGCGGCGTTGGCGGGATCGTCCTCGTTGAAGGCGTTGTCCCACATCGCGGGCCAGAGGTAATTCGCGCGCAACCGGAGCAAGAGCTCGAACACATGCGCGTAAAAATCCCGATTGAGACCTCCGAATTTGGCCCGGGCCCAGCCGGTCAGGGCCGGCGCCTCGTCGTTCAGGAAGATTCCCCGATAGCGCACCTCCGGTCCGGCGCACAGGAATCGGCCCGGCCGAACATGCACGGAGGCGCGCTTTTTCACCGGCACGTCGGCCCACCACGACCACGGTGAGACCCCGATCTGCTCGGCAAGCTCGTAGATTCCATAGATGGTGCCGCGCTTGTCCGAGCCTGCGATCACCAGCGCCTGGTCCACGCCCGGCGAAGGTTGCTCCACGGTGGCTATGACAAAACCCTCCCACCTGCCGGACAGGTCGGAGACATCGAGTTTTCCCGCCGCGACCAATCCGTCGATCAGCGTGCTTTTCCCGAGCGTGCCGATGAGGATCGCCCCGGGAACGGGCCCGGCCGCCGTCGCGATCTTCGGACGGCGGCCGGTGACACGCTCGAGGTCGGACTGCAAATCCCGGATCGCACGGACAACGCCGGGCCACTCCCCCTCGGAGTGCGAGAAACCGGCCACCCGATCTCCGGAGACCAGGGTGAAGCCCCCCGGAGGCGCTTCGTCGGAAACCAAATCGGAAACCAGATTCAACCCCGACGGCTGAGCCTGGGACCAGGAATCGAATAGCGACGCCCACAACAAGCAGACCGGTAGAATACGCCAAAGGAAGGAATGCCGAATCATGGACGGGTGGTGGTGATGACGGTGCTTCCGGCGACCAGCCCGTTGCCCGAAGCGGTGAGGATGAGATCGCCCGGACCGCCGGGTCGGGCGCGCACGATCACGAGGCAATACCCGTTGAAGGCGCGTCTGCGCTTGGACTGGAAAGCCTCGAAACTGGTCGGATCCCCGTTGTCGGTCGCCACGATCTCCCCGGGGCCGGCAAGGGAAAACTCCAATTCATTTTTTGCCCGGGGCGCGGTCGATCCGTCGCGGTCGATCACCCGCACCGTCACAAAGGCGAGATCGAGTCCGTCCGCTTTGATTTCACTGCGATCCGGCCTGAGCTCCAACCCGGCGGCATCGCCCGCCGTCCGCATGGTTTTCTCCGCCCAGCGGATACCTTTCCGGTAGGCGATGACCGAGAGCGCGCCGGGCTCGTAGATGACGTCGTCCCAACGCAGCCGATACTCGTAGGGCGCCTTTTTTTTCCGCCCGAGAGAACGACCGTTCAGGAAAAGCTCGGCCTCGTCCCCGGAGGTGAACACGTGCACGGGCGTCACCAACCCCGCGCGCTCGGGCCAGGTCCAATGGGGCAAGATGTGCACCATGGGCAATTCCGGCCGCCAACGCGACTGGTAGAGATAAAAGCGGTCTTTCGGAAAGCCGGCCAAGTCGATGATGCCGAAGCCGGAGCTGCGCGAGGCGTAATAAGGCGTCGGTTCGCCCAGATAATCCCATCCGCTCCAGACAAATTCACCGGCGACGAAGGGATGGCGATCCTGCGCGCCGAAAACCTTGTCCGGGGTCGAGCCGAAATCAGCCGCATGGAGCTCATAGGCGCTGACGAAACCGCGCGCGGAATCTCCACCGGAACCATCGCGCACCGGCGCGCTCAGCGCCGACGAGACCGGGAAAAGATACTCTCCCCGCGTGCTGAGGGCGGCCGCGGTCTCGCTCGCCAGGAGCATCTTGTCGGGAAATTTCGCATGGAAGTCCGCATACTGGGGCGCGGTGCGAATGCCGCCGATGCCAGCGTGGGCGGGCGTGTCGCGAATGCCTTCACCCTGGTAATTCAAGGACAGCACGTCGGATACGGCGGGCAGCGGCATGTCGGGCTTGGCCCAGTTCATCGCGTTGGTCGTGGGCCGGGTCGGATCCTCCTCCCGCGCGATATCGCGCAGGCGCCGGGCCACCTCGGCCCCGGCCGTGCCCGTGTATTGCTCCCCCACCTCGTTTCCCACGCTCCAGAGCACCACCGAAGGATGATTTCGGTCGCGGCGGATGAGCGCGCGCAAGTCCGCTTCCGACCAATCCGGGAAAATGAGATGGAAATCGAGCGGGGTCTTTTTGCGCTCCCAGCAATCGTAGAGCTCGTTCACGACGATGAAACCTAGTTCGTCGGTAAGGTCGAGCAGCTCGGGCGCGGGGGGATTA
>JAIXVP010000390.1 GCA_027482905.1 Opitutaceae bacterium
CCTCGCCACCGCCGGCGCCCGCCCGTGGGACCGCGACCCGGTGGACACCCGCGTCTTCGGCCACGCCCTCACCGGCACCGGCGGCCTCATCGACACCACCGATCAGGTCGGCGGCTACCCCGAGCTCGCCTCCGCCACATATCCAAACGACAGCGACAACGACGGCCTCCCCGACTATTGGGAACTCGCCCTTGGCCTCTCCACAAGCTCCGCCGACAACAACGGCGACCGCGACGCCGACGGTTACACCAACCTCGAGGAATACCTCGAATGGCTCTCCGGCGCCCACCTCGTCACCGCCCTCAACACCGCCGCCGACCTCGATCTCTCCGTCGCCTCCGGCTCCCGCCCCGACCTCACCACCTTCACCGTCGCCGGTGCCACCAACGGCACCGTCGCCCTTCTGCCCGACGGCCGCACCGCCCGCTTCACCCCGACATCCGGCTTCATCGGTCTCGCCAGCTACACCTTCACGTTCACCGCCGCCGGCCAGTCCATCACCCTGCCGGTCGGCATCCTCGTCACGTCCGGCCTGCCATCCAACCTCGTCTGGAAAGGCACCACCGCCACGTGGGATCTCGCCACCGCCAACTTCACCAAGACCGGCGCGCCCGCCGTTTTCGCCCAGGGCGACAACGTCACTTTCGACGACACCGCCATCGCCACCACGCTCAGCGTCACCGGCGCCCTCGCCCCCGGCCAGATCACCGTCGCCGGCGCGAAAAACTTCACCTTCGGCGGCACCGGCTCCCTCGGCGGCGGCGCGAGTTTCCTCAAAACCGGCAACAGCACGCTCACCCTCTCCGGCAACAACTCCTTCAGCGGCGGCGTCCAGCTCTCCGGCGGTTCCCTCGTGATCAGCCAGGCCACTTCCGCCGGCACCGGTCCGATCACCCTGGCGGACGGAGCATCTCTCAACCTCGCCGCGCTCAAACCCGCCAACCCCGTCGAGATCTCCGGCTCCGCCACCGTGATCGGCGGCAGCGCCTCCGGTCTCGCCGGCCTCGGCCGCGTCTTCGGCACGGGCGACCTTGCCCTCCAAATCACCACGGGAGTTTTCGACCTGTCCGGCGATCTCACCGCCTTCAACGGCCCACTCACCCTGACCAACGCCGGCACCCTTCGCTTCAACGGCAGCGCGGGCGGCGCGGGCCTCGCCCTCGACCTCGGCTCGAGCTCGGGGGCCGCCTTCAACCGCTCCGGCCTGTCCGCCATCGCCCTCGGCAGCCTCCGTGGCGGCTCGGCCACTTCCCTGCGCGGCGCATCCGCCTCCACCCAGACCACCACCTTCACCATCGGCGCGGACGACTCCGATGCCGCTTTCGGCGGTCTCATCGACAACGGCACCAACGCCACCGGCGCCCTCACCGCCCTCACCAAGGTCGGCGCCGGCACCCTGACCCTCTCCGGCGCGTCCACCTACACCGGCCCCACCACCGTGTCCGCCGGAACCCTCCGCGTCACCGGTTCGCTCGGCGCAACCGCCGTCTCCGTCGCCTCCGGCGCCACCCTCTCCGGCGGCGGCACTATCTCCGGCCCCGTCACCCTCGCCTCCGGCGCGCTCTTCGATTTCGCCGGCTCCGGCCCCGCCACCCTCAACCTCGGCTCCAGTCTCTCCCTCACCGGAGGCACCCTCACCTTCGCCTTGCAAAACACCCCCGCCGGCGGCGGGGACCGCCTCGTTCTCAACGGCGGCGCGGTCACCCTGAATGGCAACGTCACCATCTCCCCCGAATTGCTCGGCGGTCCGCTCCAGCCCGGCACCTACACGTTGATCTCCGGCGCTTCGTCGATCACCGTCGGCGGCACCCTCGTCTGGGGCGGCGAAACCGGCGGCCGCCAGTCCGTCGCCTTCGACACCTCCGTTCCCGGCACGCTCCGACTCGTCGTCACCGGCACCCCCGCCAACCTCGTTTGGGCCGCGTCCGTCTCCGGAAACTGGGACCTTGCCACCTCCAACTGGAACAACGGCACCGGCACCGACCGCTTCTACCCGCTCGACGCCGTCACGTTCGACGACTCCTCGCTCGGCGGCACCATCTCCATCACCGCCCCCGTCGCCCCGCGTTCACTCACCGTCAACAACACCGTCCGGACCTATTTCCTCTCCGGCCGCGCCATCACCGGCCCCACCAGCCTGGTCAAATCCGGCACCGGCACGCTCACCCTCACCCCCACCATCGCCACCGCCGTCACCACCACGACCGCCACCAGCCCAACCGTTACCGTTCCGAGCGCGGCCAATCTCTCCGTCGGCATGCTCGTCACCGGCACCGGCATCCCCGCCGGCACCACCCTCGCCGCGCTCAGCGGCACCACGCTCACCCTCTCGCAAAACGCCACCGCCACCGGCACGCCCACCCTGACTTACACCGTGCCCAACACCTACTCCGGCGGCACCTGGATCAACGCCGGCGCGCTCAGCTTGTCCTCCGCCACCGCCGCCGGCACCGGCCCCATCACCCTCGCTCCCGGCGCCACCCTCAACATCGGCGCGCTCAAGCCCGCCAACGAACTCGTCACCTCCGCCGGCAACGCCACCGTCACCGGCGGCAGCGGCGGCGGCCTCGCCGGCCTCGGCAAAATCTCGGGCCCCGGCACCCTGCGCGTCCAGATCACCACCGGCGTGTTCGATTTCATCGGCGACCTTTCCGGTTTCACCGGCACGATCCAGCAGACGAGTGCGCTCGCCTTCCGCTTCGTCTCCACCCTCGGCGGCCCCTTCACCTTCGACCTCGGGACGGGCGCCGGGTCCGCCTTCAACCGCTCCAGCTACCCCGCCATCGCCTTCGGTAACCTGCGCGGCGGCGCGTCCACCGCGTTGCGCGGAGCGTCCAACTCCGCCCAGACCACCACCTACACCATCGGCTCCGCCAACGCCGACGCCACCTTCTACGGCACCATCGCCGACGGCGTCAACGCCACCGGCGCGCCGGTCGCTCTGGTCAAGGTCGGCACCGGCGTCCTCACCCTCGCCGGCTCCAATCCCTTCACCGGGGCCACCACCGTATCCGCCGGATCCCTGCGCGTAACCGGATCCCTCGGCGGCTCCACCAACATCACCACCCTCTCCGTCGGCGAGGGCGCCACTCTCGCGCTCGACGGCGGCACGCTCGACGTCGCCGCCGTGGACATCGCCTCCGAGGCTACCCTTAACGGACGCGGCACTGTTCTGGCGAACGTCACCAACGCCGGCGCCCTGCTCATCGACGCTAGCGCCACCCTCGCCATCACCGGCGACCTCGACAACACCGGCGACCTCACCCTCCCCGCCGGCTCCGCCCTCACCGTCACCGGCGCCTTCACCAACACCGGCACGATCCGCGTCTACTCCCGTTCCCAGCTCCCCGGCACCTTGAACAACGCCGGCACCATCATCGTGACCGGCCCGCCCGTCGTGCCCCGCGTGGTCTCCTTCACGCTCTCCGCCGGCGTCGCCACCCTCACCGTCGAGGCCTCCGCGAATTTCCTCTACCAGCTCCAGCGCACCACGTCCCTTACCCCCGCCGCCTGGACAAACATCGGCGCGCCTGTTCCCGGCCTCAACGGCAACCTCGCCCTCACTGACCCCGCCGCCCCCGGCTTCCCGGCGCTCTTCTACCGCGCGTCGGTTTCCAATTTACCCTAGGCATCGTCCGTCCCGATTCGACCCAGTTCTCCCATCATGAAACTCCGCTCCCTCGCCCCCGCTCTGCTCTTCGTCGGTCTCGCCTCGCTCGCCCGCGCCGATGTTACCCTCCCTCGCGTCTTCACCGACCACATGGTCCTTCAACGCGACCAACCCGTCGCCGTCTGGGGCACCGCCGCCGCCGGAGAGACCGTCACCGTTCGTTTCGCCGCCGACACCCAAACCGCCGTAGCCGACGCCTCCGGGGCGTGGTCCGTGCATCTCCGGCCCCTCGCCGCCAGCGCCGATCGCCGTGAACTGGTCGTCGCCGCGTCCAACACCATCACCCTTTCCGACGTGCTCGTCGGCGAGGTCTGGTTCTGCTCCGGCCAATCCAACATGGAGAAACAAATCGGCCACCGCTCCGGCCAGAAACCCTGCGACAACCACGAGGCCGAGATCGCCGCCGCCGAACACCCGCTCATCCGTCTCTACCAGTTCCCCCGCAACGGCAAACCCGCCGAGGGCGACGCCACCTTGCGCTGGCTGCCTTGCTCGCCCGACACCGTCGCGCGCACGAATTTCTCCGCCGCCGCCTATTACTTCGGCCGCGAACTCCAGCGCGAGTTAAAGGTTCCAGTCGGCCTCATCCACTCCAGCGTCGGCGGCACGCGCATCGAGCCCTGGACTCCGCCCGAGGCCTTCGCCGCTTTCCCCTCCCTCGCCGATGTCGCCAGCCACCCCGGCAACGCCAAGACCCGCGTCGGCAGCCTCTACTCCTCGATGATCCGCCCCCTCGTTCCCTACACCTTGCGCGGCTGGCTCTGGTATCAGGGCGAATCCAACCTCATGACCCGCGAATTCGACTCCTACACCGAAAAAATGCAGGCGCTCGTCGGTGCCTGGCGCGGTGCCTGGGCCCAGCCTGACGCCCCGTTCTACTTCGTGCAGCTCGCGCCCTACGCCTACTCCGCGCGCAAACAGCCCGAGCCGCTCTCCGCCGAGGCGCTCCCGCTTTTCTGGGAGGCCCAGCGCGCCGCCGCTGCGAAAATCCCCAACTCCGGCTCCATCGTCATCACCGACACCGTCGCCAACGTCGGCGACATCCATCCCACCAACAAGCGCGACGTCGGCGAACGCCTCGCCCGCCTCGCCCTCGCCCGCACCTACGGCCGTTCCGAGCTCGAGACCTCCGGTCCCGTCCTCAGCTCCACCACTCGGCGCGGCGGCGAGCTTGTCGTGCGCTTCGACCACGCCGCCGGCCTCGCCACCCGCGACGGCCAACCGCTGAACTCCTTCACCGTCGCCGGCGAAGACCGCGTCTTTGTGCCCGCCACCGCCCGCATCGACGGCGACCAGGTCATCGTCTCGTCGCCGTCCGTCCCCGCCCCGGTCGCCGTCCGCCTCGCTTTCCACGAGCGCGCCAATTCCAACCTCGTCAACGCGGCCGGCCTCCCCGCCAGCCCCGCCCGCTCCGACGCCTGGCCCGTGGACGGCACCCGCCCCGCCACCCCCGCCGAC
>JAIXVP010000349.1 GCA_027482905.1 Opitutaceae bacterium
GCGCCGACCTCGGCGGCCGCGCTCTCACCGTCAATGAGGCCCGTCCCAAGGAAGAGGGCGCTGGTCGCTCCTTCGGCGGTGGCGGCGGCGGCGGCGGTCGCGGCTTCGGCGGCGGCGGCGGCGGTCGTGGCTTCGGCGGCGGCGGCGGTGGCCGCGGCGGCTTCGGCGGCGGCGATCGCGGCGATCGCCGTTATTGATCCGCGGTCGGGCCCTCGGCTCGCCTCGTATTGAATCTTTTCACGGTGCATCCTTCGGGATGCGCCGTTTTTTGTTTTCGGGCTCGGCCAATCCGCCCACACGTTCCAAGGTATTGATACCATGAGCGACGAGACCGCCAAAGACGTTTCCCCGTTGCGCTTAAAACGCCCCGGCCCACCCGCTCCGGGCGGCGGAGCGTCGCAGTCTCCGGTTCCCGCCCCGCCGTTGCCGGTCCAGCCGTCGGATGGAGTGGTCGCCTCCGATGCTTCCGAAGGGGAAACGACGGCGCATGCCCCGGTATCCCTGCGTCGACGCCCCACGCTCGCGCCAGAAGCGGAGGTCGAGACGGTGTCCGTGCCTGATCCGCTGGTCGAGGCCGCTCCGCCACCCGCGCCCGTCGAGCCGCCGGCCCCGATCAAGTTGAGGGTGGGGATAAAGCCGCCGGCCCCGCCTCCGCCGCCTCCCGATCCGGCCGCATCGCTACCGGAGGATCTGTTTCCGCCCATGACCGGAGTCCCGCTCATGCCTCTTCCCGGCATGCCGGCGATGCCGACCATTCCGGTCATGCCCGGCATCCCGACCGCGGGCGCGCCTCTGAATCTGGTTCAACGCCCCACGGGTTCGACCTTGATCGGAACCGAGTTGATGACCGGTTCGTCCGGTCTAAACCCGGCCGTCCCGAACTTGGTTCCACCGGCGATGGACGTCCCATCGTCGATCCCGGGCGGCCCTCCGCCGCTGACCCCGGCGGGGTCGCTTCCGCCGCTTACCCCGGCCGAATTCGTGGTTCCGCTCGGCGCCTCCAAGCCACCGGAAAAGCCTGACGCGGCGAAATTCAAACGCAAGGCCACCGCCCGGGATTACTTTATCTACGCCGGGGCCTTCGTCATTCTGGTTCTGCTCGGCGGCGTCGGCTATTTCTACGTCCTCAAGCCCGAGGAAACCAAGGCGGCCTTCACCGGCGCGAAGGAGAAGTTCGACAACGCCGTCAAACTGCCGCCCGGCGTTCTCGGCGATCCGAAGGGTTCGATCGACGGAGCGAAAGACGCGATGACCAATCAACGCGACTCGAAGCTGGCCCCGATCGACGCCATCCTCAACGGCGACGATGCGGAGGCGGGCGCGGCCAAGGCCAAGGCGGAAGCGGACGCGGCCGCCGCCAAGGTCGCCGCGGCCAAGACCGAAAAGTCCACGGCCTACTCCGGCGGTTCCAACACCGGCGTGGTGGTGGCCCCGGCCACGGCCGCCGCGCCGGCCCCGAACGCTCGTTTCGTGCGCTACGCCGAGGCGCTGGTGGTGAGCGGTGTTTTCCAAGGTGAGCCGGCCCGTGCCCTGGTGGACGGACGCATCATCCGGAGCGGCGACGTCATCGAGCCCATGCTCGCCGTCACTTTTGTCGGGGTCGATGCGCCCGCCAAACAGCTCATCCTCGAGGACAAGACCGGCGCGCAGGTGCGGGTGAAGTATTGAGGGCCGGGCCCGGCGGGTGTGGAGGCGTGGTCGTTACCAGTTTTCGACCGGGCCCTTCGGGACCGGGATCGATTCGCGCGCCAAGGCCGGATCGTCCGGGTCGCGCATAAAGGAGGCGACCATCGGGTCGGGTTGGAACTTGGGAAGCAACTCCCCGCGCTCGTCGCAGAAGCGGGCGCGCCAGGCAATGTAGTCGGCGACGCAGCGTTCGAAGTCGGCGCGGGAGGCGATGCCGAGGATGGCCTGTTTGAACGGTTTTGCGGGGCCGAAGCGACGCGCATACCAGGGCGCCACGCGGCGGAACAGGCGCGCGCCGTGCTCCTCGCCGTAGAACTCGAGGTAGCGCTCGAAATGGATTCGCAGCACTCGGATGCGCTCCGGGAAATCGGGCTCGGGCAGCAACTCGCCCGTGCGTAGCAGGTGCTCGGTGCGCTTGAAAATCCATGGATCGTAGAACGCGCCCCGGCCTATGCTCACGCCGGCGCAACCGGTCTCGGCCAGCATGTGGCGCGCGGCCTCGGGCGTGGTGACGTCGCCGTTGCCGATCACCGGGATGGATTTCACCGCTTCCACGACTCCGCGGATGCCGTCAAGGTTGACCCGGCCGGCGAAGCCCTGCGCGCGGGTGCGGCCGTGGACGAACACGGCGGCGACGCCGGCGTCCTCCAGCACGCGGGCGAGGTCCGGGGCGGTGAGGTTCTGGTCGTCCCAGCCGAGGCGCATCTTGGCGGTCACGGGGATTTTCACCGCCGCGATCATGCCGCGCACGAGGGCGGCGGTTTTGTCCAGCTCGGTCATCATGGCGGAGCCGCCGCCGATCTTGACCACCTTTTTCACCGGGCAGCCCATGTTGATGTCCACCGCGTCGGCGCCGAGTTCCTGGCAGACCACGGCGGCGTCGCGCATCTCCTCCGGCACGGCGCCGAAGAGCTGGATCGCCCAAGGGCGGTCCCCCGGGGCGGTGGCGACCAGCCGGAGGGCGCCCGGGCTGCGTTCGAGGAGCGAGCGGGCGTTGACCAGGTCGGTGGTCGCGAAGCCGAGTCCGCCCAGCTCGCGCACGGTCAGGCGCATGGGCAGGTTTGTGTATCCGGCGAGCGGGGACAGGAAGAGGTTGGACGCGAGGTTCAGCGGGCCGAGGCGCATGCGGGTGTGGGAGTCAGTCGGGCCGCAGAGGGGGACGCAGGCAAGCCGGGTCTGCTTTGGCGTCGCGTGGTGGGATAGGCCGAGGGACCTCGCCCGCCCGCCTCATCCGCCCATACCGAATGGATCAATCGAAGTCGATCACGGCATTGTGTAACCAATTTGGTTACGACTTTCCGGGCGGAAAGCGCAAGGGGTCGGGTGGGACGAGGGCGGAAGGATCGCGCCCGGCGCGCATTTCGCCTAGCCAGTGAAGCAGGCGCAGCGTCGTCTCGCCGTCGGGCACGCGCGTGCCGGATTTCAGGTAGTCCTGTAGGCGTTGCCGGGGAATGCCGAGGTGTCGGGCGAGGCGGGCTTTGGAGCCGTGGGGGAGCAGGGCGCGGCGCAGCTCCGGAACGAGGGAATTCCAAAGCGGGGTGTCTAGGCCGGCGCGGGCCTTGCGGCGCGGGCCGCGTTTGCGTCGAAAGGAGGCCTGGTAGGCGGCGCGGGCGGCCGTGGCTGCGGCCGCGATGGCGGCTTCGCCGAGCAGGGTGACAAGGGTGACGGCGAGCTTGGGGGAGGGGCCGAGCGGAAGGTGTGCGGCGACGGGACCAGGACTTGGGAGAACGGAAATCTTTGTAGCCATATCTGCAATTTGTAACCAATTTGGTTACATAAAGGCTGGCTCGCGCGGGCGAAAAAATCGGGGCAGGGAGGCGGGGGTGGACGCGTTGCGGTTGCGGGGCGGGTGGTGGGCGCCGA
>JAIXVP010000450.1 GCA_027482905.1 Opitutaceae bacterium
CAAGCTCATCTGCGGCACCGACACCCTCGGCGTGGGCATCAACGTGCCCCTGCGCACCGTCGTCTTCACTCAGCTCTGGAAATACGGCGGCGCCAAGGCCTCCACCCTTAGCGTGCGCGACTTCCGTCAGATCGCCGGCCGCGCCGGCCGCAAGGGCTACGACGACGTCGGTTACGTCGTGGTCCAGGCCCCGGAGTGGACCATCGCCAACCTGCGCGCGGAGCAGAAGGCCGCCGCCGATCCGGTGAAGAAAAAGAAGACGGTCAAACAATCCGCCCCCGAGGGCGCCATCGGCTGGGACCGCAAGACCCTCGAACGCCTGCAGATCGCCCCGGCCGAGCCGTTGGTGTCGCGCTTCGCGGTTTCCCACGGCATGCTCCTGCAGGTCCTCTCCCGCGACGCCGACGGTTGCCGCGAGATGCGCCGGCTGATCGCCGACAGCCACGAGCCGCCGGCGAAGAAAAACGCCCACCGCCGCCGTTCCTGGCAGTTGTTCCGCGCCCTGCTCGACCGCGGCATCGTATCCATCATCCCCCGACAGCCCTCCGGCCGCCGTCTTCAGGTCAATCTCGCCCTCCAGGACGATTTTTCCCTGCACCAGGCGCTCTCGCTCTACCTCATCGACACGGTCCAGAAACTCGACCGCGAGTCGCCCGATTACGCGCTCGACGTGCTCACGCTCTGCGAGGCCATTGTCGAGGACCCGGAGGTCATCCTCCGCGCGCAGGTGAGCCGCGCCAAGGGCGACGAGATCAACCGGCTCAAGGCCGAGGGCGTGCCCTACGAGGAGCGCATGGAGAAGATCGAGGGCATCGAGCACCCCAAACCGCTGCGCGAGTTTCTCTACGAGACGTTCAACGCTTTCGCCGCCGCCCATCCGTGGGTGGGGCAGGAGAACGTGCGGCCCAAGAGCATCGCGCGCGAGATGCACGAGCGCTGGATGAGCTTCGCCGACTACGTGCGCGACTACGGGCTGGAACGCGCCGAAGGACTGGTCCTGCGCCACCTCATGCAGGTTTGGAAGGTCCTCGCCCAGACCGTTCCGCAGTCGGCCAAGACCGAGGCGGTGCTGGAGCTGGAGACGATGTTCGAGGCGCTGGTGCGCGGCATCGATTCGAGCCTGATCGACGAGTGGGAACGCCTGCAGGCCGGCGAGGCGCCCGCGCCGGTGCCAACCGAGGACGCTGCCGCGTTGGTGGCGGCGAAGTTCGGCTCCGGACCGCGCGAGCTCACCCGCGATCCGGTGGCGCTGAAACGGGCCGCGCGGGTCGCCATCCACCTCGTCTTGCAGGACGCCGCTGCGCGCGACTGGGAGCCGTGCGCCGTGCGCGTGCTGCCCGGCGAGGTTGCCGACGAGACGGTCGCGACCGAGGCCAGGCGTTTGGAAAAGCTCTTCGCCGCGCACGCCGAGGCGCGCGACCGCTTCCGGCTCGATCCGGCCGGGCGGGCGGCGGAGCACACCCACTTCGACGAGGCCGAGCCCGCCGCGGCGGAGTGGCGTGTGGCGCAGGTCTTGGTCGACCCGGAGGAGGCCAACGATTGGGAGGCGCGCTTTGTCCTCGATCTGACCGCGACCCGCGCGAGCGGCCGGGTGGAGCTGCGGCTGGAGACGGTGGCGGAGGTCGGCGCGGCTTAGGCGGAGCCGTCGGCGCGTCGCCCGCGCGCGGTGGTTCAGGCGAGGACGACGTCGGTCTGGACGTTGCCGCGGGTGGCGTTGGAGTAGGCGCAGTAGCGCTTCGCGTCCTCGATCAAGCCGGGGCCGGCGGCGCCGAGTTCCGGCGCGTGGACGGTGAGGGTGACATGCGAGACGAGGTAGGTGCCGTCGTCGCGGGCCGAGAGCACGCCGGCGGCGTCGATGGCGATGGGGCCGGTCTTCACCGCGCGGCCGCCGGCGAGAGCCTTGATGGTGCTGGCGAAGCAGGCGGCGTAGCCGGCGACGAAGAGTTGTTCGGGGTTGGCGGCATCGCCGGCGCCGCCGAGTTCCTTCGGGAAGCCGAGTTTGATGGAGAGACGGCCGTCGCTGGATACGGCGGAGCCGTCGCGGCCTCCGGTGACTTTGACCTGGGCGGTGTAGAGATTCTTCATGGGTGAATGTGGAGGATCGGGTGTATGAGCGGACGATTTGGTGGAGATGGCGTGGGCGTTGAGGAGCCGACCCGCCGGAGCGAAATCAGCAGCACGGGGCAAACTTTAGCCGGGTTGCCGTTTTTCCGAAATCCCCACTCTTTGGTGGGTATGCCGCAGCCCCCTGCCTCATCCGCACCGCGCCGGAAGCCGACATCCGCCCACTTTGAACATGAATTGAAGCTCGTCGCGGCGTGTCCGGTGATGGCGTCGCTCACCTTGCTGAGGGGACGGTGGAAACTGCCGCTGATCTGGAACATGCGTGAGGAGCGAAAAACGCTCGCGACGTTTCGGCGCGCGTTCCCGATCGCGTCGGAGAAAATGCTGGCGCAGCACCTCGGGGAGTTGGTGCTCGACGGGTTTGTGGAGCGACGAAAGAACCCGCGGGACCGGCTGGACGTGTCCTACGGGTTAACCGCGTTCGGGCGGTCGCTGGTGCCGGTCGTGGAAACGCTCGAGACCTGGGGCAAGGCGCAGGACGCTATTGCACGCGCCACGACCCGACTGCGGACAGCCGGATAAATGTCCGTGGCTACCAACAAGGCCGCAGCAAGGTTTCCAGAGCCGCGAGTTTGATTGAAACCCATCCCCGGCGGTGGGCTAAAGCCTCGGCTCAGCTCGCCCCGAGCAGATATTCCGGATTCAGTTTATGGAGGGTCTTGGGGACGAAGAGGCCGTCCTTGCGGATGAGTTTGCCGTCGAACCAGACCTCGCCGCCGCCGTATTCGGGGCGCTGGATGTTGACCATGTCCCAGTGGACCTGGCTCTTGTTGCCGTTGCCCACGCCCTCGTAGGCCTGGCCGGGGGTGAAGTGGAAGCTGCCGGCGATCTTCTCGTCGAAGAGGATGTCGCGCATGGGCTCGCGGATGTGGGGGTTGAAGCCGAGGGCGAACTCGCCGATGTAGCGCGCGCCGGGGTCGCTATCGAGGATCTCGTTGAGGCGTTTGGTGTGGTTGGCCGTGGCCTCGACGATGCGGCCCTGCTTGAAGACGAGGCGGATGTTGTCGAACGAAGTGCCGAGATAGACCGAGGGGGTGTTGTATTGGATCACGCCCTCGACCGAGTCCTTGACCGGGCAGGAGAACACCTCGCCATCGGGGATGTTGCGCTGGCCGCCGCAGGGGCGGGCGCCGATGCCCTTGATGGAGAAGGTCAGGTCGGTGCCGGGGCCCTTGATCTGGACGCGGTCGGTCTTGGTCATGAGGGCGACCAACGCCTTCATGCCGGGGATCATGCGGGCGTAGTCGAGGGTGCAGACCCGGAAATAAAAATCCTCGAAGGCCTCGGTGCTCAGCCCGGCCTGCTGGGCCATGGCGGCGGTCGGCCAGCGAAGGACGACCCATTTGGTTTTGTTCACGCGGTGGTCGAGCACGGGCTTCATGAGGCGCGCGTAGAGCTGCACGCGGGCCGAGGGCACGTCGGAGGATTCGAAGATGTTGTCCGAGCCGCGCAGGGCGATGTAGGCGTCCATCTTCTGCATGCGCAGGAGCTCGACCTCGGCCTGGGGGGCGAACTGGGTCTCCTCGGCGCCGAGCATGAGCTCGCGGGTGATGCGCGCGCGGTGCAACTGGACGATGGGATGGGCGCCGCGGGCGCGGGCGGCGCGGACGAGAGCGATGACCATGGCGTCGGGCACGTCGAAGGCGTCGATCAGGACGCGTTCGCCTTTTTTCAATTCGCAGGAAAACCCGGCGAGGCCGGCGGCCAGTTGATCAAAACGGGGATCGGTGAGCATTGGGAGAAAAGATCGCGCAAACTGGGAGCCGACCGGCGGACTAACGCAAGCGCGCGCCGAGACCCGGACCGCCGCCTGACGCCGCACCGGAAACGCCTTGAGAGGGGAAACAAATGCGCCCGACCGCGTCGTCGAAGCCGCTCGCGCCGCGCAGAATCTCGATCTCGAGGCGCAGGTAGTAGATCGGCACCGGGCAAGGCATGCCCTCGGGGATGCGCACCGCGTCCTTCTCGGTCGTCACGATGAACTCCACCTTGCGCTCCAGAGCCTGCGAAAAAATCTCCACGAAGTCCTCGTAGGTGAAGCGGTAGTGGTCGAGGAAACGCCGGGTGAACTCGATGCGCCCGCCGAGGTCGCGCACGAAGGCCTCGAAACTCTCCGGCACCGCGATGCCGGAAAAGGCCCCCACCCGCTTGCCGTCGAGGTCCGCCAGCGGCCGTCGCTCGGCCGCGCCGAGGCGCTGAAGAAACTGCGGACGGTGCGCGCACTCGATCACGTTCACCCCCGGGTTGTGCCGCTGGATCAGCTCCTCCAACTCCGGGTCCGGCTCGCCGTCGGACTTGGTCAGGAAGACGTAGCTGGCGCGCTTGAGGTGCTTGATCGGCTCGCGCAGAATGCCGCGCGGCAGGAGCTGGCCGTTGCCGAAGGGGTTGGTCTTGTCGACCAGCAGGAGGTTGAGCCGCCCCTTCAGCGGCAGGTATTGGAAACCGTCGTCGAGGATGAGGGTATCGCAGCGGAACTTCTTGATCGCGTGGACCCCGGCCTTCACCCGGTCCTTGTCCACCAGCACGACCACGCCGGGCAGGTTGCGCGCCAGCATGTAGGGCTCGTCGCCGGCCTGCTCGGAATCGAGCAACACCGTCCGCCCGTCGCTGACGATGCGCGGGGGCGGCGCGCTGGTGTGGGTGAACCACCACAGGGCCTTTTTCCAGAGCGGCGGGGCCTTGCTGCGGTAGCCGCGCGAGAGGATGGCGACCTTGCGCCCCCGGTCGCGCAGGGCGCGGGCGAACATCTCCACCACCGGGGTCTTGCCCGTGCCGCCGACGGTGAGGTTGCCCACCACCACCACCAGGCAGCCGAGCGGCTGGTCATGCAGGATGCGCTTGCGGTAAAGCCACACCCGGGTCTGCACGATGCCGCTGAACAACCACGACAACCCGTGCAAGAGGCCCGCGAAGAGCGTCGGCCCCACTCCCTCCCGCCGGCCGAAGATCACGTCGATGGTGAATTGCTCGAAGGCGTTGAGCTTGCGTTTCAGCCAGTGGGACATGCGGGGGCGAGATACGGGCAAAAAGGCCCTCTGCTAGGCCGGACGCGAGGGGAAATCGGATTTGACCACCCCGGGCCGTCGCCGATGGTGTCGGATTACCCGCCTCTCGCGGACACCCTCCCATGAGCTACAAACTCTTCATCCCCGGCCCCATCGCCGTCTCCGACAAGACCCTCCACGCGATGGCCCAAGGCATGATCGGCCACCGCAGCACCGACTTCGTCGCGCTCTACAACGCGATCCAGCCCTCCCTGCAAGGCCTCTTCTACACCAAGGACCCGGTGTATCTCTCCACCAGCTCGGCCTGGGGCGTGATGGAAGGCGCCCTCCGCAACGTGGTGAAAAAAAAGGTGCTGAACTGCATGAACGGCGCCTTCTCGGACAAGTGGTATGACGTCGCCCTGCGCTGCGGCAAGCAGGCCACCGCGCTCAAGGCCGAATGGGGCCAGCCGGTCGATCCCGAGGCCGTCCGCCGCGAGCTCGCGACCGGCGCCTACGACGCCATCACCCTCATCCACAACGAGACCTCCTGCGGCTGCATGAGCGACCTGCCCGCGCTCATGGCCGTCATCCGCGAGTTCCCCGACGTCATCTCGATCATCGACACCGTCAGCTCCTTCTCCGTCGTCCCCATCAAGAAGGACGAACTCGGCATCGACGTGATCATCACCGGCTCGCAGAAAGCCCTCGCCCTGCCCCCCGGCCTGGCCCTCTTCAGCGTCTCGAAACGCGCCCTCGAACGCGCCGCCACCGTCGCCGACCGCGGGTATTATTTCGATTTCGTCGAGTTCCAGAAGAACCACGAGGCCGGCATGACCCCCAGCACGCCCACCATCGCGCTCATCTACGCGCTCAAGTCGAAGCTCGAGGACATCGCCGCCGAGGGCGTCGAGGCCCGCTACGCCCGCCACGCCCGCCTGAACAAAACCGTGCGCGACCACATCCTGGCCAAGGGCTTCACGCTGTTTCCCCGCGACGGCTACGGCTCGGTCGCGCTGAACTGCTTCGCCAACAACCTCGGCTATGACCTCGCCGCGTTGAACAAGACGCTGAAGAACAAGCACCACCTCGTGATCGACGGCGGCTACGGCAAGCTGAAGGGCAAAACCTTCCGCATCTCGAACATGGGCGACGAGACCGACGCGACCATCGCCGCCATGCTCGCCGCCTTCGACTCCGCCCTCGCCGAGTGCCCGAAGGTCGCCGCCGCCTGAGCGAACCGCCCCCCGGTCCGCCACCCCGCGCGGCCACTCCCCCACCCCGCCCGACGGCCCATCCGGCCGCCGGGCTTTTTTCCGGCCGGCCTCCATTTCGTAACCGGAAAAAGCTGGCGGCCCTGCGGTCATTACGCAGGACTCGCAACCGACGGTTCTGAATCAGAAAACCGACAATCGACCATCCGCATCCAAACCTAACTAACATCCCTTTTGCGTAGCTTCGGCTGCCGTCCTACCTCGAAACCTTGGAAACTTCGAAGGACACGAAAAACGCATCGATCTGCGCCCCGCCTGGGGCGCATCGAACGCGTCTTTTCGTGGGCTCTCCAAGGTGCCTGAGGTAGGGACGCAAGTAAGTGCGTCCCTCTTTTGTGCCCGGATTTTCCCGTCTCCCTCTGATTCCCGCGTTCCACATTCCCGCCTTCCACCTACCTCCCGCCGTTTCCCCGCCATGCGCCCGCCGCCCACTCTTCTCATCATCGCGAGCCTGCTCGCCGCGTCGCCGATGCTCGCCGCCGACGCCCTCGACGGCATCCCGGTGACCGTCCTTTCCCGCAGCACGGTGACCGAGGGCGAACGCACCATCACCTATGTGCGCATCCGCCCGCCCGCCTTGCCGCCCCGGCCGGCCCCCGCGCCCGTCCCGTCCGCCGCGCCCTCCGCCGCCGACCTCGCCGAGTGGGCGCGGCTAGAGGCCAAGCCCCGCATCATGCTCGGCGTATCCGCCACCGTTCACCTGCGCCCTCCGGTCGTCACCGAACTGCGCTGGCGGTCCTCCGACCGCGAGTGGGTAGCGTGGAGCAACGTCGATTTCCGGCTCCTTTCCCAACTCACCGACTGGGAAACCGAGGCCGCCGTCTACAACTGGTTTCCCTTCATGAGCGAAGTCGGCCCGGAGGACGACGAACGCCCCGCCGACCTCGGCCTCGCGCCCGCCTCCGAGCAAACCCCGGCCGAATACGTCGTCGAAGGCACCGCCGCCGAAGTCGCCGCAGCGGAGGCCGAACTGGCCCCGCTGGATTACCTGCACGCCTACCACGACGTAAACCGCGCCGAACTGCTCGCCGCCCAAACCGCCCGCGAAGCCGCCGCCGCCGAGGCCGCGCGTCAGGCCGCCCTCGCCCCGCCCAAGCCGAAGGATCAGACGATCTATTTCTGGAAAATCGAAACGCCCGCCGCCCTGCCATGAAACGCCGTCCGTCCCGCCTTCTCCCGGCTGTCGCCGCCCTGCTGCTCTCCGCCGCGCTCGCGCCGCTTCCGGCCGACGCCCAAACCGCCACCGATCCCAACGAGGGACTGCGCCTCACCGCCGACTCCACCACGCCCGGCGCCTACGAGGTGA
Source organism: Opitutaceae bacterium (assembly GCA_027482905.1). Lineage (GTDB taxonomy): Bacteria > Verrucomicrobiota > Verrucomicrobiia > Opitutales > Opitutaceae > IMCC26134_A. The sequence continues at coordinate 7,689 of JAIXVP010000450.1, forward strand.
GCTGGTGGGGCCGCTCCGGCCGCACCTACTTCCTCCAGCGCAGCGAAGACCTGACCGGTCTTTGGGGCTACTTCCCCATCATCGAGCCCGGCCACGACGCGATCATCCGCTACGGTTTCTCCAACCCCGCCGACCGCGTCTTCGCCCGCCTGCGCTTCATCGAGGGCACCTTGGCTGATCCTTTTGGCGCGGACAACGACGGCGACGGCCTCACCAACCAGCAGGAATTCGACGCCAAGACCGACCCGTTTAATCGCGATACGGACGGCGACGGCCTGCCCGACAATTGGGAACTGGCCCACGGTCTCGATCCCCGCGACGCCGCCGACGCCTTGGCCGATCCGAACGGAAACGGCGTTTCCAATCTCGACGAATACCTAAACGGCAACGATCCCCGACTGCTCGCCTACGGCGGCGTCAAGCCCACTCTGCAAATCGTTTCTGGTGACGGCCAGATTCCCCGCTCAGGCCAATTTTTACCCCTGCCTATGAGGGCAAGAATTCGCCATCCGGACGGCACACCATGGGCTGGCGTTCCCGTCCATTTTAAAGCCGGTCCAGATGAGGGACTTTTGGCCGCGACACCCGAGAATCAAGCCCCACTTCGCGCCGTCCTTACCGTGCTTTCCGACCAAAACGGCTACGCCCAAGCCTGGCTCAAAACACCATGACTTCGCGTTCCTTATCAAAACTATTGGTCTGCTGGCTAATGTGCCAATTTTACTACCCGCCGATATCTCAGGCCACCGAGATAAGCGCGGGGGATTCCGGAAATCTTGGACAAGCACAAACAGCGCATCCGGTTATGATCACATACGCTGCTGTCGATCTGACGGCCGGCCTACCATATCCCGGTTCATTAAGTTTGGTCAAAATTACGCCAAGCGGGAAAATACTATTCGGCAAAGGGCAGATCACCTGCTCATCTCTTGATCCGATACGGCGTCCAGTTGGCTATATTTGGGATAAGGGTGTTTTAACGGAAATATTAACTCCCGTTTGGCCTTGGATGTATGGATCGATCCTCGGATCGGTGCCGAATGGCCCCCTCTTAACTTTTGAGGTCACTGACCTAAACGATGCCGGAACGGTCGTTGGCTTATGCACGGCATCAGGTTGGAAGTATCCGCTCGGCGGTTTTATTGAAGAGGGGCGTGAAACTATTTGTATGGTTTGGCCGGCAACAGACCGAGATAATCCGATCGAATTCAATCCAGATCCTGCAACACCGGAGGCGCGATGGAATCCCGCTTATGTAGCAGGTCCCATTATAATACATCACTTCACGGCACCCCGAATCGATCAATCCGGCGCCTGTTACAGCGTGGGTAATGGCGCACTCACCCAAGAAACGACCGGCTGGCCATATCGCCTCGGTTTTTTCTATAAGTATTTTCACGATGTAGTGAAATGGACGGATCCCGGAACGGCACCTGAAAGAATCACACGCAATATCATAACTGACGACCTGTCTAGCGGAGCCAATGGATATTCCAAATTGATTGACCTTAGTCCATCGGGGAACCAACTAATATCAACTGATCCAACGGGAACCAGGATACAGAAGCATGAGGTGATCACAACCACCCCCTCAAGCAGGAGCACCGTAAATGTGGCTGAAAATTCGGTGCTGAAAAAAATCACCGACCACGGAAACATGATCGGCGTTGACCTGCTAAATAATAAAAGATTATTCATTCAGAATACAAATCGTCCCTATATGCAGCTTGCGGGCAGCTACATAACGGCCAATGGTAACGGGGATCTCCTCGTTGAACACGCCAATGAATTTAAAATGCTCTGGTCTCTGCGCCGAGGCACCGGAGATGCATCCGTATACATACCCTATCGTTTTAACGGAAACCAGAATAAGTATATAAATGACATAGTGTCATCACAAAGCTGCCTGGGCTACAATGGGGTCGCAGTTGGTTTCACCGGCCTTTCCACCGACTTCGCCGGAAATCCACTGCCCGCACAAGCCGGAGCGCGTCCACTCATGGGAGTGCCCGCGCAATTTATTACGGATAGAAATCACGATAGTTTTCTAACACCGCAATTCGATCCCTTTGGCGCATCCGACGCCGACACAGGCACCCCCTTTTATGCGCCGGTCAACGATAACGGAGACAACGCGGACTTAAGCTCAACCACGCCTCTGCCAGACTGGCAAAACACCGTGGTTGACGGACCAGACGATATAGCCGACTTCTTCCCGGCGTTCCTTGATATCAAGCAACTGATGAACATCCTGCCGCCGAGCGCCTCGATAAAATACAAACTCAAGCAAGCCGAGGGCGGATTGAACTTTGTCTATACCAGCCTCACGCGCGCGACGGCGTTTGATTATGAAAACGCCGCCACGGCGACGACCGGTTACGGGCCGAACGCCGACCAAGCCGCCGCCGTCGCCACCACCCGGCAGATCACCGCCGCCGGCGTCGAACTGCCCGCCGCCTTTCTCACCCGCATCAAAGATCAGGACCAGGGCGTAATCCTCCTGGAGCTTCGCGGCATGACCTCGGCGCCCTTGCGCC
>JAIXVP010000054.1 GCA_027482905.1 Opitutaceae bacterium
CCACCGCCGCCCCCCGCGCATCCACCGGGGTCCGAGGTGGGGCGTTGCGCATGCGCCGTTAAGCAATTATCTCGTCGTTTTAGGTAACCTGTTCTTGAATCAAGATTAATCACTTAACAGCGTTTTCACAACCTTTCCTCGCCTTGGAAGTCGACGCCGTTCAAGCCCCCCGCACCTCCGCCGCCGCTCCGCGCCCGGCTTGGACGGACCGCGTCCTCGCCTACCGCTTGCTGTGGTTCCTCGGCGTGCTGGTCTTCACCCTCGACCAGCTGACCAAGACCTGGGTCGTCATGCACCTGACGTTTCCCACCTACTGGCCGGAGGAGGGCGCCATCGTGGTGCTCAAAGGCTTCTTCCACATCGTGCACGTCGGCAACACCGGCGCCGCCTGGAGCCTTTTCAGCGGCCAGAGTTCGCTCCTCGCGCTGCTGGCCCTCGCCACCCTGGTCGGCATCTATTTCTGGCGCCGCCACCTCGGCCTCCAGCACGTCCGCGCCCAAGCCGCCTTCGGGCTGCTCTGCGGCGGCATCGTGGGCAATTTTTTCGACCGCATCCTCCACGGGCACGTGATCGATTTCCTCGATTTCCACTTCGGCGACTACATCTACCCGACCTTCAACCTCGCCGACGCCGGCATCTGCGTGGGCGTGCTGCTCTACCTCTGGCACTCGTTCCACGAGCCGCAGCACCCGCCCGCCGCCTGAACGGCGGCGAAACGCCCCGCCGCCCGCGCGCCGGCTCCGCCCATGCCCGCCCCTTCCGCCTCCGTCGCCGTCATCGACATCGGCAGCAATTCGATCAAGGCCCTCGTCGCCCGCCGCGCCGCCGACGGCACGATCGAGGCGCTGGCCAACCGCACCCTTGATTGCCGCATCAGCGCCGGTATCGCCGCCGCCGCCCCTCGCCTCGCCGAGGAGGGCATGAGCCGCGGCCTCGCCGCGATCCGCGAACTGCTCGACCTCGCCGCACCCTTCGTCCCGGCCCGCGTCGCCCTCGTCGCGACCAGCGCCGTGCGCGACGCCGAAAACGGCGCCGAGTTCCGCGCCCGCGTGCTCGCCGCCACCGGCCACGCGATCCGCATCCTCTCCGGCGACGAGGAGGCCAACCTCATCGGCCTCGGCCTGACCTCCGACCCCGCCCTCGCCCACCTGCGCGATTTCTACGTGTTCGATCTCGGCGGCGGCAGCCTCGAATGCCTCGCCTTCCGCGACCGCCGCATCGTCCAGGCCCTCAGCCTCCGCCTGGGCTGCGTGCGGCTGACAGAGAAATTCATCGCCGACCCCGCCGCGCCGCTCGACCCAGACGCCGCCCTCGGCGTCGCCCTGCACGTCCGCCAGGGGTTGAAAAACTCCGGCTTCCGCTTCGACCTGCCCGCCCCGCCCTCCGCCGTCTTCACCGGCGGCACCATCACGACCCTGCGCGTGCTCAAAGGCGCGCTCCACGGCGTCCCCCTGGCCGAAACGCCATCGGTCATGCCCGTCGCGCAGGTGGCCTTCGTGCTCGACGAGATCGCCCCGCTCGACCTCGCCGCGCGCCGCGCCGTGCCCGGCATGCCCGCCGCCCGCGCCGACGTTTTTCCCGCCGCGCTGCTGACGGTTCTCGCCGTGGCCGAGACCGCCGGCCTCGACCAACTCCACCACAGCCTGCACAACCTCCGCTGGGGCCTCGCCGCCGAACTCCTCGGCTGAACCCTTCGCGCTAACGGCTACCCGGACGCGCCCGCCAAGGCCGCCACCATGGCCGCAAAATCCGCCGGCAGCGGGGCGCGGACCTCGATCGTTCGGGCCGTCACCGGATGATCAAAACGCAGAAACTCGGCGTGCAACATCACGCGCGGCGGCCGCATCGGCAGCGGCGCGCTGTCCTTCCAGCCATAGGTCGCGTCACCGAGAATGGAGTGTCCGATGGAGCGCATATGCACCCGGATCTGGTGGGTGCGCCCGGTCAGGATGTGGCAGCGCATCAACGCGGCGTGCGGCGCGAAGGCCCGCTCGCGAGTCCAGTCGGTGCGCGCCGGTTTTCCGCCCTCGCCGGTGGTCATCTTGTGCCGGTGGATCGGGTGGCGCGAGATGGCGCTGTCGATCCGGCCGCTGAGCAGGCGGGGAACGCCGGAGACGAGCGCGAGGTATTCCTTGTGCAGATGCCGGCCGGCAAACTGCTCCGAAAGCCCCCGGTGGGCCGCGTCGGTCTTGGCCACGACGATGACCCCGCTGGTCTCCTTGTCCAGGCGGTGCACGATGCCCGGCCGCTCCACCCCGCCGACCCCGGAAAGCGAGCCCGCGCAATGCCCGAGCAAGGCATGCACGAGGGTGTCGTTGGTCGTGCCCGAGCCGGGATGCACCACCATGCCGGCGGCCTTGTTGACCGCCAGCAGGTGCGCGTCTTCGAAGAGCACGTCCAGCTCGACGCCGGAGGGTTTGAGCGCCGAGGGCACCGCGTCGGCGTGGGAAAACTCCACCGTGTCGCCGGCGTGCAGCTCGGTCTTTTTGTCCAGCGCCACGCCCGCGCGCGTCACCCGTCCGGCCTCGAAGGCCCGCTGCCAGGCCGAGCGCGAATGCTCGGGAAAGGCGGCCGCGAGGAGCTTGTCGGCGCGCTCGCGCCGCGTGCCCTCCGGGATGAAATAGCTGTGGGTCTCCGCCATGGTGAACCCGCCTGTTTGCCGCCCCACGCCGCCGCTGGCGACGGAAAACGCCGCCGCGCCCTTCAATCCGATCCGCGCCGCGCCTTGAGCGGCAGCTCCGACTCCGGCCAGCGGTCGAGGAACGCCCGCTGCGCCGCCCGGTCCACGATGTCCTCCGCGCCCTCGCGCTCGAGAAACCGCCGTGGATAGGCCGGACCGAGGCCGGTGACTTCCACCCGCGCCGCCGCCGCGTCCACCGTGAAGAGCGCCCGCCACGCGCCGCAGCCGATCTCGAAGCCCGCCTCGGTCCGCCGAATCCGCCGCGTGCGGTGCGGCGACGGGTCGCGCCCAAGCAGCTCCGTCGCCCGCCCCAGAAAATCCACGCCCCAGCCCGCCCGCAGCCAGGCCGCCTGCTCCTCTGCCTGCGGCAAAACCTTCACCGCAAAGGCCGGCGGGGCCGCCTCCCACGCATCCACCTCGTCGATCCAGCCCGCCCGCGCCCCCGGGAAACTGTCGTAAGACGGCACATAGGGCTTGATGTCGAAGACCGGCGTGCCCTCGACCAGATCGCACGCACCCAGCCGCAGCACCCGCCCCTCGATCCCAAGCAGCCGCACCGGAGTGAGCCCGAGGGCGTTGGGCCGGTGCGGCGAGCGCGTCGCAAACACCCCGCGCCGCCGCTGCGGACCGCGCGGCGGGATGACCTGCGGACGCCAGCCGGCGTTGCGGTGAAACCACCAGAGCAACCACACCCGCTCGAAACCCGCGAGGTCGGCCAGCGCCGCCTCGAAGTTCCGCCCCGGCGCGAGTTCGAGGAAGTTTTCCTCCGGCTCGCGTTCGTCCGGCTGGTGGCGCGCGGCGAACTTGGCCGCCTTGCCGCTGCGGATGTGCCCGATCGGCCGCAGGGTCAGCGCCGGCCCGGTCGCCTCGAGCGGACCGCCCTCCGTCTCGTCGGACTCGTTTGTATCCGCCACGCGCGACAGCTCCGCTTAGTCCAGATCGCGCTCGGCGAGCTCGTCCTCATCCCAGCCGAAGTAGTGCCCCAGCTCGTGCAGGTAGGTCACGCCGACCTCGGCGAGGAAGGCTTCGCGGTCCTGCTCCACGAAGTCCCAGATGTTGTCTAGATAGAGACTGATCTGCGGCGGCATCGGCTGGTCCTGCGCGATCTCCTCGCCGTGCGCCGAGCCGTCGAAGAGGCCGAGGATGTCGTCGGGAAAACCCTCCTCCAGGATGTGCGCGGGCGGTTTGGCCTCGTAGTGGATGGGGATCTTCAGCGCGAACTCGCGCACCGGCGGCGGCAGGCGGCGAAGCGTCTTCTCGATCTCCTTGGCGGCGGCGGCGGTGCGTTGGGCGAGCGTCATTTTCGAGGAGGAATTGGCCGGGCGCCGGGAAAAAAGCGAGACCCGCGCGACGCGCTTGTAACCGCCCCGCGCGCGCCGCGTCTCCCGTGACATGCAAGCGATGGCGCCGAACCGGCGACACCCACGCAAACCCAACAACTCGAAATCCCAACCCGTCAGGAAATCCAAACGAAACCCATCACACCCATGAAAAACACCCGATCCCTGTTCTGCAGCGCCCTGCTCCTCACCGGCCTCGCCCTCGCCCCCGGCGCCCGCGCCCAAGACGAGCAGCGTCCGGAAAAACCCAAGAAGGAACAACGCCAGGAGCGCCGCGGCGACCGCCTCGAGATGCTCAAGGAGGAACTCGCCCTCACCGACGCCCAAGTCGAGAAACTGAAGCCGATCTTCGCCGCCGAGCGCGAGGAGGTCATGGCCGCCCGTAAGGAGCTCGGCCAAGACGCCGACCGCGCTGCCGTCCGCGAAAAGATGCAGGCCATCCGCGAGAAGTATAAGCCGCAGATCGCCGCCATCCTCACCGAGGAGCAGAAGGCCAAGATGGAGCAGCTCCGCGAGCGCGGCCCGAAGGGCCCCAAAGGTCCCGGCGCCGGCGGCCCGCCCCCGGCCGAATAAGTCCGACGCTCCGCGCGCCCGGCGAAAACTCGCCCGTAATCACCCATCCCGCCGCCACCCGCGGCGGGATTTTTTTGCGCCGGCTCCGACCGCCCCGCTCAATCAGCCGCGTGTCAACCGGTCGCGCACCGCCGCCACCGCCGACCAGTGCGCCCCGGGGATGGCCGGGCCGGAATGCCGGACGCACTCCGCCCCCAGCGCCGCGCCCAGCGCGCCGCAAAGATCCAAGGGCCAACCCTGCGCGAACCCATAGAGAAACCCGCCGGCGAAGGCGTCGCCCGCGCCGTTCGTGTCCACCACCCGCTCGACCACCACCGGCGCCACCCGGTGCAGTTCGTCGCCGCGCGCGATCCACGCGCCGTCCTTGCCCACTTTCACCACCGCGACCAGGCCGGGCGACTCCGCCGCCAGCCGGCGCGCGTGGCCGGCGTAGTCGTCACCGCCATCCGGATACAGCGCGCGGATCTCGTCCTCGTTGGCGAAGACCTGATGGATGCCGCCGGCCCGGATCTGCGCCAGCATCCACCCGCGCGCCGCGTGCACGACCTCGAAGGAGGCGATGTCGAGCGACACCGTCGCACCCGAGGCCCGCGCCCCCGCCAACGCCGCGTCGGCGAGGGCCTGGTTGAAGACGAGGTAGCCCTCGATGTGCGCGTGGCGCACGCCGGTGAAGTCCACCGGCCGGATCTCGCCGGGCGAAAGCGTGAGGGCCGCGCCGAGGTCGGTGCGCATCGTGCGCGCCGCGTCGGGCGTGATCAGCGCCAGGCAGCGGGCGTTCGCCCGGTCCGGGCTGGCCTTGAAGCGGGTCGCATCGAGCCCGAGCGAACCGGAA
>JAIXVP010000178.1 GCA_027482905.1 Opitutaceae bacterium
GGAAAAACTGACGGAAAGGTGGTCGGGGCCGATGACTTTGATCGCGTCCGGATCTTGGGCGAGGTCCTCGACCACGGTGCCGTCGAGCAGGTCCGACTTCAGGAAACGGCCGTCGCGCGCGTCGCGGAACCAGGACGACTTGGAGAAGTCTTTGCCGAGCAGAAAGGAGGTGTCGAGGGCGCGGCCGGCGGCGTCGACGGTGTTGACCGCGACGCACTTGCCGGAGGCGTCGGTGATGAGGCTCAAAGAATAGAGGCCGTAGAGGCGGATGTAGGTGTTGATCGCATCCGTGAAGGTGGCGCGGGCCTCCGGGTCGGCGGTCTCCAGGTAGCGGAACATGGTGTTGCTGGCAAAGGCCTGGACGTCGCCGTAGCGTTCGAAAAGATTGCGCTCGATGGTGTCGAGGGTGCCCTCGGCCGACTGCTCCAGATCGGCCGAGGCGCCCTCGGCGATGCGGGCGGTGGAGCGCAGGCTGAGGGAGGCGAGCACGAGAAGCGGGACGAGGCCCACGGCGAGGAGGATGAGGACGAAGCGACCGGTTAGTTTCAGTTTCATGGCTAAAAGGGGTTGGACGGGGATGGAAAAGGATTCAGGAGGCGGAGGATGAAAGCGCTTCTACGAGGGCCAGGCGGAGGCGTTCGCGGTCGAATTTGCTTTCGAAGCGGTTTATGCCGGCGCCCCGTGCTCGTTCGTGGAATTCGGGCGTGTCGCGGGCGGAGAGGGCGATGACCGGCAGTTGTTTGAACCTGGGATCGGCCCGCAAACGGGCGACCAATTCGAAGCCGTTCAGGCGCGGCATCTCGAGATCCGTGACCAGGACGTCGTAGGAACCGGTCTGGAGGCGCTGCCACGCTTCCTCGCCGTCGTTGGCCACGTCGAGGGCGCCGACGAAGCCGGTGAACGCGCGACGGACCGCTTCGCGGAAAAACAGGGTGTCTTCCGCGAGCAGGATTCGGCATGAAGCCAGGTCGGCCCCGCCCGGGATGGCGGGGCGATCAAGCCCGGCGGAACGGAGCAGTCCGTAAAGGTCGACGACGATGGTCAGGGCGCCATTGATGGAGGCGGTGCCCAGCACGCCCTGCGCGGTCAGCGTAGCCGAGTCGAGGGCGTCGACCGGAAGTTCGGCGGCATCGATGATTTGTTCCGCGACGATCGCGACGGGTTGGTCGACCAGCCGGGGCACGATGACGTGGATCTCGTCGGGCAGGGGACCCGGTTGGGTGACCGGCAGGTGGGTCTGGAGCCGGACGAGGCGAAGGGTGGGACCGTTTTCCTGTCGAAGGAAATCCTGGCCGCCGATTCGTTCGATGCGAGAGGACGAGATACGTTCGATGCGACCGATGTTGGCGATGTGAAGGGCGAAGGTCTCCGGCGTGCCGTCGCGGAACAACAGGACCTGTTCGGCCGGCGGGCGGAGCACGGTGCGGGTTGTGTCGCGGGCGGCGTTCGATTCGACCGGAAGGCGGCCGGCCGCGAGGCCTGCCAGGTCCAGGATCAGGGCGATGCGGCCCTGGCCGAGCAGGGTGGCGCCGGAGTAGAACGTAGTGCCCTGCAGGTGACGTCCGAGGGGTTTCACCACGATTTCCTCCGTGTCGGCCACGCGGTCGACCCGCAGGCCGAAGCGGCGGCGGTCGAGCCGGAGGATCAGGACGTAGCCGGAGGCGCCGGCGTGGTTCGCGGCGGGCAGCCCGAGCAAGGAGGACAAATCGAGGACCGGGAGGAGCTCTTCGCGCAGGCGCAGGAGGCGGGAACCGCCGAAGTCCTCGAGCGGCCGTTCCGGCCCGGTGCGCACGATCTCCACCAGGTTGAGCTGGGGCACGGCGAAAAGGCGGTCGTCGCAACCGACGATCAGGGCGGGGATGATGGCGAGGGTGAGGGGCAGGCGGATGATTATCGCGGTGCCGCGGCCGACCACGGACTCGATCTCCACCCGGCCGCCGAGCCGTTCGATGTTGGTTTTCACCACGTCCATGCCGACCCCGCGGCCGGACACGTCGCTCACGACGGCGGCGGTCGAGAATCCGGGGGCGAAGATGAGCTGCCAGGCCTCGGCCTCGCCCAGGCGTTCGGCTTGTTCGGGCGTGAGCAGGCCCTTTTCCACGGCCTTCGCCTTGAGCCGGGCGGGGTCCAGGCCGCGACCGTCGTCGCGGACCTCGATTTGAACGCGACCCGCGAGGTGGGCGGCGGAGATGCGCACCCGGCCGGCGGGGGCTTTCCCGGCGCGGACGCGTTCCTCGCGGGGTTCGATGCCGTGGTCCGCGGCGTTGCGGACGAGGTGGGTGAGGGGATCGGACAAGCCCTCGATCAGCGCGCGGTCCAGCTCAACGTCATCGCCGACGGTTTCCAGCTGGATCTCCTTGCCGAGTTTCTGGCCGAGGTCCCGCAGCACGCGGTGAAAGCGGCCCAGCAGGCCGCCCACCGGCTGGAGGCGGGCGCGCATGATGGTGCGCTGGAGGTCGGAGGTGACGGCGCTGATGCCTTGGATGATGCCGCCCAGGCCATCGGATTCAGCCGGGGTCGCGGCGCCCTCGCGCCGGGATTCGGCGACGCGCAGCAGCTGGTTGCGGCCGAGCACCATCTCGCCCGCGAGGTTCATCAAGGCGTCGAGCAGGGATACGGAAATGCGCACCGTCTCGTCGGGTTTGGTCCGGGCGGAGGACGCCATGGGGTGGGCGGTGCCGGTGGTGCCGTCCTCGGGCGCGGTCGTGACGGGCGTCGCCGCGGGCGCGGGAACCGGGGCGGCGGCGGCAATCACCGCCGGGGGGGCGGGTGGCGCGGCCGGGGCGAGGACGGGCTGGGTGGACAGCCAATCGCGGAGCGCGGCGGACGGGGCTTGCACCAGCTGGTCCGCGGGCAGGTCGAAGGCGCCGAGCAGAAGATCGGGCTCCATCGCGGTGGCGAAGAGCAGCGAGCACACGACGTCGGCGGGCGCGTCGGACTCGAGACCTCCGATCTCGTCGATGTCGGTCGCGGTGTCGATCAGCGTGCCCAGCGACTGCACTTCGCGAAGATAATCCAGGATGCCCTGGCCCTTGAGTTCGATGTCGGCGTGGAGCCGCAACTGCACGACGTAGACGTGGTGGCCGCTGCGCAGGGCGGTCCGGACCAGTTCGGGGTCGATGCGGAAGGCGCGCAGGTAGAGGGGTAGGATTTCGTTCCCCGCGACGGCGGGACGCGCCGGAGGATCGGACCGTAGCAGGGCGCCGAGGGCCTCGCGTTCGGCGAGGGAGGAGATGTCGCTCGAGCGCTCGGGGGCGGCGACCATGGCCTTCAATTTGTCGGTCCCGGCGAGGAACAGGTTGATCAACTCCGGTCCGGCGGACATGCGCCCGTCGCGCACCAGGGCCATCACGCTTTCCATCACGTGGGCGAGCTCGGTGATAGCGGTAAGCCCGAAGAATCCGGCCGTGCCCTTCACGCTGTGGACGGCGCGGAAGAGCCGGTTCAAAAGGGCGGCGTCGCGGGGGTTGGCCTCGAGCGAGACGAGATCCGTCTCCAGGACGCCGAGATGTTCCCGGGCCTCCTGCACGAAGAGCTCGAGCATTTCCTGTTCGGCGGTGCTCACGGCCGGCGGGCGGGGTTCAGGCCGAAGCGGCCGGATAGGTTTAGCAGATCGAACAGGCGGCGGATCTCGGCGGAGGGGTTTTCGACCCGGAAGCCGACCTGGCGACGTTCGGTTTCGCGGTAGAGGGCGAGCAGGAGGTTGATGCCCTGCGAGTCCACGGTCCTGGAATTGGTGAGGTCCGCGGCGACGTGCTTGGCTTCCGGGTGCGCGCCCAGGGTGACAAGGAGTTCCGTGCGCAGCGCGGCGACGTTGGTGGACAGGATGTCGCCGGCGAACACGATGCGCAGGGTCGAGGCGTCGAGGGTGGTTTGCATGGGTGGATTCAAGGGGCGGAACCGGACGGGACGGAAAGGAAGGCGCCGGTGTTGAGCAGGGTGATCAGTCCCTCCGGACGGGGCAGGACGCCCGCGACGCAGGCGTGGTCCAGGCCGGAGATGGTGTCGGGCGGGGGCGGGAGAAGGGTTCCTCGGTCCGCGATGATGTCGCCGATGTGGTCGACGACCACGCCGATGATGTCGTTGCCCGCCAGCTCGCTGTCGGCCGGAGGTTGGGCGAGGCGGGCGAGCTCGGGGCCGGTCTTGAACACGATGCAGCGTTCCGCCTCGCCGCCGGAGGAGGCGGATTTGAAGCCGAGGCGGTGTTCCAGATCGAGGGCGGTGAGGATCTGGCCGCGAAGGTGAATCAAGCCGCGCACCACGGGGGGGGCGCGATCGACCGGAGTGATCGCGGGCTGGCGGAGAATCTCGCGCACCCAGAGCAGGTCGCAGGCATACCAGCGTCCCTGCGTGCGGAAGGTCAGGAGTTGGTCTCCGGCGACGCGGGCGGGGGCGACCGGCGACCCGCGCGGCGTGAGAGTCGCTTCCGGGGGAGCGGCGATTCGGCGGGGAGTGTCCATGGTGGGTCGGTTGCGGGCGGCGAAAGGATAATCGTTTCGACTCCGGGTTAATCGGTCGCTTCACGCGCCGATTGAGGCGCGCGAGTAATTTTACCGAATCGGAATTACGGATGGCCGGGTTAAAGTCGGGTAAGCCTTCTTCAGACGGTGGGTTGCCGTGCCGATTCCGGACCATGCATCAACAACTTCCCCGCGTCGGTTCGGTCGTTCTCTCGTTCGACCAGGCCACGGGCGCGATCGGCCTGGCTCTGGCGGGCGACCTGAAAAGCACGACGGTGCCGGAGCTGCAGCGGGACGTTTTCGCGCTGCTGGCCCACGATCGCCTGCGGGAGCTGGAGGCTCGCGCGGTCGTCCTCGACCTCCGCTCGGCCGCGATGGTGGATTCGCTGGGGCTCAACCTGATCATCGCCATCTTGCGCTGGGCGCGGGAGCGCAATCTGTCGCTGGCGATCGAACTGGCGCGTCGCGGGGTTTACATGACGATGCTCGCGGTCGGACTCGAGCGGCAGACGGAACTTCGGTTCGTCGACTCCCCGGCGGGAGACCGGAGCGGCCCGGCGTCCTAGGACGACCGGGTTGTCACTGGCTGCGCCAGGCCGACGGGGTGAGTCCGGTCTGCTTCCGAAACCAGCGGGCGAAGTAATTGGGGTCGTCGAAGCCGGCCCGGGCGGCGGCGGCGGCGACACCCGGGGTCTCCCGCAGGGCGACCTGGGCGGCTTGGAGGCGCTCCTGGTCGCGCAGGCCGCGCAGGCCCAGGCCGTGTTCGCGTTTGAGCCGGCGGCTGAGGGCGTCGCGCACGTAGCCGGTCTCGCGCGCGATCTCGCCGAAGGGTTTCGCGTCGCGGAGTCCCTCCCGGACGCGGGCGACCAGCGGCGAGGGAGCCGCGACGGGCGCGGGTTCGGCGGGGCGGGCGGGCTCGAGCAGGCGCGCCACCACGGCCAGCACGGCGGGGTAGTCGGACAGGGCGAGACGTCCCTTGGTCGGAACGCGGGCGAGCAGGGAGTGGAGTTCGTTCAGCGCCTGCTGCGGCAGATGGCGGTGAAAAACGCGCGTGCCGGGTCGGCTCTCGTATTCGAGCACCAGGCAGAGCGGGCGGCTGTTTCCGGACAGCGCGAAGCCGTGGTCGATCCCGGGCGGGATGATGAACAGGTCGCCGGCCCGGGCCTCGACCCGCCGGTCGCGGAGGATTTGCACCCCTTCGCCGGCGAGATAGAGAATCAGCTGATGGTAGGGGTGGCGATGCGGGGCGACCTCGGCCTCGCGATGACGGTTGAGCTGCAGTTTGCGCAGCACGAAACCGAGGGCGTGGATCTCGATTTTTTGGACGAGCAGGGGACTCCAGGCGAGCATGGCGGGACCGGGGGTGGGGTGGCGGGACCGTGCTAGGACACGTCGGTATCGTTCTAACTGCAAGCCGCCCCTTCGGGTATCTTCATACCTTCTCCGGAACCCGGATCCTACCCTGTTTACTCTATCCAAATGACCACGCACAAAGTCGGCATCATCATGAACGGCGTCACCGGACGCATGGGCACGAACCAGCATCTGCTGCGTTCGATCAAGGCCATCATCGACCAGGGGGGCGTGAAACTGAACGACTCCGAGGTCATCCTGCCCGACCCCATCCTCATCGGTCGCAGCGAGAGCAAACTCGCCGCCCTCGCCGCCCGCGCCGGAGTAAAACGTTACTCCACCAACCTCGACGCCGCGCTGGCCGATCCGGCCAACCAGATCTACTTCGATTCCACCCTGACCGGCCAACGTCCCAACGGCGTGCGCAAGGCCATCGCGGCCGGCAAACACATCTACTGCGAGAAGCCCACCGCGACCACCTCCAAGGAGGCTCTCGCGTTGTTCGAGGAGGTCACCGCCGCCGGCCTCAAGAACGGCGTGGTGCAGGACAAGCTCTGGCTACCGGGCCTGGTGAAGCTCAAGTGGCTGATCGACACCGGATTCTTCGGCAAGATTCTCTCCGTCCGCGGCGAGTTCGGCTACTGGGTGTTCACCGGCGAATACGAGAAGCTGCAGCGCCCCTCCTGGAACTACCGCAAGGAGGATGACGGCGGCATCATCGTGGACATGCTCTGCCACTGGCAGTATGTGATCCAGAACCTGTTCGGAGAACCGAAGTCCCTCACCTGCCTTGGCGCCACCCACGTGCCCGAGCGTTGGGACGAGGCCGGCAAGAAATACAAGTGCACCGCGGACGACTCCGCCTACGCCACCTTCGAGCTGAAGAACGGCGTGATCTGCCACTTCAACTCCTCGTGGACGGTGCGGGTCGACCGAGACGATCTGCTGACCCTCCAGGTCGACGGCACCCACGGCTCGGCCGTCGCCGGTCTGCGCGATTGCAAGGCCCAGTCCCTCGCCGCCACGCCCCGCTGCGTGTGGAATCCCGACATCGACAGCCCGATCAAATACAAGGACGGCTGGGTGCGCGTGCCGGATCAGGGCGTTTACGACAACGCCTTCAAGGTCCAATGGGAGCTTTTCCTCCGCCATGTGGTGAAGGACGAGCCCTTCCCCTGGAATCTGCGCGAGGGCGCCAAGGGCGTGCAACTGGCCGAGCTCGGTCTTCAGAGCTGGGCCGAGCGCAAGTGGCTCGACATCCCCGCGCTGTAAGGCGCGGCTTGGATTCCCCTGCGGGACGGCCGGCGCGGTTACAATCCGCGCCGGCTTTTTCACGCCCGGCCGCTTCCACTTGCAAAGACGCCGGACTCGCACGTGTTACCGGCAAAACATCAACCTCTTCCCACCATGCTAATCTGGATTCTCCTCATCATCGTTCCCATGCTCTTCGGGCTCTACGCCCAGATGAAGATTCGCAGCGCCTACGCCCGCAATTCCCAGGTGGGCTCGCGCGGCGGCATCACCGGCCGCGAGGCCGCCGAGGCCGTGATCCGCTCCGCCGGCATCACCAACGTCAAGATCATCGAGGTGCCCGGCGAGTTGACCGACCACTACAATCCCATGACCCGGGAACTGGCGCTTTCGGCCCACAATTACCACGGCTCCAGCCTCGCCGCCCTGGGCGTGGCCGCCCACGAGGCCGGCCATGCCATCCAGCACAAGGTCGGCTACGCCATGATGAACATCCGGCAGACGCTCGCGCCCGCCACCCAGATCGCGGCGAGCGTGTCGAACTTCGTCCTGATCGCGGGCATTTTCCTCTTCAGCAGCGCGATCGGTGGAAAACTCCTCGTGATCGGTGCGATCGCCCTGGCCATCATCTGTCTGTTCCAGTTCGTGACTCTGCCGGTCGAATTCGATGCCAGCCGCCGCGCCAAAGAGCAGCTCGTCGGCCTGGGCATCTTGGATCGCGACGAAATGAAGGGAGTCGACGAGACTCTGGACGCCGCCGCGCTCACCTACGTGGCCGCCTTCGTCGCCGCGCTCGGTTCGCTCCTGCATATTCTGCTCATGCTGTCGGGCCGCCGCAGCGAGGATTGAGATTACGCTGGGCTCGGCGACCGCGCTCCGGCCCTCGCGGCTTTTGCCGCGGGGGCTTTTTTGTGTCCGAATCCACGGTGGATGTGTCCAAATTGCCTGGCAAAAGAATCGGACGAAAGACCAAGGGTCGCGCGTTGCCTTGGTTTTTTTCGGTTATGGTCTGGACCGTGCGTGCTCGATTGGTCCGGGCGGCAACCCAATTTTTATGCGTTCCAATTCAGGCTCACGGAGTGTTTGTTCCCGGGCGTTTCTGGCCTTCTTCGCGGCTTTGTTGGTCGGGTTCTCCACCCCGATCGCGCGCGCGGAGAGCTTGCGTAGTCCGGATCGCCGGGTGGCGGTGGAATTTTTCCTGAATTCGGAGGGATCTCCCGGCTACCGGCTGAAGATCGACGGCGAGGAGGTGTTGTCCGACTCGAGACTCGGCCTGCTTGCGGACGACGCGGATTTCACGCGCGGTTTGAAGCTGGTCGGGCGCTCGGGCGTCGAACGGGTCAAGGAGTCCTACGAGCTGGCGACGTCCAAGCGACGGGTGAACAACCACGAGGCGCGGCGGCGCAGTTACCGGCTGGCGACGGGCGCGGGGCGGCGGATGGACGTGGTTTTCCAGGTTTCCAACGACGGGCTCGCCTTCCGCTATGTGTTTCCCGAGCCGGGCACGGCGGAGCGGGTGATCCTTGAGGAGGCGACCTCGTTTCGAATGCCAGCCGGAGCGCGGGCGTGGTTGCAGCCGATGTCGGTCGCCAAGACCGGTTGGGCGCGGACCAACCCGTCATACGAGGAATACTATGAACGGGACATCGCCGCGGGCACGCCCTCGACGCTCGGCGCGGGCTGGGTGTTCCCGGCGCTCTTCCGGAAGGGCGAACGCTGGCTGCTCATCTCGGAGGCCGGGCTGGGGCGCGGCTATTGCGCCTCCCGGCTGCGGCACGAGGCGCCCGACGGCGAATATCGTATCGGATTTCCGGATGCGCGGGAGACGATGGGCTCCGAGCCGGTCGGCCCGCGTTTCACGACGCCTTACGCGACGCCCTGGCGGGTGGTGGCGGCGGGGACCCTGCGCACCGTCGTCGAGTCGACGCTGGGCACGGACGTGGCCGACGCGGCGCCCCCCGGGGCGGTTGCGCCGGCCAGCGGTCTGGCGGCGTGGAGCTGGCCCAAACGCGGCGACGCCCAGACCACCTATCCGGTGCAGAAGGAATTCATCGACTACGCGGCCGCCATGGGCTGGCGCTACTGCTTGATCGACGCCCTGTGGGACACCCAGATCGGCGAAGCCAAACTACGCGAGCTGGTCGGGTATGCGCGGGCGAAAAACGTCGACGTCCTGGTGTGGTATAACTCCAACGGCGATTGGAACGACGCCTTCCAAACGCCGAAGAACCGCCTGCTCACCCGCGACGCGATGCGGGCCGAGTTCACCAAGCTGCGCGAGATCGGGGTGAAGGGCGTGAAGGTCGATTTTTTCGGGGGCGATGGCCGGGCCTTCGTCGACCTTTATCACGATCTGATGGCCGAGGGCGCGGCGGCCGGGCTGGCGATGAATTTTCACGGCGCCACCCTGCCGCGCGGCTGGGGTCGGACCTATCCCAACCTGCTCACCACGGAGGCGGTGCGGGGCTACGAGTTTATCACCTTCGAGCAGGCCAACGCCGATCGCGCGCCGGTTCACGGGGCGATGTTGCCGTTCACCCGGAACGTTTTTGATCCGATGGACTTCACCCCGTTCTGCGTGGACGGCCCGGGCAAAATCAAACGCCGCACCACCTATGGCTACGAGCTGGCGACCACGGTGGTGTTCACCTCCGGCATCCAGCACATCGTGGAAACGCCGGACGGGCTGGCGAAGCAACCGGACTACGTGCGCGACTTCCTGCGGCGCGTTCCGGCGGCGTGGGAGGAAACGCGGTTTTTGGCCGGCGAACCGGGCAAACTGGCGGTTTTCGGACGGCTGGGCGCGGATGGGATCTGGCGGGTGGCGGGGATCAATGGCGAGGCGGAGGCGAAGACGGTCGAGGTGGATCTCGCGCTGCTCGGCGCGCCCGGCCAAGGCCGGGCGAAACTCGGGCGGACGACGGTCTACACGCTGATCACCGACGGTCCGGACGGCGGCTGGGTGCGCCGGCAGGGAAACCTGGACGGCAAGACCCGCCGCCTGAGGGTCGAGTTGCGGCCGGCCGGAGGGTTTGTGGCGGAGCTGACGCCGGTCGGTCCCTGATTTCCTCGGCGTCCCCGGCGGTTTTCCAGTTGTCTTTGCCCCAAGGCCGGGCGTTTCTTCCGTCCGTTCCGCAACAAGCACCCAGAATTATTGATGGCCCTCTCAGCACCCTTCGGCGGTGGCGCACGTCGCCCCGGTCAACCGTATCCCCGTCGTAACAACGACCCTTTTGCGCACATCAAGCGCAACGATAAGATCCGCGTCCCTGAGATCCGGGTCATCTCCCCCGAAGGCAAGCAGCTGGGCATCCTGCCCACCGAGCGTGCGCTGGCTTTGGCGCGGCAATTCAACCTCGACCTGGTCGAGATGTCGGCCACGGCGGTGCCGCCGGTCTGCCGCATCATGGACTTCGGCAAATACATCTACGAGGAGCAGAAGAAGACCAGCCACGTGAAGTCCACCGCGAGCAAACTCAAGGAGATCGAGTTTACGCCGCGCATCGAGAACAACGACTTCCTGACCAAAGTCCGCCATGCCGAGGAGTTTCTCGACCACGGCTCCAAGGTGAAGCTCCGCCTCAAGTTCCGCGGTCGCGAGATGGCCCACACCGAGATCGGTTTCCAGGTCATCAAACGGGCCCTCGAGGAGCTTGCCGGCATGGGTCACGCCGATTCGGAGCCCAAGCTCATGGGCAAGCAGATCAACGTCATGCTCACCCCGCATCCGACCAACAAGCGGAAGCGCAAATACGCGATGCACGCCGACGAGCAGGCGGTGGACGACACCGGCAAGGGCGACCACGACGACGACGACGGCGACGAGCAGAAGTAGGTCCGGCCCGCGTTCCGCGTCCGCGCTAACGCCCGCCGCCAAGGTCCCCGTGCCCATCCTCGGTTTTTTTTCGCGCGCGCCCCGGGCGATATGGGCCGGGTTGGTTTTGCTGGCCTTGGTCCCGGGTCCCGTTTCGGGCAACCTTTTTGCGGCCGGTCCGGCCAGCGGACGACAACCAGCCTCTCGGCCGCCTTCGACGGTTAAGCTCGGCGGCATCGGCTACATCGATGCGCGCGCCCAGTTCGCCCAGCTCGGCTACAAGGCCGCCTACCGTCCGGATTCCGGTGTGCTCACCCTCCGCTCGGGCGCCAGCGAGGTCGTGTTCACGGTCGGGTCGCGCGAGGCGCGGTTGAACGGGTTGCGTCTCTTCCTCGGCGAACCGGCGCAGGCCCACAAGGGCGCGCCCTATGTCGCCACGATTGATCTCGAGCGCTTCATCCTGCCCATTTTGCGGCCGTCCCGTGTCTCCCGAAAGCCCATCCGCACCATCGTGATCGACGCGGTCCACGGCGGCAACGATTCCGGCACGCGCAATCAAGCCCGCAAGCTCAACGAAAAAACCTTCACCCTGGACGTCGCCAAGCGCCTCCAGACCCTGCTGGCCGGCGGGCCCTGGCAGGTGCGCATGACCCGCACGGACGACCGTTTCATCGAGCTTTCGGATCGCGCCGAGTTCGCCAACAACGCCAAGGCGGATTTGTTCATCAGCATACATTTTAACGCGGTCGCCGCCGGTTCGGACGTGCGCGGGACCGAGACCTATGTGCTCACGCCGCAGTTCCAGCGCTCGACGTCCTCGGCCAAATCGGGCCCGGAAGACAAGGTCGCGTATCCCGGCAATCGTCACGACGCGCGCAGCGCGGTCCTCGGCTACCACATGCACCGGCAGCTCCTCGCCAAACTGAAGTCCGAGGATCGCGGCTACAAACGCGCCCGTTTCGCGGTGCTCCGCCTCGTGGACAGCCCCGGCGTTTTGGTCGAGGCCGGCTACCTGTCGAACGACGGCGAGGCGGCCAAGATCGCCAACGCCGGCTACCGAGGCGACATCGCGGAGGCTCTTTTCGCCGCCGTCCAGGCCTATGACGCCAGTCTCGGTGCGCCTCCGACCAAACCCTGAAATGGTTCGGACACCGTGGAATCACCCGGTTGCCAAGGATACTTTACACTTGGCGGAGGAAGTAATCTTTGTGAAGTTGACCAACTTACTCAACAAATGAGCAGTGCCGAGAACCTCCATCCCATCTTCGACCGCGTCTTGCCGCGAACGGAGAAAGAGGCGCGGCTCGGGCAACGCGGTCGCGTGATCTGGTTTTTCGGCCTTTCCGGCTCGGGCAAGAGCACTCTGGCCATCGCGCTGGAACGGCGCCTGCACGCGGAGGGTTTCGCGACGCAGCTCTTGGACGGAGACAACGTCCGCACCGGGCTCAACCGCGGGCTGGGCTTTTCCGACGCGGATCGCACGGAGAACATCCGCCGCATCGCCGAGGTGGCCAAGCTCCACGCCCAGGCCGGCTTGGTGACGCTCTGCTCCTTCATCACGCCGTCCCGCGCGCACCGGACGCTGGCGCGTGACATCATCGGAGCGGAGGATTTGCTTCCGGTCTACGTGAAGGCCGATTTTGCGACCTGCGCCCGACGCGACCCCAAGGGTCTCTACGCCAAGGCGGCGGCCGGCGGGGTGGGGCAGTTCACCGGCCGCGACTCGGCTTTCGACGAACCGGGCGAGGACGAGGCGGGCACGCTGGTGATCGACACCGAGGCCGCCCCGCCCGAGGCCTGCCTGGCCACGCTGCTGGCCGCCGTGACGCCCCGCATTCGCGTGTAGACCTCCCGTTTCCACGTTTCCGTTTTTCCATTTTTCAATTTTCCGCCTAATGTCCTCCCACAACCTCACCCACCTGGCCCAACTCGAGCACGAGGCGATTTTCGTCCTGCGCGAGGTCGCCGCGCAGTTCGAGCGCCCGGCGCTGCTGTTCTCCGGCGGCAAGGACTCGATCGTGATGGCCCGGCTCGCCCAAAAGGCCTTCGCCCCGGCGCGCATTCCGTTCCCGCTGGTCCACGTCGACACCGGCCACAACTTCCCCGAGACCATCGAGTATCGCGACTGGTTCGCGGCCGAGATCGGCGCCCGCCTGGTCGTTCGCTATGTCGAGGACTCGATCAAGGCCGGACGTTGTCAGGAGGAGAAGGGCCTCAACCCCTCGCGCAACGGGCTCCAGACCGTGACGCTGCTCGACACCATCGAGGAGTTCAAATTCGACGCCTGCCTCGGCGGCGCCCGCCGCGACGAGGAGAAAGCCCGCGCCAAGGAGCGTTTCTTTTCCCATCGCGACGAGTTCGGCCAGTGGGATCCGAAGAACCAGCGTCCCGAGCTGTGGAACCTGTTCAACGGCCGCAAAAACCAGGGTGAACACTTCCGCGTCTTCCCGCTCTCCAACTGGACCGAGATGGACGTCTGGCAATACATCGCCCGCGAGGGGCTGCGCATCCCGAGCATCTACTTCAGCCACTCCCGCCGGGTGGTGAACCGCAACGGCGTGCTGCTCGCCGAGTCGCCCTACATCACCCTGCTCGAGGGCGAGCGTTACGAGGAACGCATCGTGCGCTACCGCACCGTCGGCGACAGCACCTGCACCGGCGCGGTCGAGTCCCCCGCCGCGACCCTCGCCGAGGTAATCCAGGAGGTCGCCTCGGCCCGCGTGACCGAGCGCGGCACCCGCGCCGACGACAAACGTTCCGAGAGCGCCATGGAGGACCGGAAGAAGGCGGGTTATTTCTAACCCGCCTTCTTCCGGTCGGTCGAAGGTCGGAAGGTCGAACGGCGAAAGGCACCACAACATGTCCAAGGCGGAACGTTTCGAGGATTTGCGTATCTGGCAGGAGGCCCGCGCGCTGGTTCGCTCCGTCCGAGCGGCCACCCGCGACGTGCGCGATTTCGACTTTCGCGACCAGTTCCGCTCCGCCGCCCTCTCGGTCATGAACAACATCGCGGAGGGGTTCGAGCGGCGCACCGACGCCGACTTCGCCCACTTCCTCGATATGGCCAAGGGCTCCGCTGGCGAGGTTCGCAGCATGACCTATGTCGCGGAGGACGATGCCATTTTCACCGCCGAACTCGCCCAAAGGTTTCGGGACGAGTGCATCCGACTCTCCGGCGGTATCGCCACCCTCGCCGCCTATCTTCGCAAACAAACATAACCCGTCCCCCTCGCGCGGCCCCAGCCGCGCCGCACCCGACCTTCGCCCTTCGACTTTAGACCTTCGACTTCCTCACCATGTCCGCCTCCGCCGCTCCCGCCCACGTTCACACCGACGAGCATTACCTCTCCATGGACCTCCTGCGCTTCACCACCGCCGGCTCCGTGGACGACGGCAAGTCCACCCTCATCGGCCGCCTGCTCTACGACTCCAAGGCCATCTTCGAGGACACCCTGGAAAACCTCGAGCGCGTCACCGAGCAGCGCGGCGAGGAGAATCTCAACCTCGCCCTCCTCACCGACGGTCTCCGCGCCGAACGCGAACAAGGCATCACCATCGACGTCGCCTACCGCTACTTCGCCACCCCGCGCCGCAAATTCATCATCGCTGACACCCCCGGCCACATCCAGTACACCCGGAACATGGTCACCGGCGCCAGCACCGCCAACCTCGCCATCATCC
>JAIXVP010000014.1 GCA_027482905.1 Opitutaceae bacterium
AGCGCCATCGCGACCGCGGCGGCGGATGGCTACACGATCGGGATGATCACGGTCGAGATCGCCATGATGCACTGGCAAGGCCTGACCGAACTGCGCCCCACCAGCTACACGCCGCTGGCCCTGATGAACGAGGACCCACCGGGCGTGACCGTCAACGCGTCCTCCCCCTATGCCGACATCAAGGCGCTCGCGGATGCGATCAGGGCGAGCCGCCCGGGGCAGTTGAAGGCATCCGGCACGGGCCAGGGCGGCATCTGGCACCTGGCGCTGGTGGGATGGCTGCAGGCGATGGGGCTGCGGGGCGACCATGTGCGGTGGGTGCCGTCCAACGGCGCGGCACCGGCCATGCAGGACCTGGCCGCGAACGGGATCGACCTTGTCACCTGCTCCATCCCCGAGGCGCGGGCGATGATCGATGCAGGGCGCGCCAGGGCTCTCGCCATCATGGCGCCCCAGCGGAACCCGATCTTCGGCAATGTGCCGACGCTGAACGAGACGCTGGGGATCAACTACTCCTCCGGCGCCTGGCGGGGCATCGCGGGGCCGCCGAACCTGCCGGCGGCTGTGCGGGACACCATCGTCGCCTCGCTCGACAAGGCGTTCAAGTCCAGCGAATTCCAGGAGTTCATGCGCGCCCGCGGCTTCGGCACGGTCTGGGCCGGGCCGCAGGACTTCGCGAGCTTCATGGACCGGGCGAACACGGGCATGGGCGAGGCGATGCGCGCGGCGGGGCTGGCGCGGGGGTAGCGCGGGAGGCCCGGGGAGGGCTTTGCCCTCCCCGTACCCCACCCACCAAGGGCCAGCGGGCCCTTGGAACCCATGAGATACAACGACGAAGCGGGAGGGGGCGAAGTGCCCCCTCCCGCTTCGTCGTTATGCCCGCGGTCCAGGAGGCCGCTGCCTCCTGGTGGGGGGATCGAAGGGGGGCAAAGCCCCCCTCGCCTACGCCACCGCCGCCCTTCCCCGCCGCAGCGCCCAGGCCAGCACAGGCCAGGCCAGGGCCCCCAGCGTCAGCGCCGCCAGCACGCCCGCCACGGGCCGTTCGAAGAAGGGCAGCACGCTGCTGTCCGACTTGATGAGCGACGTGACGAAGGTCTGTTCCAGCATCGATCCCATGACGATGCCCAGCACCATCGCGGCCACCGGGTAGCCGTTGCGCTCCATCACGAAGCCCAGGCAGCCGAAGATCGCGACCAGGATGACGGAGAACAGGTTGGCCCCCGTGGCGAAGGTGCCGACGGCGCAGAGCAGCATGATGACGGGCATCACCGCGGAGCGCGGCGCCTTCAGGATGCGGCTGGCCAGGCGGATCATCATGATGCCGAGCGGGATCATGATGATGTTGGCGATGATGAAGATGATGTAGAGCGCGTACATGCTGCTGGCGCGCTCGGTGAACAGGGTCGGGCCGGGGTTCAGCCCCTTCATGTAGAGCACGCCGATGGCGATGGCGGTTATGGTGTCGCCCGGGATGCCGAACAGCAGCGACGGCACCCAGCCCGAGGCGAGGGAGGCATTGTTGGATGCCCCGGCCTCCACCAGGCCTTCCGGATGGCCGGTGCCGAACTTCTCCGGCTCCTTGCTGAATTTCTTCGCCATGGCGTAGCTGACCCAGGCGGCCATGTCCGCGCCGGCGCCGGGCAGCACGCCGATGATGATGCCGATGACGTTGCCGCGCCACATCGGCCATTGGTACTTCTTGGTCAGCGTCCATTGCCCGGCCAGGATCGACCCGAATTTCCGATCCGGCAGCGGCGGTGGCGGTGGGATCAGCATGGCGCGCATCACCTCACTGACCGCGAAGACGCCGACCAGGGCGGGAATCGGCTCGATACCCCCCAGCAGGTCCGTCAGGCCGAAGGTGAAGCGCGGCGTGCCGGCCGGGTTCTCCATGCCGATGCAGGCGACCAGCAGGCCGAGCAGCATGGAGGCGATGGCCTTCACGGGGGAGGATCGCGCCACCAGCGTCGCGCACATCAGCCCCAGCAGCGCGAGCCAGAAATACTCGAAGGAGGAGAAGTTCAGCGCCATCTCCGCCAGCAGCGGCGCCATGAGGACCAGCGACAAGGTGCCGACGATGCCGCCGATGGCGCTGAACCAGAGGCCGGCGCCCAGCGCCAGCTCCGCCTGGCCCTTGCGCGTCATCGCATAGGCTTCGTCCGTATAGGCGGCCGAGGCCGGCGTGCCGGGGATTCGCAGCAGCGCGCCGGGAATATCGCCCGAGAAGATCGCCATCGCGCTGGCGGAGATGATGGTCGCCACGGCGGCGATGGGCGACAGGTAGAAGGTGAAAGGCACCAGCAGCGCCGTCGCCATGGTGGCGGACAGGCCCGGCAGCGACCCCACCACCAGGCCGTAGATGGAGGACAGGATGATCGCGAGTACCACATCGGTCTGCGCGACCAGCCGGAACCCTTCGAGAAGATCGGTCATGGCATCACCACGGCGCCGGCAGGACGCCGTCCGGCAGGGGAACCCGCAGCAGCTTCGCGAAGACGGCGTGGACGCCGAAGGGCGCGATCAGGGCGAGGGGAATGGCGAGGCGGGGCGAGGCACCCAGCGCATAGGCGGCGATGGCGATCATGATCGCCGCGGTCGGCAGGAAGCCGAGGGGCTCCGCGATCAGCACATACAGGATCAGCAGCGCCGGCGGCAGCAGGGCGCGCAGGCCGTACAGGCGGTGGCGCGGGGTCGGATCCTCCTCCTCCGGCGCCTCGAACCCCTGGCCGACGCCGAAGGCGATGAGAATGCCGCAGAGGACAAGCCCGGCACCGACCACCATGGGAAAGACGGCGGGCCCGATATCCTGGCCCGGCACGCCCGGCAGGCGCGACCCGAACCACGCCGCGGCAATGCCAAGCGCGCACAGGATGCCGCCGGACATGCGGTCCGGCAGCTTCATGGTGTTGGTCCAGCCTGGCGCATCGCGCCGCCCCCCTGATCGTCTTCTTGCGGGGAGGCTAGGCTGGCGCGGGCCATATCGGCAAGGTGCGCCGGCCCCCAGCGAGGTTGCCATGACGCCCCTGAATTCACTCGACGACCTGTCGCCCGGCCAGGAATTCGACCTGGGCCGCTACGCCCTGCCGCGGCAGGAGGTGCTGGACTTCGCCGGGAAGTACGACCCGCAATACTTCCACCTGGATGAGGAAGC
>JAIXVP010000182.1 GCA_027482905.1 Opitutaceae bacterium
GGCCGCATCGATTCTCTGCTGAACGGCGCCGGCGGCAACCAGCCCGGCGCCACCATCACCCCCGACAAGACCTTCGCCGATCTCGATTTCACCGCCTTCGAACAGGTCGTCGCCCTCAACCTCCACGGCACCGTCCTCCCCACCCTCGTCTTCACCCCCGCGCTCCTCGCCTCCGGCTCCGCCAGCGTGGTCAACTACTCCTCCGCCTCCTCCGCCCGCGCCGTCACCCGCGTCGTCGGCTACTCCGCCGCCAAGGCCGCCGTGGACAACTTCACCCGCTGGCTCGCCGTGGACCTCGGCAAACGCACCCAGGGCGGCGTGCGCGTGAACTCCCTCGTCCCCGGCTTCTTCCTCGGCGAACAAAACCGCCGCCTGCTCACCAACGAGGACGGCTCCCTCACCGCCCGCGGCCAGACCATCTGCAACATGACCCCCTTCGGCCGCTTCGGCCGCGCCGACGAGCTCCACGGCGCCATCCACTTCCTCGTCTCCGACGCCTCCAAGTTCGTCACCGGCACCACCGTCGTCGTCGACGGCGGCTTCGGCGCCTTCTCCGGCGTCTGATCGGCAAAGCGCGCAGGCTCCCTGCCTGCTCGCTCTCCACCCGTCGGCCCGAGGCCCTGTCCACCCCGCCCCATGTCACGCCTCCCCGCCGCCGCCCTGCTCGCCCTCGCCGCCGGCCTCGCCCTAGGCGCGGGCGTCACCTGGGCGCTGACCCGCCACGCCGACCGCACTTCCGCCCCGAGCCGTCCCGCATCCGCCAGCGCCACCTCGACCTCCGCCGACCCACCCGCCGCTCGCAGCTCGCTACCCGCGACTTTTACCATTCCTCCGCCGCTACCCGAGGACGAGGCCGACGCAGCCCTC
Source organism: Opitutaceae bacterium (assembly GCA_027482905.1). Lineage (GTDB taxonomy): Bacteria > Verrucomicrobiota > Verrucomicrobiia > Opitutales > Opitutaceae > IMCC26134_A. The sequence continues at coordinate 868 of JAIXVP010000182.1, forward strand.
GCCGCCTACCTCGCCTTGCCCGCGCTCCCGGACAAGGCCGCCCCGGCCGAGTTCTCCGCGCGCCTCACCCGGCTCCGCGCCCTGCTCACCCTGCTGCCCTCCCCGCACCTCGGAAAACTCTTCGCCGCCCTCGCCACCCGCGTCGGCGACGCCGAGGCCCGCCTCCGCCGCGCCGCCTTCACCGTCTGGACCGAAACCGACGCCCCCGCCGCCGCCCGCTGGGCGTCCGCACTCGTCCCGGGCGAGGCCGTCAACGCCCCCGCCCGCGCCCGCTACGCCTCCGCCGCCGTCCTCGCCTGGGCCGCCACCGCCTTCGACGCCGCCTACGCGTGGACCACCGGCCTCGGCGACACCGAGCTCCGCGACGCCCTCGCCGGCGATCTGCTCGCCAAACTCGTCGTCACCGATCCCGCCCGCGCTCTCGCCCTAGCCCAGGCCGGCGGCGAGGCGTTCTTCGACGAAGCCCGCCCCGCGCTTTTCCGCGCCTGGGCGGCCAAGGATCCCGCCGCCGCCGTCCAAGCCCTCGGCGCAGCCCTTCTGGAAAAATCCAACAACTCCTGGCGCGTGCGCGAGGCCCTGGCGAAATGGCTCAAGAACTCCCCTTCGGACGCCTTCGCTTGGATCATCGCCCAACCCCCGGGCGACGCATCCCGCCACGAAAGCCTGCTTGCGTCCCTCTCCTGGCAAATCGGCCGCGACCCGGCCTCCGCCCGCGCCATGTCCGACCTCCTCCTCGGTCACCCCGAAGTCGCCGACCGCAACAACGCCCTCCGCCAGCTCTCCGGGACCTGGGCCGGCCAGGACCCCCGCTCCGCCCGTGCCTGGCTCGCCGCCCTCCCCGATGCCGAGCTACGCGCCAATCTGATCGAGCAGAGCATTCAGCAGCTCAAACCCGCCGACGCCCTCGATTTCGTCGCCCTGCTCCCCGCCGGCCCCGCCCGCACCGATCGCATCGCCTCCCAGCTCGAACGCTGGGCCCTGAGCGACCCCGACCAGGCCCTCGCCTGGCTGGACGCGCACGACACCCCCGAATACGCCCCCGCCCTCGCCCGCGTCCAAGGCGCCGTCATCGCCAGCCTCGCCAAAACCGATCCCGCCGCCGCCCTCGCCAAATGGGGCGGCCTTCCCGACGCCAGCGCCAAAAACGCCGCCCTCGGCCCGCTCGCCCTCGCCTGGTCCAAAACCGACCCCGCCGCCGCCGCCCGCTGGCTCGCCCCCTTGCTCGCCGGTCCGGAGGCCAACACCTCCGACCAATTCAACGCCCGCAACACCTTCAACACCGTGGCCGCCCGCCTCGCCCGCACCGATCCCCAAGCCCTGATGACGTTGGCCGCGAGCCTGCCCGATCCCTCCGTGCGCCAAAGCCTCTACAATACCCTGACCCAGGACTCCTTCTACGACGAGATCGACCACTCGCAGACCTATGCCACCGTCGGACGCTCCGAACGCATCCGCCTCCTCGCTTCCATCCCGGACGAAAAACTCCGCGTCCCCGTTCTGCAAAACGCCCTCCGCGACTGGCTGACGAAGGACTTTGAAACCGCCCGCGCCTGGCTCGAGACCAACGACAGCCTGAGCCCCGAGCAGGCCGCCGAACTCATCGCCCAGACCAACCCCTACACCCCGTGAGCTCGTCCGCCCTGAAGCCCGTCCTTCTCCTTTTCGCCCTGGGCCTCGGCGTCGGCGGCGCCACCACCGGCCTGCTGGTTCGCCCCGCGCCCGACCTCGCCTCCTCCGACCCGTCCACCGTCCCCGTTCCCGTCGCCCTTTCCGCCTGGGCCTGGCGCGACTCCGACGCGCCCCCCGCCTTGCCCCCCGACACCGTCGGCCCCGCCCTCGTCGCCTGGCGCGAGCTTCGTTCGCCCGACGGCTCCGCCGCGCCCTACCCCGCCCGCGCCCTCGCCCTCCGCGCCCTGCTCGTCCGCCTGCCCGCCGACGCCCTGCCCCGCCTGCTCGCCTTGTTCACCGGCGAGCTTTCCCCGGCCGACGTCCGCCTGCGCCAGACCGCGTTTGATCGCTGGGTCGAACTCGACGCCCCCGCCGCCGCCCGCTGGTCCGCCGCCGCCGGCAAGGATGTTCGCGGCCTCGCCCGCCAGGCCGCCGCCGCCTGGGCCGGCCTCGATGCCCAGGCCGCCGCATCCTGGGCCTGCGCCCTGCCCGACGCCGAGACCGCCCGCGAACTCGCCCAGATCACCCTCCCTGCCCTCGCCGCGAAGGACGCCTCCGCCGCCCTCGCCCTCGCCCGGTCCCGTGACGACGCCTTCCGCGACGCCCTTCTCCCGTCCCTCCTGGAACCGCTCGCGAAAACCGATCCCGCCGCCGCCCTCCGCGCCTACGGCCCCGGCGTGTGGAAGGACGGCCAGGGCTTTTGGCAACTCCAGGATACCATCGCCGAATGGAGCCGCCGCGATCCCGCCGCCGCGATCGCCTGGCTCGCCGCCCAGCCCACCGGCGATAACGGCAACCAGTTGTCCAATTGGATCGGCAACCTCGCCCGCACCCCCGAGGAACGCCGCGCCCTCGCCAACGTGCTCGCCACCAATCCGGCCATCCCCCAGGGCCGCGAGGCGCTCAACAACATCCTCTTCAGCTGGGGCACCGAGCAGCCCGCCGAGGCCCTCGCCTGGCTGAACCAACTCGCCGACCCCGACCTCCGCCTCGGCCTGCTCGAACGCTCCGGCAACAGCTACTACACCGATAACCCGGAAAAATCCCTGCCCCTCGCCCTCGCCCTGCCCGCC
>JAIXVP010000235.1 GCA_027482905.1 Opitutaceae bacterium
CGCCAACAGGGCCGCCGAGGGACGGCATGAGGGCGTGCTCGCCCTTCCAGTTTTCCTTAAAAACGCCCTCCTGCATGAGGGTAGCCCAGCCGGGGTAGTCGCGCTGGGTCACAAGGCGGGCGGCGACATCGGGGTGGCCGTTTTCGCTGAGGACGCGGAGGACGAAAGGCGTGCCGACGAAGCCGGTGTTGATGTGGCCGTCGGCGGCGTTGACGGCGTCGAGCAGGCGGGCGAAAGCGAGGTCGCGCTGGGCGGCGGGGACAAGGTCAAGGGCCAGCGGGACAGCGAGGGCCGACTGGCTAACGTCGGAGGAACCGTAGCGACCGGTGGCGGGGTCGAAGAAGCGGCGGTTGAAGCGGGCGGTGATTTCGGAGGCGAGGGAGGAGTAGCGAGCGGAGTCCTCGTGGTGGCCGAGCAGGGCGGCGGTCCGCGCGACGACGGAGGCGTAGTAGCTCCAGGCGGCGGTGGACGTGAGGGTGACGGGAGGTTTGGCGAGGCCCATCCAGTCGCCGGTGCCCCAGGCGAGCAGACCGGCGGCGACGGCTTCGTCATCGCGGCCGGGATCGGGCAGGCCGCGGAGGGTGCCGCCGTTGGCGCGCACGCCCTCGGCGGCGCGGCGGCCGAGGAAGTCCACGTAGGCGCGCATGGGCTCGTAGGCCTCGGCGAGGAAGGCGCGGTCGCCATAGTATTCATAGTATCTCCACGGCAGATACACGATCATGCCGCCCCACCACGGGCAGTTCCAGTCCTGGGTCTGGATGCCGGCGACGGGGACGATGGCGCCGACGTTGCCGTCGGGCGTCTGGTTGGCGCGCATGTCGCGCCACCAGCTGCGGTAGAGCGCGGCGGAGTCCGACAGGTAAACGGCGCTGTCCATCATGTTCTGCACGTCCTGGGTCCAGGACTGTTTTTCCCGCGAAGGATCCATGGGCAGGCCGAAGGAATAGCTTTGGTGGGTGCGGAGCAGCGCGGTGTGGAGGGAGTTCAGGAATGGGTCGGAGCAGGCGAAGTCGCCGGCGCGGCCGGGGTCGGAGAACACGAGCTGGAAGGTCACGTCGCTTTTATCGAGCGGCCGGCCGAGGCCCTCCACTTTCACGGTGTGGGCGACCTCGTTGAAGAACCACTTCGGTTCGAGCACCTCGGGGCCACCGCGCAAGGTGTATTCGAGCGGATGGAGTTTGAAGCGGTCGCCGACCGTGCCGGTGACGACAATTTTTTGGCCGGGGGTGCCGTTGACCTGGAGTCGCGGCCAGCCGGCGCCGGTCTCGGTGAAGTGGGCGGTGTCGGCGGTGACGCGGTCGGGTGACAGGGACTCGCGGCGGCGAGGGAGAGCGAGTTGGTTGGGTTCGAGAAGGCCGGCGGGCGCGGCGATCTCGCGGGCGGAGGACCAGGCGGAGGCGTCGAAGCCGGGGCGATCCCAGCCGTCCGGAGCGAGGCGGAGGTCTTGTTTTTCGCCGCGCCAGAGATCGTTGAACGTGACGGGGCCGGTGCCGGCTCGCCACTCGGCGTCGGTGCCGACGAAGGCGCGGGAGCCGTCGGTGAATTCGAGCTCCACCTCGAGCAAGGCGGCGGGAGGACCGAAACGGCCGTAACGTTTGTGGTAACCGGTGCCCTCGTCGCCCGGGACGACGACTTCGTTCGGCCGGCCGCCGAAGGCGACGACCGGGCTGTGTTGGCCGTTGCCGAGGGAGAGGCCAAGAACGTTGGCGCCGGAAGCGAGGGCGGCGGTGACGTCGCGGGTGACGTAGAGAATGCGGCGGGTGGAGTCGGTGAAAGGCGGGCCGAGCACGTCCTCGCCGATAACGCGGCCGTTTATGGTCAGTTCGCTCCAGCCGAGGGAGGCGAGGCGGGCGGTGGCGCGCCGGAGGGGGCGGTCGAGGGAGAGTTCGCGGCGAAGCAGAGGGGCGGCGGCGCGCGGGTGGGTGGCAGGGGCGGCGATCCAGCGCGCCTGCCACTCGGAGTTGTCAAGGATGCCGGTGGTCCACTCGGCGGGCGCGCTCCATTCGGAAGGGCGGCCGGCGGCGTCCCAGACTCGAACGCTCCAAAAGGCGCGCTGGCGGGAGGCGAGCGGGCGACCCCGGTAGGGGATGTCGAGCGTCTGCGCGCCAAGGGTGCGTCCGCTGTCCCAGAAGTCGGCGCGGCCGTCGGCGAGCAGACGGCTCTCGCTGGCGACGCGGATTTGGTATGCGGATTGGCGCCAATCGCGGGCGGTGCTCTCGATGCGCCACCCGAGCAAAGGGCGGGCGGCGCCGACGGACGGCGGAGAGGGAAGCGAGTCGCAGACGAGGCCGACGACCGTGGTGGTAGGGGTGGAGGTAACGGATGGTTTTTCGGCCACGACCGAGGTGTGACGGCAACCGATAGTCGGCCCCCCGAGGAACACGGCGGTGGTGAGCGCCATCAGACCAGCGTTCGGGAAAAACGGAGCGCGTCTCATGGGTTGATTCCGGAGAGCGGGGCGGTGAAGCGGTAGGCGCCGGAGCCGACGTTGAAGACGGCGCGGTCCGAGTCGTGGCCAAGCAGCCGAACGCCTTTGGCGCGGGAGGCGGTTTTGCCGGACTCTTTTACATGGCGCGGTTCGGCGGCGGGGACGTGGACCGTGGCGGAGGTGTTGGGCGGGATGACCAGATCCAGTTCGAGGCGGTCAGCGGTGCGGCGCCAAGCGGAGGTTATTCTGCCTTGAGGGGACTCGTATGAGGCGCGCACCCAGGTGAGATCACCGACGATGGCGGGTTTGATGACGAAGCGACGGAAGCCGGGGGCGGAGGCGTCGGGCTGGATCCCGGCGAGGTCGTGGTAGAACCACTCGGTTATCTGCCCGAGCATGAAGTGGTTTTGAGAACTGCGCGCCTCGGCGTTCCATGCCTCGGCGAGACTGGTGGCGCCCCGTTCGAGCTGGTAGCCGTATCCAGGTTTCTCCGACTGGTTGTTCATGGCGAAGACGACGTCGGAGCGGTCGCCGTCGGCGAGGGCGCGCAGAAGGTAGCGATAACCGACGTCGCCGGCGCTGATCGCGTCGCCACGGGCGCGGATGTCGGCGACGATGGCGTCCAGCACGGCGGGTGCGCGGGCGGGTTCGACTAGACCGAGGACGAGCGGCATGGCGTTGGCGGTCTGGCTGCCGGTGGCGTAGACTCCGGTGTCGGGTTGGAAGAGGTCGCGATTGAAGGCGGTTTTCACCTCGGCGGCGACGGCGGCGTAACGGGCGGCGTCTTCGGACTTCCCGAGGAGGACGGCAATGCGGGAAAGGGCGATCAGATCCTCGTAGTAGATGGCGGTTGCGGTGAGGCGAGGCGGGGTGAGCTGGGCGCGGCCGGGCTTATCCGGGCCGATGTCATACCAATCGCCGAGGCCGTGGCTGAGGAGGTGGTCGAGCGTCCGGGTCCCGAGGTAGCCGACGTAGCGGCACATGGCGTCGTAGTGGAGGACGAAGGGGGCGGTGTCGCCGGTGAAGACGTAGTGTTGCCAGGCGGCGAGCACGAGGGCGCTGCCCCACTCGGGGGAGTCGCGGAAGCCGTTCTTGAACACGGTGTATTCGGGCGCTATGTCGGGGACGAGGCCCTCGAAAGTCTGGGCATCGGCCATGTCCTGGAAGGTTTTGCCGAAAAGCGCCGCGAGGTCGTGTTCGTAGCGGAGGGACGGGCCGTTGAGGTGGTATTGTTCGAGCCAGCTGAGTTTTTCGCGGTGCGGGCAATCGGTGATGACGCTCACGAGGTTGCTGCGCTGCGCCCAACGGACGAGGGTGCGGATGCGATTGAAGAGATCGCTCGACGTGGCGAAGTCGCCGACGGGGGCTGATGACGGGTGGACCACGACGCCGGTGAGCGACTCGACACGCGGTAGCGTTTCGCCGGGAGCGGCGGGGAACGACTCGACCTGGAGGTAACGCGCGCCGTGGTAAAAGAAGCGAGGGAACCAGGTCTCGGGGGTGGCTGCGCCGGCGAGGGTGTATTGCCAGTGGGCGGGCGGGCGGCCGACGGATTCGCGGTCGACCGTTCCGTCGGGGTGGAGCAGTTCGGCGGGGGTGATGCGCACCACGGTGCCGGCGGGGCCGCACACGGAAAGGCGGGGCATGAGCGCGGCGTTCTGTCCCAGATCGTAGACGGCGACGTCCGGGCGGATCTCGCGGGTGGCGACGGGACGGAGTTCCTCGATGGCCCTCAGGGGTGGGGCGGCGTGGGAGAGGCCGCGCAGTTCGCCGCCGGGGCCGGAGAGCTCCGCGGCGGGCGACCAGGCGGGCGTGGAGGCGGGGGCGGTGAAGGCGGGGAGATCCCAGCCGACCGGTTCAAGACGAGCGTCGTAGTCTTCTCCACCATACACATGCGAGAACGTTACGGGGCCCGGCGCGACCTCCCAGCGGGCGTCGGTCGGGACCAATTCGCCGGTGCCGTCGGCGTAATCAAGGCGCAGGCGGGCCATGGCCCGGCGCGGGCCTTGGGAGCCTACGAATTTGGTGTATCGGCCCTCGATCCGGGGAACGTGATACATGCCGTTGCCGAGCACGATACCGAGGGCGTTGGGCGCACCGGCGCGGAGGAGGCCGGTGATGTCGAAGGTGTCGTAGAGGATGGTTTTTCGGTAGTCGGTCCAGCCCGGGGAAAGGAGTTGGTCGCCGACTTTGGCGCCGTTGACCGAGAGATCGTAGTGGCCAACGCCGGTGACGTGGATGAGGGCGCGGACGAGGCCGGGGCGGACGGGGAATTCGCGGCGCAGGAGGGTGGTGGCGGTGGAGGTTTCGTCGGCCAGGGACGGCTGGGCGCCGATCCAGCGGGCCTGCCAGTCGGACGGAGAGAGGACGCCCATGGTCCAGGTGGCGGGCGCGCTCCAGGCGGAGGCTCTTTTGCGGTCGTCCCAGACCCGCACTTTCCAAAACACGGTCTGGTCGGTCGCGAGCGGGGTTCCAGCGTAGGGGATGAGGGTGGTGGAGTCGCCGCGAAATTTTCCGGAGTCCCAGAGGTCCCCTTCGTCGCGCGCGAGAATTTTGGAGGTGGAAGCGACGAGAATACGGGCGGCGGTTTGGTGGAGGTCGCGTGCCTCGGGATCGGAGGGGGCCAGAATCCAACTCAGGCGCGGTTGGGCGGCGTCAACGCCAAGCGGGGAGTAGCGGAACTCGCAGCGCAGTTGGTCGGGTCGAAGGGAGGCGGCAGTCAGCGAGGAGGCGAGCGCGAGCATGAGGAGGAGGGGGACAAGCCGCAGATGGAAGCGATGGAAAGCGGGCTTGGAGATGGGGCGGGCTCGTGACGGCATTGCGCAGGCGCAATGGTTTGTTGTCGGGGTAGACACTTCTGGACATATTTTCGGACTTGTAAGAAGAGTCGCGAGCGAAAAGAGGATGTAATTTTCATGAAAATAAAACACGGAACTTTTCGTTCCGATAGAATAGCAGTTAATCCTTAATATACAGCTAGAAGCGTTAGGTTCTGCACCCGATATTTTGCCAGGTTAAGCGGCGAAACGTAGTGATTGATTTAGGTTATCCATGAAATTTACAGTGTGCGGTTAGGAGACATTCGGTGGGGTCACGGAAGGAACACCGCGCATCACCATAAATTGCGGTAAATGATCTAGTGAATCGGAGAGCTCGAACGTAGCTTTGAAAAGGCCACGACTGGATCGGTGAGGTGGGGGAGTGACGAATTAACGCCATGACCCCATTCGATCTTCTCCAAATCTGCGTGGATATTGGCGTCCGATTTCGAGCGCGCTGAACGGATGGTGGCGGCGGCCGTTCTATCGCGCGCCAATCGTGGCCATGACGCGGCACCGTGCGAGTATGGCAAACACGCGGGTTGGTTGCCGCGGCGTCTTGTCATTCGCTGACGCCCTCGTAGCGGCCGGGCGGGAGCTGCAACACACGCCACCGGCCGCGGGCCTCCGACGGGACTTCTTTGCCCTGCAGCCGCACGCGCGACGCGGCCCCGGCGGGCAGGAGCACCTCGGCGCTCGTCCCGGGGGGCACGGTGAAGGAGAACGCCAGCGTGTCCTGCTCCCCCCGGCGCCAGCTGACGGCGACGGGGCCGAACTCGGTCACCACGATACCCTCGGCGCGCGTAAGGTCCCCGAGATGGGGCTGAATGACGATCCGCTTTGCGCCGACGGGCGCATCGCGACGCACGCCAAGCACGAAAGTCGGGAGGGTGAAGCCGGGCACGATGCCGTAGATGTGGCACCTAGAGCCGTTTCCCCCCGTCATTTCCCAGGCGGTCTGCCAGGGGCTTTCGATCATGCCGCGCCAGCCTTGCCGGATGCGATCAAGCACCGCCTGGTCGTGCCGTGGCTCGTCGAGCTGGTAGAGCAGCTTGAAGAAAAAATGCTGCGCCATGATCTGCTTGATCTGGTCGGTGTGCGCGAGCGTCCAGGCCACGGTGCGCGCGCGGCGCTCGGGCGGCACGAGGCCGCGGTCGAGCGCGAACAGGTTGGCGTGCAGGGTGGGTTCGAGCCGGCCGTCGGCGCGCCGAAGCGTGATGCTTTTCCGGAAAAGCCTCTCGGCGGGCAGGATTTCCGCATCGCCCCATGCGGCCCCGTAGGCGCCCACCGAATCATCCCAGAGTTTTTCGTTGAAGGCCGCATATAGCTCGCGCGCGGCGGCGGCCCAGCGCGCCGACCGGTCCTTGGCGCCGACCGCGGTGGCGAGCGCGGCTCCGTCGGCGAGCGCGCGGTAAATGAACGCGTTGTTCGCCGCACCCTCGCACTGCGCATAGCTCATGGGATTGTCCCAGGCGACCCACTCCCGGGCCCGCACCAGTCCGCTGGGTTGGCGGCGGGCGAGAAACCAGTCGAGGAGCCGCTCCAGGCGCGGCAACAATTCGCGGATGAGTTCGTCGTCGCCGGTCGCCTCGTGGTATTTGCGCAAGCCCTCGACCCAGTCGCAGGCGCGGTCCTCCATGATCGCGTGGATGTCCCACCGCTCGGAGCAGGTGTGGGCCTTGACCATGCCGTCCTCCCGCTGCGTGAGCGCCGTGCGCCGCAGCAGCGCGCCGAGAAGGCGTGCGTCGCCCCACACGCGCTCGCCGTTCGGCCCGGGGCCGGCCATGGACACCCGCGTGACATCGAACGCGGGCGGATCGCAGTCCATCCACTCAACGCGTTCGCGATCGGCGCAGTCCACGTAGGCGTCCTCGCTCATCAATTGCAGGGAACGCGTGCTCAGCGCCCAGATCTTATCCAACTCCGGATCGCTGCTGACGAACGTGCCGACGCGATCAAACGGATAGATCACCTCCACGATCTCCACGGCCCGGACCCGCACGGTGCCACCGGTCACTCGGACCGTGAAGGCGTTGCACCCGAAGGTGTCGCCGCCGATCCAGCGCTGGCGACCGGCGCGGCAGGTGAAGCTGCTGGGGCCGTAGTTCTTTCTGTCCGGTAGATTGGGCGTGACCTCCACGCGGGCGCCCGCCTCGGCGTCGAGGTCGAGCACGAGGTAGGCCTGGGAAATCTGCGGCAGGTCCACGCGCAGCGACTCGCCCTCGGAGATCGCGTAACTGCCGTCCGCGCTCGCAGCCGCGCCAGTCGTTTGCGGGACGAAGGGCACGGGTGTCTCCCGCAACATCGCGATGGAGCGCGGGTGAATCTCGGGCCACACGGCGGCGTCGGTAACGTCCACCCGGCGTGCGAACGGCAACGCGGCATCGGAAAATTCCGGCGACGTCCAATCGCCGGGCGACTTGCGGGCGTCGATATTCTCGCGGAACGACGACCAGACTTTTGCCTGCGGCGCGTAGGCCGGTTCGACAAACGCGCGCCAGCTCTCGTCGGTCTCGATGATCTGGCCGCCGCCCAAGTCGAGCCGGGCGGCAAACCCCGGGGCATGCTGCCGCACCCGCCCGTTGGGCAGGTCGCGGATGACCAGGACGGCGATCAGGTTGCGCCCCGTCCGAAGCCACGAGCTCACGTCCCACGTATCGAATTCCGGCCGGAGGTTCTCGAAGCGGTTGGGGCCGCGACCGACATAGCGACCGTTGATGAAAAGCTGGTAGCGCGTGTAGGCGAAGATTTGCAGGGCGCTCGCGGCGGGAACGGTCGTGATCTCAAACTCACGCCTGAAGCCGGCGTGCACGGAACCCTCATTCGGCGCGGCTTCGGCGGTCCAGATCATCATTTGGTTGAGTGACGTCCGCGGCTCGGCGCTGCGTAAGACCGGTGTGGCTGCGCCGAAAGCCAGCAGGCTGAAGAAGAGAACTGCGAGTGCGGGTTTCATGGCGTTGTTAATATGAAACTGGTTTCGCCCGTGGAGTGGGCTGAAGTTGTCGTGCGAAGGCGGACAAACGCGAAGGCGGAGCCGCCGCTTCGCTTCCCATATCCTAGGCGAGGGTTAACGTGAGGATGGTGTCGGCGGTGAGATTGCCCGGAAGGGTGGCGGTGCCGAGGGTGGGTATGGTGAGGCGGGTGGCGGTGAGGTGGCCGGAGAGGACCCGGAGGGTGGCGGTGCGGTCGGCCAAGGTGATGTCACCCCAAGCGGCGCCGGTGCTCCAGAAGTGGCGGCCTGGGCGGGGGCCGAAGGTGAGGTTGCCTTCGACGGCGGAGTAGTGAAATCCGGTCCAGGCGAGGAGCACGTTCCAGGCGGCAAGAGCGCGGCCGTAGTGGTGGCCGCATTCGGGTTCGCTGAAGGGGTTGCGGCGGCGGCCGTCGTGGCGCGCGCGGATGGCGGCGACGATGCGAAGGGCGTCGTCCGTCATGCCTTCCTGGACACAGGAGACGGCGGCGGTGTATTCGAACCCGGTCATCACCTCGGCGAAATAGGGGAAGGGCACGCGGAGGCGGCCGCGCGGCCAGGACGCCATGACGAGGCCGGACTCGTCACCGAGGGCGTAGGAACGCATCGGGTTAAAGTGGTCGGCGAAGCCGTCGCGCCAGTTGTTCTCCAGCACGCTGGCGATGGTGCGGCGAAGATGGCCGGGAGAGGCGAGGGGGCCGAGTCCGGCGAGGGTGGCGGCGGTCTGGCCGACGAGTTGATCGACGAGGCAACCGGGGCCGAGCTGGAAGGGAGGGTAGGCGGGCGAGTCGGGGGCGAGGTGGGCGGCGATATCGGAGCTGCCGGGCGCGAGGACGTGGTGTTCGTAGTAGTCGCCGTTGAAGAGGTGGGCGTCGATCCAGGCGGAGCCGCGGGCGGCGAGGGCGTCGCATTTGTCGGCGAAGGCGTCGTCGTCCATGGCGCGGGCGAGGGCGGCGGCGGCGCGGAGGGCGGCGAGATACCAGAAGGCCATCTGGGGGTTGGGGCCGTGGTAGTTCACGTCCATGGTGTTGTGCTGCGAGCCTTCGAGGACGCCGTCCTGGTCGGCGTCCCAGCCGCCGGGGGTCCAGGCGTAGGCGAGGGCGGCGCGCACGCGGGGCCAGTGTTTTTCGAGGAAGGCGCGGTCGCCGGAGAGCTGCCAATCGCGGTAGAATTTGACGATGCAACCGAGCTGGCCGTCGGCGGCGGTGTCGGGGTGGGCGCGGGCGCGGGTGGCGAGCGGGAGGCCGACGCGGAAGGCCATACGGCCGGTGTCGTCGGTGGCGTGGGCGAACTCGGTGTCGCGCATATCGCGGGCGAGTTCGCCGAAGAGGTGGGCGGTGGCCTGCTCGTAATTCCAGACGTGGGTGCAGTTGCCGTAGCAGGAACCGTTGGCGTCCATGACGCCCTCCCAGGCGAAGAACTTGCCGGAAGCGTCGCGGAAAACGGTCTGGGAGCGGAGGGTGGAGAGGTTGAAGAGGGCGGCTTCCTTGAGCGCGGCAGGGGCTTCGGCGGCGAGGAAGGTGTCGACGAAGCGCAGGGTGGCGGCTTCGAGGGCGGGCAGGCGCGGGACGATGGCTTGGGCGGCGGTCCACGCGTCGGGGTGGAGGGTGGTGTAGTGGTTGCCGATGGTGTGTTTGCCGTGGCCGAACTGGTAAACGCGCCAGGAGCGGCGGTGGGGGAAGTGCCAGACGAAGGTGAAGGTGAAGGCGCGGGTTTCGCCGGGGGCTAGCTCGTGGCGGACGCAGAGGGCGGCGAGCGGATCGGCCTCGCCGGAGGGCGGGCGTGGGTCGAGGCGGCCGTCGGCGGCGAAGTCGTCCCAGAGATCGAGAACGGAGCCGGACCAGGCGAGCGGGACGCCGTTTTCGCGGTGGGTGACGGAGGAGGCGGGGGCGTCGGTGACGAGGGCGAGCGAGCCGGCGGCGGGGTGGTCGGCGGGGACGCCGTCGGAGGTGAGGAAGAGGCCGCGTAGAGACGGAGCGGATACGAAGGTGTTGCGGTTGGCGGCGCCGCCGAGCGGGTGGCGTTCGCCCTTCCAATCGGGCGGTGCGAGGTCGGCGCCGTCGCGGCCGATGAAGTTGCGCAAGGCGCCCATGACGGAGACGGCGAGAGGGCGGGGGGAGCGGTTGGTGACGACGTAGGCGAGGGCGGCGAGCGGGAGCGAGGAGGCTTCGAGATCGCCGGGGACGAAGGGGTTAAAAGCCTGGAGGCGGACGGCCACGGGGGAGGCGGGATCGTCGAGGGTTACCTGGCCGAACGGGTAGGCGGCGTCGAAGGAGGCGGAGGTGAAGCGGGGCAGGCCGTGGTGGTCGACGGGGCGGCCCTCGAAGTGGTGGTATTCGGTCTCGTCGAGCGGGCCGAGGAGGGCGCGGGTGAAGGGGGGCTTGGTATCGGCGGCGGATTCGACGGGGCGGGCGTGGAGGGCGAAGAAAGGGGCGTCGTTGCCGGGGAGGACGGTGGAATAGCCCTTGGCGGGGCGGTTCATGATTTCCCAGTCGCGCAGTTCGCCACGACCGCCGAGCGAGACGGTGCCCGTGCCGATGCCGCCGAGCGGGAGGGCGAGGCGAAGGAGACGGTCGCCGGCGTAGTGGCGGTGGGAAGGCCAGGGGCGGGGCGACCAGGGTTGGGCGGAGGAGGCGGTGGCGGATGGAGTCATGGGGAAAAGATTTTGCAGGGGGAGGGAGAGCGAGCGATTAGAAGGCCCGCCCCCCTTGGGTTCCTCGGGAACGGATATCCGGGACAACCGGGTTTCCGGTTTCAGAGATTAGTGTTGGAGCACGATCATTTGGTGGCCGGTGAATTCGGGGACGGAGAAGGTCACTCGCTCGCCATCGTGGGTGAAGGGTAGCGGGGTGCCTTGCGGTTCCAAGGTGGCCGCGCTGACGGGGTGCGCCAGTCGGAGGGTGACGCGGGTGTCCCGCAGCGGAATCAGCTCCTCGATGATCTCGGTGGGCTTGGGCGTGCCCCAAATTGTCACCTGGGCACGCAGGGTGATGGGCGCGTAGAGCAGGTGTGCGATCAGCCGGTTCTTCGCCGGTTGGTGCAAGAGGTTGAAGCGCGCGACCGTGGGCAGGTTTGTCCGCAAGGGCAGCCCTTGCGGCAGGAGCTGGTGGAGCGCGGCTTTGAAGAAATCGCGATAGAGTGGCTGGCCGCGGCGGCGATACTGGCTGAAGAGATCGTGGGCGAAGTAGGCGATGGCCTCGGTGAAGATGGCGGCGGGCGTGGTCGCTTCCGGCGAATCCGGGGTGTGCTGGTGGCTGCAAAAATGTTCCCACGTGCGGTTGAAGTAGGCGTTGCGCCGGTCCGCGAGCGTTCGGGCGTAGGTCGGTTGGACGGAATAGGCCCCGCCCTCGATCACGATCGGACTGCGGACCGGGATATCGGGCGTGAGGTCGGTGGCGACGAGGTAGTCGGGATCGAACGCGCTCCGGCCGAGCAAAGTCGCGCCGACGTCGAGGGCGAAGGCGTCGCGGCTCTCGTTGAGCAAGGCGTCGCCGGCGGCGATGATCTTTCCGCCGTGGGCGAGGAAGGCGCGGGCCTTGGCGAGGGCGGAGGCGTTGAGCAGTATACCGTCGGGCAGGATGACCAACTCGTAAGCGGACCAGTCGGCTTGATCGTCGAGCACGACGAAGGGCTGGTGCAGTTCGAGCAGCATGCGGGCGGCGCCCTCGTCGGAGAGGTTTTTGACGTCGTGACCGCGGGCGCGGTTCTGGTTGCGCTCGGTGGAGACGATCGCGATCCGGGCGACGGACGTGACCTCGCCGACCCACGGTTCCTTGGCCTCGACCTCGGCGTAGGCGGCGCCGATGAGGTCGTAGGTGTCGAGGTTCATCTCGCCGGAGGGGTGGAGCTGGTCGCCGACGGAGCACTTGGCGGCGTTGGCGATCATGGCGGCGCATTCATACTGGAGTGCGGCGGGGCGCTTGAAGCCGCCGAACTCTCCCCAGGAAGTGTGAAACTTTCCGGTCATGCCCAGGAAGTCGCGGGGCTGGGTGATGGCGTAGCGCGCGGAGAAAGGGAAGTGGTCGTAGCCCCAGCCGCCGGTGGGCAGGGATTCGAGCTCGAAGTGGGAGTGGAGGAGGTTGAAGCGGTGGGCGCCGACGGGGATGTTGCCACCGTTGTGAAAAACGGGGGTGTCGGCCCGGACGCTGCGCACGGCGGCGTTGGCGCGCGTGTAGTAGCGGAGCAATACGTGTTGGGCGAACTCGTCGACGTCCTCGTCGCGCATCGGATTGAGCCCGAGCCCCTTCATCTCGCCGAGCGATTGCGCGGAGTAGTCCACCCACGGCGAAATGATGTCGAGGAAGATGCCGTCGTTGTCCGGCCAGCGGGTGACCACCTCGTGAATCTGGTCGCAGAGGTGGTCGAGGTAGGCGGAGTTGAAGCGGAGATTTTGCCAGCCGAGGCCCTGGAGCGGGTGGCGACGCCTGCCCTCGCGATCCGTCACCACCCACTCGGGATGCGCGTCGGCGGAGAGCTCGTCCCAACCTGCGGAAAGGTAGATCGGGCAGCGCACTCCGATCTCGCGGCAGGCGTCGATCTGCTCGGAAAGCAAATCACGGCGCAGGGTCGGATGAGTGCGACCTACCTTCGTGGGATGGTAGCTGTAACCGTGATGGCATTTCGAGAAGAGGGTGATCGAGTCCACGTGGCCGCGTTTGAGCGCCTCTTGGAACTGTCGCTTGGAGAATTTTTCGCCGACGCCGGGAATAGCGCCCGAGGTGTGGAAATCGAGATGAACCTGACGGAAACGCAGGGTGTGCATAAAAAGTGAACGCGCGGTGAGGTGGATGAGGCCGCAGGCGGCGGGGCAATTTATGGCGCGAAGGTTTGCAAGGTGACGGGGCCGAGGAGGCCGGACGGGAGCGGTTGCGACTTGGCGGGGATGCGGCCGGGTTCGGTGAGGTGGGTGAGGCGGGATTCGGCGGGGAGGGTGGCGTCGTGGAGGAGGCGATTGAGCCAGGGCGTGGTCACGCCGAGTTCGAGGGAATTGGGGCCGGGGCGCAGGGCGGACTCGACCGCGACGCGCCACGGGGCGCACCAGACGAGGCCGAGGTCGCGGCCGTTGAGGGTGACGCGGGCTTGGCCGTGGAGTTGACCTAGATCGAGGAAGACCGGGCCGGCGGGGACGGAGGCGGGGGCGTCGAAAGTCAGACGATAGGTGGCGGGGCCGGAGTAGGTGCGGATGGCGGCGTCGGGGTGGCGGGTCCAGTCGAGCAGGGAGGGGAATTCGACCAGGCCGGGGCCGCCGAAGGCCGGGGAAAACTCGACCGACCATGTTCCGGCGAGGGTGGTGAGCGGCGTGGTGGCGGGGAAGTTGACCGACCGGCCGGATGAGAGAAGCGAGGCGGTGCGAGGGAAGACGAGCAGGCCGGATTGGCGCGGGGCGAGGGTGAGCGGCACGCGGGTGCCGGCGGGCGTGGCCTGGTGTTCGGGGAGGACTACGCGGGTGTTGGCGACGGGGTCCCAGAACTCGGGCGCGCCGGCGGCGTCGCGGAAAACGGGGGCGGCGGTGAGGGGTGTGTCGGCTTGGTTGGAGACGTAATAGACGTCGCCGGTGGCGTCGGTGCGGTGGGCCCAGAGCAAGTCGAGCGGCGCGTCGGCGACATCGGGCGCGAGGGCGAGGGCGGCGAGCGCGGGGGCGAGGTCGGGGCCTTGGAAAACGTGGCCGGCGCCGAGGCGGTGGTGGGCAAAGACGCCCGGGGCGGCGGGAGTGGGCCAGAGCTCGGCGGCGAGGGCGCGGACGCGGGCGTCGGCGGCGGGTTGGCCGGCGAGGCTGGGGGAGCGCGCGGGAGGCGAACCGAAGAGGGCGGCGCCGGCGAGGACGAGGTCGCGCAGGCGTTCCAGCGTCTCGGGGCGCATCGTGTCCTGGGGCGGCAGGACGAGCAGGCGGGGGCGGGAGCCTCCGGGGAAGACAAGGCTGCCGTCGGCGACGGAAGCGCGGTGGCGGAGGGCGTCGGCGTTGACGAAATCGTAGTCGTAGCCGGTGGGCGGGGCGGGGAGGAGCGGGCCGGTCATGCGTGGGGTGTCCTCGCCGATGAAGTAGGCGAGGTCGGCGGCGGGGCGGCCGGCCTGGAGAACGCCATGGACGCGGCGGAGCGAGTCGATCCACGGGCCGAGGTCGGCGAACCACGTGTTGTGGCGGTTGAACTCGGTGCCGAACCACGTGTTCACGCCGGGCGGACGCTCGTCGGGCTGGTGGATGTATACGTGGAGGACGAAGTGGTTGACGCCCTCGGCGGCGGCGCGGTCGCCGCGGGCCTTGAGATCCCAGAGGGTGTTGCGAAAGGCGTTACGACCGGCGGTGAAGGCTTCGGCGGAGACGCGGGGCAGGCCGTAGGTGTGGGCGGCTGAGGAGGCGGCGCGCAGTTCGATTCCGGTCATGCGGCCATCGGCCCAGAACTCGCCGCCGAGCTCGTCGGTCTGGCTGCCGTAGAGGAGGAACTCGGACG
>JAIXVP010000270.1 GCA_027482905.1 Opitutaceae bacterium
AGGTCAACACCGGCACCAACCTGCCCGCCCAGATCGACCTCATGGCTTCGCAGGGCGACTACTACAAATTCCTCTTCGTCTCCAAGGGCGGCGGCTCGGCCAACAAGATGTTTCTCTTCCAGGAAACCCGCGCCGTGCTCACGCCCACCGGCCTGGAAAAATTCGTCGCCGACAAACTCGGCTACCTCGGCACCTCCGCCTGCCCGCCCTACCACCTCGCGTTCGTGATCGGCGGCACCTCCGCCGAGGCCACGATGAAGACGCTCAAGCTCGCCTCGACCAAATACTACGACGCCCTGCCCACCACCGGCGACGAGCACGGCCGCGCGTTCCGCGACCTCGAATGGGAGGGCAAGATCCTCGACCTCGCCCGCAAGACCGGCATCGGCGCCCAGTTCGGCGGCAAATACTTCGCCCTCGACGTGCGCGTCATCCGCCTGCCCCGCCACGGCGCCTCCCTCCCCATCGGCATGGGGGTGTCCTGCTCCGCCGACCGCAACATCAAGGCCAAGATCAACCAGGACGGCATCTGGCTCGAAAAACTCGAAACCAACCCCGGCCGCTTCCTCGCCCCCGAGCAACGCCAGATCAAGGACGACAAGTCCGTCCGCATCGACCTGAACCAGCCGATGCCCGCCATTCTCGCCGAGCTCTCTAAACACCCCACCACCACCCGCGTGCTCCTCACCGGCCCGCTGGTCGTCGCCCGCGACATCGCCCACGCCAAACTCAAGGAGCGCGTGGACGCCGGCAAAGGCCTGCCCGACTACTTCAAAAACCACCCCGTTTACTACGCCGGCCCGGCCAAAACCCCCGCCGGCTACGCCTCCGGCAGCTTCGGCCCCACCACCGCCGGCCGCATGGATAGCTACGTCGACCTCTTCCAGTCGCTCGGCGGCAGCCTGATCATGCTCGCCAAGGGCAACCGCTCCAAGGCCGTGACCGACGCCTGCCACAAACACGGCGGTTTCTACCTCGGCAGCATCGGCGGCCCCGCCGCCATCCTGGCCAAGGAAAACATCAAGAAGGTCGAGGTCCTCGAATACCCCGAACTCGGCATGGAAGCGGTCTGGAAGATCGAGGTGGAGGATTTCCCGGCCTTCATCCTGGTGGACGACAAGGGCAACGACTTCTTCGCCCAGGGATGCGGCGCCTGCCTCCCCGGCGGCCTCACCGCCGCCGCCGCGAAGAAGTAGGCCCCGGCTCTCGCCTTCAATAATCACCGCACCACGTGCGCCGACGGCGCGGGGTCGAAGCCGCGCGCCTTGACACCCCCGCGCGCCGCGCGGCTTCATCCCCGGCGCATGTCCGTCGCCACGCCCTCCGCCCTCCAGGCCCATGCGGCCGCCCTCGCCGGCTTAATCGAGACCGGCCGCGATTTCCACACCCGCGGCTGGTCCCTCGGCACCAGCAGCAACTACAGCGTTGTCGCCTCCCGCGACCCGCTCGCCCTCGTGCTCACCGGCAGCGGCTTCGACAAGGGCCGCCTCCAGCCCGACCAATTCACCCTCGTCGGCCCCGACGGCCGCGTCCTCGACCCCGCCCTGCCCAAACCCTCCGCCGAGACCATGCTCCACGTGGTCCTCGCCCGCGTCGCCGGCGCCGGCTCCATCCTCCACACCCACTCCGTGCGCGGCACCGTGTTGTCCGAGCTTTTCCTCGCCGACGGCGCCCTCCCTCTCGCCGGCTACGAGATGCTCAAGGGCCTCGCCGGCATCACCACCCACGAGACCGCCATCCGCGTCCCCATCTTCGCCAACACCCAGGACATCCCCGCTCTCGCCGCGCAGGTCGAAACCCACCTCCGCGCCGCGCTCGCCGCCGCCACCCCCGCCTCACCCGTCCCGCCCGGCTTCCTCATCGCCGGCCACGGCCTCTACGCCTGGGGCGAAAACCTCGCCGCCGCCCGTCGCCACATCGAGGTTTTCGAGTTCCTGTTTGAGGTTTTCACCCAAAAGCGCGACCTGTCGCGGTAGACAAATCCCAACCTCCCCCGCCATGGCCACCGTTCGCATCCCGGAACAAAATCGCACCCTCACCGAGAAGGCCGAGATCCGCGCCTT
This sequence comes from Opitutaceae bacterium, assembly GCA_027482905.1. GTDB lineage: Bacteria > Verrucomicrobiota > Verrucomicrobiia > Opitutales > Opitutaceae > IMCC26134_A. Next base: position 2,064 of record JAIXVP010000270.1, read on the forward strand.
CCTCGCCCCCTTCGGCATCGAATACGACCGCTGGGCCGTCGCCGGCCGCATCGACCGCGACGCCACCTCCGAGGAAATTCTCCGCGCCTACGATCCAGAGATCCAGGAACTCAACCGCCGCGGCGGCTACATCACCGCCGACGTGATCGACGTCACCCCCGACGTCCCCGGCCTCCAGTCCATGCTCGACCGCTTCAACAAGGAGCACACCCACGCCGAGGACGAGGTCCGCTTCATCGTGAAGGGCCGCGGCCTCTTCTTCATCCACCCGGACACGCAGCCCGTCTTCTCTGTCGAGGTCGAAGAGGGCGATCTCATGAACGTCCCCGCCGGCACCAAACACTGGTTCGACCTCTGCCGCGACCGCACCATCCGCGCGATCCGACTCTTCCGCGAAAAAGCCGGCTGGTCCCCGCTCTACACCGGCGACCCCATCGCCGCCGGCCACGAACCCCTCTGCTTCGGCCCCGGCTACTTCAACCCCAACCAGCCCCGCCTCGCCCCCGGCCCCGCCCTCGTATGACGGCGTCGGCCGCCCTCGTGCTCCTCGACATCGAGGGCACCGTCTCGCCCCTCGCCTACGTCCACACGACGATGTTCCCCTTCGCCCGCGCCCGGCTGGGGGACTTTCTCGCGGTGAACCTCGCCCGCCCCGACGTCGCCGCCGCCCTCGCCCAGGTCGCCACCGACGCCGCCGCCTCCGGCCTCGTCCTGCCGAAGCCGGTCGCGGAAAACGTGACCGCTCTCGTCGCCCACCTGCACGACCTGATGGACCGCGACGTGAAGGCCACCGGCCTGAAACAACTCCAGGGCCTCATCTGGGAAGGAGGTTTCCACTCCGGCGAACTCCGCGCCGACCTTTTCCCTGACGTCGCCCCCGCCCTACGCGCCTGGCACGCCGCCGGCGCCGAGCTGCGCATCTACTCGTCCGGGAGCGTCCACGCGCAAAAGTTGTTCTTCGCCCACACCGTCGACGGCGACCTCACCCCGCTCCTCTCCGGCCACCACGACACCACCGTCGGCCCGAAAAAAGCCGCCGCCAGCTACGCCGCCATCGCCGCCGCCGCCGGCCGCTCGCCCGGCGCGATCCTGTTCCTGAGCGACATCGTGGCCGAGCTCGACGCCGCCCGCGCCGCCGGCCTGCGCACCGCCCTCGCCCTGCGCCCCGGCAATCCCCCCGCCCCGGCGCACGACCATCCGGTTTTTTCTTCTCTGCTCGAACTCGCCCCATGAACGTCGAAGGCCGCCCCCGCCACACCATCGAGCCCCTGCCCGGTCGCCGCGCCGTGCAAATCCTCGACCAGACCCTCCTGCCCCACGCCATCGTCTGGCGCGAGATCGCCACCGCCGCCGAGGCCGCCCACGCCATCCGCGTCATGCAGGTGCGCGGCGCCCCCCTGATCGGCGCCACCGCCGCCCACGGCCTCGCCTTTGCCCTCGCCGCCGACCCGTCCGACGCCGCCCTCACCGCCGCCTACGACCTGTTGCTCGCCACCCGTCCCACCGCCGTGAACCTGCGCTGGGCGCTCGACCGTGTGCGCGTCCGCGTCGCCACCCTGCCGACCGCCGCGCGCGCCGACGCCGCCTGGGCCGAGGCCGCGCAAATCTGCGCCGACGACGTCGCCACCAACGCAGCCATCGGCCGCCACGGCCTCGAACTCTTTCGAGCCGTCTTCGCCGCCAAAGCGGCCGCAGCGCGCCCGGTCCTGAACGTCCTCACCCACTGCAACGCCGGCTGGCTCGGCTGCGTGGACTGGGGCACCGCCCTCGCCCCGGTTTACCAGGCCCACGACGCCGGCCTGCCCGTGCACGTCTGGGTGAGCGAGACCCGCCCGCGCAACCAGGGCGCCTCCCTCACCGCCTGGGAACTCACCCAGCACGGCGTGCCCCACACCTTGATCGTGGACAACGCCGCCGGCCACCTGCTCCAACGCGGGCTGGTCGATCTCTGCATCGTCGGGGCTGACCGCGTCGCGGCCAACGGCGACGTCGCGAACAAGATCGGCACCTACCTCAAAGCCCTCGCCGCCCGCGCCCACGG
>JAIXVP010000239.1 GCA_027482905.1 Opitutaceae bacterium
CGGTCGAGCTGTCGAGAAAACGGTCGGTCAGGACGATCTTGTTTTCCAGCAGGGCCGGCGCGATCACTTCGCGCACCAACTGGGCGCGGGAGGCGGCGAAGAGAAACAACTCCGTCTCGGCGCACATCTCGTCGCCCTTGGAGTTGTGGACGATGATGTTGCGGATCTGTTCGCCGATCTCCGTGCCGCCCGGCTCGCGGGTGGTGAGGACCTCGCGGCCGAGGAGTTGCAGGTGCTGCGCGAGCAGGGCGATCTGGGTGGATTTGCCGCTGCCTTCGGAACCTTCGAACGAGATGAGTTTGCCGGATGGGGAATGCTTCAAGGGCATGTCGTCACGCTGCCCGGCTCAGGCGCGGTTGGCGAGGAAGGTTTCAAGATCGTCGAGCGTCGGGCTGACGGCGGTGCGCACATAATGCCCGCTGGTGCAGACGCCGAGCGCGAGGCAGCCCTCGGGGTCGAGGCCGAGCAGCTGGCCCTGGCAGAAGCCGCCGTTGAAGTGGTCGCCCGCGCCGGTGGTGATGACCGGGGCTTCGCAGTAAGGCCCGGGCACCCAGAACGTGCCCTCCGCCGTGGCGCAGGCCGCCGATTCGCGCGGGTGCACCACCACCACCGAAACGCCGAGCGCGGACCGGATGGCCACGCAGGCCGCGCGCAGGCTGGCCTCGTCCTTGTCCGGCTCGGGCAAACCCAACACCGACGCGACCTGCTGGGCCTCCTTCAGGTTGAGTCCGAGCGTGACCGCACCAAAGGCCTCGAAACGACCGATCAAACCCAGCGCCGCCCGCAGATCCTCGCGGGTGCGTTTTTCAGGGTCGGCGAGATCGAAGAAGAACCGCCGCGCCGGCGCGTCCGCCGAACGCGGCGGCAGGCCGGGGAGCACGGTGTCGACCAGCCCGGCAAAAATCGCGCTCATGTGCGGGATCATGGTCCAGTTGACCAGCGCCACCAGATCGGCGGCCGCCAACTCGGCGCGGAAGCGGGCCGCGCCCACCACCTCGTCGATTTTGGCCAGGGTGATGTCCTCGAGGGTGCGCAGCTGCCCGAGCATGACTTTGCCGTCGCGGAACTCCACCGCGATGGTGGTGGCGGGCTCGCCCAGCGAGACGACCTCGGCGCGGGCCGCGAAGTCGTGGAAAACCGGATGCGGCGCCGTCCGCCCGAGCGGTCCGACGTAGGTGATGCGCGTGCCGCCGGCGAGCAACGCGGCCGCGAGGATGGGGCCGTTGCCGCCGAGTTTATCCATCACCGGATAGAGCTCGACGTTGGTGCTTTTGCCCGCCGCCGCCGCGATGCGCGCGGCGAATTCCGGGATGTGGGTGATCGGGCTGTAGGCCTCGCCCGGGCCGGTGCGCTGGCCCACCGGGGTAACGATGGTGTCCACAAAACCGTCCAGACCCACCAAGGCTTGGCGGACGGGCACGGAAAGTCGGGCGGAACGGAGCGCGGAGAGGGCGCGGGAGTGAAAGTTCGACATGGGGCGGAAAATCAGGGCGCGGTCGGGTGGCGGCTCAGCCGGCGATCAGGCTCTCGCCCGTCATCTCGGCCGGCTTGGGCACGCCCAAGAGGTGCAGGACGGTAGGAGCGATGTCGGCCAGGCGGCCGCCGCTGCGCATCGGGGTGGCCTTGGTGAAGCCGTCGCCGACGACGAAGACCTCGACGAGGTTCAAGGTGTGCGCGGTGTGCGGGCCGGGCAGGACCGGGTCCCACATCTGCTCGGCGTTGCCGTGGTCGGCGCAGACCACGGCGTAGCCGCCGACCGATTTGACGGCGGCGAGCAATTCGCCGACGCCGGCGTCGGTCGCCTCGCAGGCCTTGGTCGTGGCGGGGATGGAGCCGGTGTGGCCGACCATGTCGGGGTTGGCGTAGTTGACGATCACCAGGCCGTATTGGCCGGAGAGGATGGCCTCCTTGCTCAGGCGCGTGACCTCGGCGGCGTTCATCTCGGGCTGCATGTCGTAGGTGGCGACCTTCGGGCTGGCCGGGCAGGCGCGGTCCTCGAGCGGAAACGGCTCCTTGCGGTAGTTGTTGAAAAAGAAGGTGACGTGCGGGTTCTTCTCGGTTTCGGCGCAGCGGAACTGGGCGATGCCGGCGGCGGAGACGACCTCGCCGAGGATGTTTTTCAACTTGGGCGGCTTCGGGGAGATGATGTGCACGGGCAGGCCGGCCTCATACTCGGTCATGGTGGCGTAGTAGAGATCGAGCTTGGGGCCGCGGTCGAAGCCGGCGAAGTCGTCCATCACGAAGGCGCGGGTGATCTCGCGCGGGCGGTCGCCGCGGTAGTTGTAGAACACGACCGCGTCGCCATCGGCGAAGTGCGCGAGGGGCTTGCCCGTGGCCGGGTCGAGGATGGCGGTGGCGGCGACAAACTCGTCGCCCTTTTGCGTCTCGGAAAGGGGGTGATCGTAGTAATGCTGGATGGCGGCCTCGGCGGAGGTCGCGGTGGCGGCGACGGCGCGGCCGGTGAGGAGGTCGTAGGCCTTTTGCACGCGTTCCCAGCGGTTGTCGCGGTCCATGGCCCAGAAGCGGCCGGTGATGGTGGCGATGCGGCCGTAACGGCCGAGCTCGACGATCTTGGCCTCGACCTGGCGGATGAAGCCCAGCGCGGAGGACGGCGCGGTGTCGCGGCCGTCGGTGAAACCGTGCACCAACACGCGGTCGGCGGCGATGCCGTCGGCCTTGGCCTGGGCGAGCAGGCCGTAAAGGTGCTCCAGCATGCCGTGAACGCCGCCGTCGGACACGATGCCCATGAGGTGGAGCTTGGCGGCGGGGTTGGCGCGGAGGCGGGCGAGCACGCCGTGCCAGGTGGCGTTGTGCGCGAGTTGTTTCTCGGAGAAGAGCTTGTTCAGGCGGACGAGCTCCTGGTCGACGATGCGACCGGCGCCGATGTTCTCGTGGCCGACCTCGGAGTTGCCCATCTGGCCGTCGGGCAGGCCGACATCGAGACCGCTGGCGGCGACGTAGGCGACCGGCGCGGTGGCCTGGAGCGCGTCGTCGGTCGGCTTTATCGCGAGGGCGACGGCGTTGTAGGCGGCCTGCTCCGGGTGGGGATTGCGGCCCCAGCCGTCGCGGATGATGAGAAGAACGGGTTTGCGCGCGGTGCTCATGTGGTGGTGGAGCCGCTAGGCATGACGCACCCGACCCGGTGCGGTCAAGGAAGGCGGCGCCCGGAGGTGACCGGCATCTCCACAATAGCCGTAAAATCAATGGCCTACATCTTGCCACAAGGGCGCTCAAAGGACACCTCGCCCTGCGGATCGGCGCTCATGCGTCTCCCTCTGACTCTCGTGTTACCTCCCGCTTGGATTGAAAGACGGCTTCGGAGTGCGTATTTTGACGGGGATCCCAAAGCGACGCGGCATTTTAGTGGCGGTCTTTTGCATTGCTCGCTGCGCACCCGCCGGCTTGCGCGCACTTAAGGCCCGTAAATCATCGATCTGTCACGACCGCACTTGTGAGATTCATGATCCTCGGGTCAGTCGGAAAATCGTGTAAGCTACGGGGAACGGTGCCCGGAAGGCGTATCCACTTAGTTGATTTCCTCCTACCCACGTGAGGAATACGGAAGCCATATAAGCATGGATACCGAACACATGAATTGCACTTATGAGATTAAATTCTACCTAAAGCTTTATCCTGCTTAATATAACGAAGTCTTTAAAATGGACATTACAAAATTTTACCGACAATTCATCGATCCGTGACCGCGCTGCAAAACACGTGTTGATGCCCGCGCCTCCGCTCCTCGCGCTTGAATCAAGTTCTCGCCCTCCGATCCCCAAGGCGAAGGCTGCCCTTGATGCGCAATTCGGCCGGCCCTTGAAGGTTTTTTTGGAAGGGCACCGTCGATTGCCTAAAACAACGGCGTTTTCCGCCCGATCATGAAGACCGGGTTTGCCGTCGCGGCGGGATTTTCGGCCGCTCTCCTGGCCTTTTTGCTCGGCCATGTGGCGCACCTCCGCAGCACACGAAAGCAACGATGGAAACAGGCCCGGCGCCGGGCGAAGGGCCGCGAACTCAGGGCGCTTTCCAGCGCCGCCCCTCAGCGGCGAGGAGCTTGGCCCGAGCACCGGTTCGGCGAGATTCCCGCGGACTTCACCGCGGCCGACGGAGAAAGGGACAGGCTTCGCCGTCAGCTCGATCCGCACTTTCTATTCAACGCCCTCGCTTCAATCAGCGGCAACGCGCGGGAATCGCCTGAGATAGCCGAGGAGATGATCGCGCGGTTGGCGGAGTTCTATCGTCTCAGCCTCCGGCCGACCGCCCAAGGCGCGTGGCATTCTCTCGGCGAGGAGCTCGCGCTGCTGCACTCCTTCTTCGCGATCGAGCTGATGCGCTTGGGCGACTTGTTGACGGTGGATATCGTGTGCCCCGCCACCCTGACCGTAAAACTCCTCCCACCGCTCTTGTTGCTCCCCTTGGTCGAGAACGCCCTGAAATATGGCCGTGCATCCTCCGCCGAGCGCGTCGGCGTGCGCATCGTGATCTGGGAGGCCCGGGACACGCTTCACATCGAGATCGCAAACACCGGACGCTGGCTCGAGCCCGCCGCGCATCGTCACGTCCCGTCCCTCGGCGTAGGGCTCGCCAACGTTCGCGCACGACTGGCCGGTTATTTCCCCGAACGTCATGCGCTCGAACACCGCCAGAACGATGGGTGGGTGACGGTCGCCCTGCGTATCGTCTCCGCGGAGGCGCGTGTCCGCGCCGCCTGATCGCCATGCGCGAGGCCCTCCTGATCGACGACGAAAAAGCCTGCCGCGCCGATCTGAGGCGCAAGCTCGCCGCCCACCCGGAGGTGCGGATCGTGGGCGAGGCGGCCACCCTCAAGACCGCCCGCGATCTCCTGGCCGAGGCGAGCTACGATCTGGTGTTTTTCGACGTGCAGTTGATCGGAGGCAGCGGCTTCGACCTCGTGCCCTCGGTGCGCCCGGGCACGAGCATCGTCTTCGTCACCGCGCACGATGCGTTCGCCCTCCGCGCCTTCGAGATCAACGCCCTCGACTACCTGCTCAAACCCGTCGCACCCGCGCGCCTGGCCACCACCATCCGCCGCATCCTCGCCGCCACGCCCTTCGGAACGACGCCGACCGAGCCCGACCCGTTGGCGCCGCCGCCCGGGCGCCTGAACTACGACGACACCATCTACCTGCGCACCGGACTGCGCGCCCTCTTCGTGCGTCTGGAACGCATCGCCGCCATCTCCGCCCAGGACAACTATTCCGAGGTCACGCTGGTGGACGGCACCCGCGCCTTCTTGCGCAAGACGCTCCAGGCCTGGGACGACGCCCTGCCCCCCACCCACTTCATGCGCGTGCATCGCACCCAGATCGTCAACCTCGCCCGCGTCACACACTACGAGCGCGACGCCGACGAGCGCACCCGTCTGTTTTTCGAGGGCGCGTCCGCGCCCGTGTCGGCCAGCCGCCACCGCTGGGCGGACCTGCGCGCGCGGCTGGCGGCGCTGCACTTCCCTTTGTAACTAATGAATGGATACGTCCTGCCCGTCGCGGCGGTTTCCCTCCATTCACCACGACCGTCCCGCCACTCGCCACAGCGGGATGGACGAACGGCGCCGGGGCGTCGCTGGTGGTCTTGTGCCCAGCGCACGCCACCGGACTTCCAGCCCAACCCGCCCGACTCCAAAACATATGAAAACATCGCTCGCCGCCACCCTCCGCACCGCCCTCGTCGCGTGCGTCATCTCCGCCGCCGCCTCCGCCGTGACCGTGAACGTCGCCCAGGATACCACGGTCTCGTCCGACTCCCAGACCACCTCGCTCGATGGTGCCACGCAGATCGGCATGACGCAGATCACCAACGGCGACTTCCAAGCCTACCCCTTCCTGCGCTTCGACTTGTCCGGTCTGGCCGGCCTTGTCGCAACCGGCGACGGCACGCTCACCCTGCAATTCCAGGGTTTCTTCGACTCGGGCGGCAACTATCCGCACGCCGGCGCGAACGTTCAGCTCAAGGCCCTGCCCTTTGCTTTCGACGCCCTGACCACCTACGCCAATTACGCGGGTTTCAGCCATCTTTTGGGCGGAATCCATACCCGGTCGGATATTGACGCCTACACCACCATCGGCGGCTCCCAGAGCTACGATTTCGGATCCGGCGGCACCCAAACCATGTCGTTCACCGTGCCTCAAGCCACGCTCCAGAGCTGGATCGACACGCCATCCGCCAATCTCGGCTTCACGCTCTTCCGCGCCCCGAACCCTTCCTACGGCAATCTTTCGGCGATGGTCTTCTCCTCCGCCGAAGGCAGCCAGGCTCCGGCACTAAGCTTCTCGACCGCCATCCCCGAGCCCTCCGCCTACGCGGCCATCGCCGGCTCCGCCCTGCTCGGTTTCGCCGCCTTGCGGCGCCATCGCGGCGTCAAGGCTTTGGTCGCCTGAATTCCGCCGCGCTTCCCTTCGGTCTGATCGAGACCCGACTCAAACGCCGCCGACACCGGGCGGCGTTTTTCGCGTCCGCATGCGCCGGCGAAAAAGCGGTTGCGCGCGCCGCCCGGCCGCCCCCTCATCCGTCGGCAACTCATGAATCCAGTTGCCACGTCCCCCGATCCGCTCGCCGACGCCGATTTCTACCTGCCGGCCGAACGCTTTTTCCCGGCCAATCTGCCCGTCGCCCTGACCTTCGACGACGTCTCGCTGGCCACGCTCTACTCCGACATCCTGCCCCGCGACGCGGACACCGGCACCCGCCTCACCGAGCGCCTCCACCTCTCCATCCCGGTGGTCTCGTCGGACATGGACACCGTCACCGAGTCGCGCATGGCCATCGCCATGGCCCTGAACGGCGGCCTCGGCCTGATCCACTACAACATGCCCGCGAAGGAGCAGGTGAAGGAGGTCGCCCGGGTGAAGCGCCACATCCACGGCCTCATCCAGGACCCCATCACGGTCACGCCCGACCAGCTGATCGGCGACATCCTCGCCCTCGTGGAGGTCAAAAAATACGGCTTCCGCACCTTCCCCGTGCTCGACGCCGCCGGCAAACTCGTCGGTCTCCTGCCCGGCTCCGCCGTGCGCGATCGCTACAAGGCCCGCAGCGTCGCCCAGGCGATGACCCCGCGCGGCGAACTGCTCACGCTCAACGCCCGCCAGCTCCAGCCCGACCCGATCAAGGCGGCCGACGCGTTTTTCACCGAGCACGTGGGCATCCACAAAATGCTCGTGGTCGACGACCACGACCGCCTGCACGGCCTGGTGACCTTTTCCGACGTCGATCGCATCATGACCGACTCGAAGTCGCGCCGGAAACCCGCCCGCGACGCCGATTTCCGCCTCGTGGTCGGCGCCGCCATCGCCCCCGTGCGCCTTCCCGACGGCACCCTCGACCGCGACGCCATCCTCGCCCACGTCGGCCACCTGGTGGAGGAAAACATCGACGCCGTCGCCATCTCCACCGCCCACGGCCACACCGCCGGGGTCGGCGACATGGTGAAGATGATCCGCGCCGCCTTCCCCGCCCTCGCCATCATCGCCGGCAACGTCACCTCCGGCGCGGGCGTCGACTTCCTCGCCGCCTGCGGCGCTGACACCATCAAGGTCGGCCAGGGCCCCGGCTCGATCTGCACCACCCGCATCGTAGCCGGCGTAGGCATTCCCCAGCTCACCGCGCTCTACGTCGCCTCCCGCGCCGCCCGCGCCCGGGGCGTGCGCCTGCTCGCCGACGGCGGCATCACGAAGTCGGGCGACATCGTGAAGGCCCTCACGCTGGCCGACGGCGTCATTCTCGGCGGCCTGCTCGCCGGCTGCCGCGAGGCCCCGGGCGAGATCATGGAGATCAACGGCAAACTCTATAAACAGTATCGCGGCATGGGTTCGCTCGCGGCCATGAAGGCCGGCAGCGCCGCCCGCTACGGCCACGACAAGACCGACGCCACCCGCAAACTCACCGCCGAGGGCATCGAGGCCCTGAAGGAGGTCTCCGGCAGCGCCGACGACGTGTTGGCCAATCTCGTCGGCGGCCTGCAAAGCGGCATGGGCTACCTCGGCGCGGCCGACCTGCCCGCCCTCCGCGCGAAGGCCCGCTACATCCGCGTGTCGCCCGCCGGCCAGAAGGAGGCCGCGCCGCACGACGTGATCGAGATCAAGGCGGGCGCGAAGGGCTGAGCCGAGCGAACCCCCGACGCGATATGAGCCCGAAGCCCACTTCGCTGCGCGCCGTGCGCGAACGGCTCGCCGGCCTGTTTCTACGCCGGCGCCTGCTGGCCCGCCCAGTAACCGTGATCGCCGACGACTGTTGGGCCGGGCGGCTCTACTCGGACCTGCGCTTGCCCTGCCGCTCGCCCTTCATCGGCATGGGGGTGCGCACCGACGAATACCTGAACCTGCTGGAACACATCCGCGAGCCGGGCGTGCTCGACGTCCTCGACACCTCGACCCACGCCGAACGCGGCTACCCCATCCTCCACACCCGCCACGCCGCCATGCACGGCCTTCACTACGGGTCGCTCGCCGAGTTCCGCCAGCGCTTCGAACGCCGGGTGAAGACCATCGCGTGGGACAACCTGCGCTTCAAAATCGACCTCGGAAAACACGCCTGCGGTCCGGCCGAGGTCGCGCACTGGAACGCCCTGCGCCTGCCCGATTCGGTCGCGATCCACCCGGTCACGCCCGCCCTCGTCGCCCGCCCGCCCCATCGCGCCCTGCCCATGCCGCGCTGGCAAATCGAGGGCGACCAACAGTTCCTGCTCTCCGCGCGGCGTTTTGACGTGCTGGAATGGCTCAATCACGGGCGCCTTCGAAATTCCCTGATTTACCAAATCGCCCAGTTTTTGCTGCTCGACCGCCAGTTAAACCAACGTGTCCGGGAGTTCATCGCGCCGGCGTCCGCCTCGATCCCGTCCACGCCACGCCCCCAGGCGCCCGGCTCGTGATCTGCTCTCCGCGCGCACCATCATGACCAGCCTCTCCGCCGCGCCCGCCTTCGACCGACGCGCGGCTTCCTACGACACCCACGCGCACGTCCAACGCGAGACCGCCGCCTGGGTCGCCGAGTGGCTCCCGCCCGCCGGGGACCGCGCCCGCTGCCTCGAGTTCGGCGCCGGCACGGGCAACTTCACCCGCCACCTCGTCGACCGCTTCACCGAGGTCTTCGCCACCGACCTCGCCCCCGCCATGGTCGCGCAGGGCCGCGTCGCCGTGCCCGCCGCGACCTGGCGGGTGACCGACGCCTGGGCACCGGAGGCGCCGTCGCCCGCGCCCGACTTTCTCGCCTCGTGCAGCGTGCTGCAATGGGCGACCGACCCCGTGGCCGTCCTCGCCCGCTGGCGCGCCGTGCTCGCCCCCGGCGGCCGTGTTCTGTCCGGCATCTACATCGCCCCCTCCCTGCCGGAATTCGGCGAACTCCAACCCGACCGCCGCCCCTTCCCCTGGCGCACGGCGGAGGAGTGGCGGGCCCACTTCGTCGCCGCCGGCTTTACCGTGGAGCGGCTGGAGAGCCGCACCCGCGCCTATTTTTACCCCGATGCCCGCGCCCTGCTGCGCCAGCTGCACGGCACCGGCACGACCCCGTCCGAGGCGCGGCTGGGCCCGGGGGCGATGAAGGAGCTGATCCGCCGCTACGACGCGTGTTTCACCGGTCCGGAGGGCGCGCGCGCCACCTGGACGACCTGCCGGGTCGCGGCGCGGGCCTGAGGATACCCCGCAGGCTCGGCGACCCGCCGGCCGGGGCGCGGGCGGTTCCAGCCTTGCCCCGCCGCCCGCGCGGGCTTTTTGCTCTGCGTTTTTTCCGCCATGCCCCTCCTCCCCTTCACCAGCCGCCTCATCGCCGACGTCGGCATCTCCCTCGGCGACGAGGGCAAGGGCCGCCTGATCCCCGAGGTGGAGCATGAGCTGCGCAACGGCCCCCACCCCGTCACGGTCGTTTTGAAGGTCAACGGCGGCGCCAACTCCGGCCACACCGCCGCCGGCATCAAGCTGAACCTCCTCCCCTCCGGCGTGGTCGAGCGCGGCGTCGCCCATCTCGCCATCGGCGCCGGCGTGGTCGCCGACCCGCGCAAGGCCTGGTGGGAGGCCCTGCCCCTCGAACGCAAGGGCTACCAGGTGCTCGAACGGCTCGTTTTCGACGAACGCACCATGGTATCGGACCTCACCCACCGGCTGCTCGACCTCGCCTGGGAAGACTATCGCGTCAACGTCCTCGCCGAGGAGCCGCGCGGCTCGACCGGCCGCGGCATCACCCCGGCCTACGCCGACGAGGTCGGCCAGTGGCAGATCACCTACGCCGACTTCCTCGGCGAACGCGCCGACTTCGCCCGCAAGCTTTCCCAGCGCGCCGACCGCGCTCTGCGCACCATCCGGCATGTTTGCCGCGTGGCGCCGGAGACCTTCGCCGGCTTCTTCGACAAGCTCACGCAGGCCGAGCAACGCGCCAACGCCGAGGCCATCGAGCTGGGCGTGTTCACCGCCGCCGAGTTCGATTTTCTCCGTTTTCGCGGCGCGGAGCCCTTCACCCTCGAGCTCGAGACCTTGATCGAGACCTACTGGCAGGCCGGCCGCCGCCTCGCGAAAAACATCGGCGAGGTCCGCGAACTCGTGCTGCGCGAGCTCCACGCCGGCCACACCATCATCGGCGAATTCGGCCAGGCCTACTGGCTGGACAAACGCCACGGCTACTCGCCCAACGTCACCGCCTCGCACACGTTCACACCGGAGTTTTTCGAGAGCGCCGGCATTCCCGTTCAGGCCATCCACACTTTCGGAGTGGCCAAGGCCTACGACACCAAGGTCGGCACCCACGTCTTCCTCACCCAGATGGACGACGCCCACCCGCTCGCCATCCTGCTCAAGAAACTCGAATTCGGCACCAGCACCGGCCGCCAGCGGATGGTCGGCTGGTATGACGCGGTGGAAAAAGGCGACGCCCTGCGCTACGGCGGATTTCAGGACGTGATGATCAACAAGCTCGACGCCCTCACCCACCGCGGCGACTGGAACTCCGAGCTCCTCCTTTGCGTCGCCTACGAGGACGCCGCCGGCGTGCGCCACCACCACGTGCCGCGCAACGACGCGGTGCGGAAAAGCCTGCGCCCGGTCTACGAGCGCTTCGCCGGCTGGAGCGAGGACATCGCCCACGTGCGCCACTTCTCCGATCTCCCGGTCAACGCCCGCCGCTACGTCGCGGGCATGGTGCGCAGCCTGCTCGCCGTCGCCTACCACGGCGACCGCTGGCCGCACGAAAGCCGCCTGCCCAACCTGCGTTACCTTGGCGTCGGCCCCGAGCCCTCCCAGATCATCAAGGACGTCCCTCCGACGTCCGAGTTGATCCGGCTCTAGGATTCGGATTCGACGCGCGCCGGAAACGCCCCCGCCGTCGTTGCGGCGCGGAAAAGCACGTTCGCGCGCGGATGACATCCGCCCCGTCGGATTTTTTATCCTGACCGCAAGGGTCCGGGCGTCACGTGGGACCTACCGGGAAGACGGCGCCTACGCGGCGGTGGCACTCTCCCGGGGGCCGGTGCGCGGCGGCGCGGCGAGGGTGAGCTGGTAGATATCCACGTCGAGCCAGCGACCGAACTTGTAACCCACCTCGCGGAGCGTGCCGGCATGGCCAAAGCCCGCCGCGCGGTGCAGGGCCACGCTGGCGAGATTCGCCGCGTCGATCACCCCCACCATCACGTGCAGATCCCGCGTCCTCGCAGTCCGCACCAGCTCCGTCAAAAGAGCCCGGCCGACGCCCCGGCCGCGTTGATCCGCCCGGACGTAGACCGAGTGTTCGACCGTATGCAGGTAGGCCGGAAACGCTCGAAACGGACCGTAGGTCGCGAACCCCGCCAACGCGCCGTCCTCCTCGAAGGCGCCGAGCACCGGCAACCCGCCGCGTTCCTTGCCGTCGAACCACCCGCGCATGAACTCCGGGGTGCGCGGCTCGTATTCGTAGAGCGCGGTGGTGTGGGCGATCTCGTGGTTGTAGATCGCCAGGATCTCCGGCGCGTGGTCCCGCGTGCAGGTTCCGATCGTCATGGGGGCATTGGTGTCCCCTCCCCCGCTTCCCGCAACCTTTCCGTATCGCTCCGCCCGCTCGACCCGGTCGCGCGCATGAAAATCAATCCGCCGAGCGCGCAGACCGTAGCGTTGAGCAGGATGGTGGCCCGGGGGCCGAACGCCGTCGCGGCCAGGGCGCCGACCGCAAGTCCCCCGAGCGGATACACGCTCTGGGCGGTGCTGAAGAGTCCCATCACGCGACTGCGTTTGTCCGCCTCCACCCGAAGCTGGAGCAGGGTGTTCGATCCCGCGTAGGTGAGCACGATGCCCGAGCCGAACACCGTCATCCCGGCGAGGGTGAGCTCGCGCACCGTGCTCAGCGCGCACACCGCCTGCCCCGCCGCGATCAAGAGCGGCCCTCGGCCCACCCACCGCTCCAACCGCGCGGGCGAACGCGAAACCCCCAGGGCGAAAGCGCTGCCGAGCGCTCCCAGCCCCACCGCGCCCTGCAGCCAGCCCAGCAAACGCGCGTCGCCGTGCAAAAACTCCCGCGCGACCAAGGGCGCGAGCGTCGTGGCCGCGAAGCCGGAAAACGCGGTCAGCGCGATCAGGAGCAAGGGCGCGCGCAGACCCGGGCTGCCCGCCACGTGGGCCAGCCCCTCGCCCAGCGCCCGCAGCGGATGGGGTCGCGGGGGCGCCGAGGCAGGGCGCGCCGCCGGCGGCGACCGACGCAGGGCTAGCACCATGACCAGCACGACCGGCACGCAGCTCGCCGCGTCGAGCACATAGCACCACCCCACCCGCGCGTGCGCGATGACCAGCCCGGCGCAGGCCGGACCGAGCATGCGGGCGACGTTGAAGAGCGAGGAGTTGAGCGCGATCGCGTTGGGCAGATGGGCGCGGTCCCCGACCAGGTCGAGGGTGAGGGATTGCCGGGTCGGAAACTCGGCGGCGTTCACCAGCCCGCGCAGCACCGCCAGGCCCACCAACCAGCCAAAGGTGAGATGGCCCGAGAGGCTTAGCGTCGCCAACGCGACGGCGTGCAGCGCGCAACCGACCTGCAAACCGACGAAGAGCCGCCGCAGGTCGACGCGGTCGCCCAGCACGCCGGCCAGCGGGGCGAAAAGCAGCACGGGCAACTGCTGCGCGAACACGACGAGGCCGAGCGAAAAGGCATCGCGCGTCAGCTCGTAGGCCAGCCAGCCGGTCGCGGTGAGCGAGAGCCAGTTGCCGACCAGCGAAACGCCCTGGGCGAAAAAGAAGCGGCGGTAAGCCGGAACCTGCAGGGAACGGAAAACGGGCATGGGCGGTGCGGCACGGTGGCCGCGTCCGGCGCGCGGACGCAACCGGACGATTGCACCTGCGTCGGCGGGTCTTTGCCTCCGCTGCATGGCCTCCCCTATCCTGCTCTACACCTACCAATCCTGTGACGCCTGCCGCAAAGCGGTCAAATGGCTCGCCGCGCGGAACGTGCAAGTCGTCGAGAAACCCATCCGCGCGACCCCGCCGAGCGTGGCCGAGCTGCGCGCGATGCTCGCCCACCTCGGCGGCGAACGCCGGCGCCTTTGCAACACCGCCGGCGCCGATTACCGCGCCGCAAAACTCGGCGAGCGCCTCGACGCCCTCCCCGAAGCCGAGTTCCTCGCCCTGCTCGCCGCCAACGGCAACCTCGTCAAACGCCCCTTTCTGCTCCGCGCCGCGCCGCCACTGGGGCTGGTCGGCTTCGACCCCGAGCGGTGGGCGGAGGCGTTTCCCGGCTGAGCCCGGACCGCAGCTACGCGACGGAAGGTTCTAACCGCCCCGCGCCACCCGCAGCACGGCCCCGGTGATGAGCTGGCCCGACGGCCCGTGCAGGTTGGCCTCGCCCGCGTGGGTCGCCCAAGGAAGCCGCAGGAAAACGTGCGGCACGCCCGCCTTCAACGCCGCCGCCAGCCGCTCGCTGTGGCGGCACCACACCAGCTCGTCGAGCACCCCGTGGATGATAAGGGTCGGCGGCGCGCCCGCGTGCGCCAGTTTTTCCGCGCTGCCGCTGCGAAACAGCTCCGCCCGCGCCCCCTCCGGCGGTCCGCCGAGGAATTGGCGGAGGAGTTTATCCGAGTTGAGCGCGTCTTTCTCCGAACGGATGGACCAGACGAATTCCAGGTCGAAACACCCGTAGAGCGCCACCACCGCGCGCACCCCGGGCAGAACTTCCCCGTAGGCCGCCGCGGTCGCGATCTGCGCCCCCGCGCTGCGCCCAAGCAGGGTCAGGCGCTCCGGGTCGACCCCGAGCCGGCCCGCGTTCGCCCGCACCCAGGCCAAGCCCGCCCTCACGTCGTCGCGCTGGGCCGGCCAACGGTGCGCCGGCGCGAGCCGGTAGCTGATCGCCGCCACCGCCACGCCCCGCGCCGCCAGCCAGTGGTTAAAACCCGCGAGCTGCGTGCGGTCGCCGCTGTCCCAGCCGCCGCCGTGCACCAACACCACGCAGGGCGCGCCCGCCGAAGTCACCGCGCCCGCCGGCCGATAAAAATCCAGCGCCAACCCCTCCGCGTCGTGCGTCTCCACCGCGACGCGCCGCGTGCGCATCGGCCAGGCGAACAGCCGCGCCCAAGCCCAATACGGCTCCGCCGCCGCGTCATCCCGGGCTACGCCAAAAACCGTCGTCATTTCGCGCTTCGCCCGACCGGCCAGCCGCGCCGCCGAGAGCGCGGGCCGGGCGAACAATCCCGCCGCCACGGCCGCCAGGACTGCCGCGACCGCCCGCAGGCCCGTCTCCAGCATCGTGCCCCCCTCCCCGACCAGCGCGGCCGCCACGACGGCCAGGATCGCCGCCAGCACCGCCCAGACGTGCCCCAGCTCGGTCGCGACCAGCGCCACCAGCCACGTCCGCCGGGTCCGCGCCGGCGCGACCGCGAAACGCGCCGCCGCCAGCAAACCCGCCGCCGCCAAGATCATCGCGAAGCCCATGGGCGCGGACCCAAAACAGCCCGCCCGCCCGCCGCAAACGCCAAAGGTCGCGCCGCCGCTCACCCGCCCGAGACGGCATCGAGCACCAGACCGCAGGCGCGCTCGAGTTGCTCCTGCGTGAAAGGTTTCGCGAGCACCGGACGACGCCAGCCCGCCAGCTCCCGCTCCTCCTGCTCGCCGCCCGCGTAACCGGTGACGAAGACGACCCGCCGCGCCGTCTCGGGATCGTGCTTGAGCAGGTCGGTGTAGAATCCCCCCGCCCATCTGCGGCATCAGAAGGTCGACCACGATCAGATCGTAACGTGCGCGCCGGGCGGCCGCCAGCGCCACCAACTCGGCCAGCGGTCACAGCGTCGAAACCACCAGCGGGCTCGGCGCCAGCGCCGCCTTCACCCGGGTGCGGCTGTAGAGCGAGAATCCGAAACGGGAACCGAGCATCTGCCCCACCTGCACCCGCGAAAACAGTCTGATCGGCCGTCCCGCCGGGTCGATGCCTGGCAGAAAATCCACCCCGTTGTGCGAAAACACCCGGTGGGCCTGCTCCAGGGTGGTGCCTGGCGGCAATGCCTCCCGTTGATGCACCAACTCGACCAACGCGCCCTCCGCCGGCACGTCGGGCGACGCGTCGGCCAAGACGCCCCCCGGCTCCTCCGCTGAATTTTCCCATCTCACGACACCCGCCGCCCCGCGGACCACTCCGCCGTCGTCACAACTATGCGACGAAAACCGCGTCCGCCGCTTGCCAAAGCCCCCCGCGCGCCGGGATGTTGGACTATTCCGACCGTGCCCATGCCTCCGAAACTTCGCTCCGCCCTGGCCCTCGCCGGCTTCCTCGCCGCCGCCTTCGCCGTCGCCGCCCTGGGCGGCTACGCCACCGCGAGCAGCGTGAAAAGCTGGTATCCCACCCTCGCCAAGCCGGCCTGGACCCCGCCGGGCTGGCTCTTCGGCCCGGCCTGGACCGTCCTCTACACGCTCATGGCCATCGTGGCCTGGCGGATCTGGCGCCTGCCCGCCGTCACCGCCTCCGGACCCACCGGGCGCGCCACGCTCCTCGGTCTCTGGTGGCTCCAACTGGCCTTGAACGGGGCGTGGTCGTGGGCGTTTTTCTATCTTCGCACCCCCGCCGCCGGCCTCCTGGTCATAGGCGCCCTGCTCGCGCTTATCGGCGGTCTGCAACCCCGCCTCGCCCGCGCCGACCGCCCATCCGCGCTGCTCTGGACCCCCTACGTGCTCTGGGTCGCCTTCGCCGCCTGCCTCAACCTGTCGATCTGGAACCGTAACTGAGCGCGGCCGCACCCGCCGGACGCCACGCCAGCCAGCCGACCAGCCCCAACCCGGCCCAAAGCGCGAGCGTGCCCACGACCTCGTGCATCTCGTCGTATCGGCCCGGAAAATACGGCGCGCTGAGCGAAATCACCAGGATGCGGGCCACGTTGGCCACGAACCCCGTCGCCAATGCCACCGGCACCAGCGCCGTCACCACCCACCACCGCCGCCCCGCGATCCCTCCCGCCAGGATGGCCACCAGCCCGGCCGACGTGATCAGGCCGAAGCCGTTGCACTCGGTCGCCACCAGAAAGTTTTGTCCGGCCACCGTCGGGATAAGCTGCGGATCCGCCGGCGTGCCGGTCAGGGTGAGGCGCGGCGCGATTTCGGCCGCGTTCAAAACCCATGCCGCCCCCACCCCCGCCAGCTGCCGGAGCGGCCAATCGAGCAGCGGAAACGCCACGATGATGACCAACAGCGCGGCGAATCCGGCGACCAGAGGCCGGAAAAAACGATAGCCGGCCGCCCCGAAAAGCGCCTGCAAACACCCCGCCAAGGCCAGGGCGAAACCGGGCAGCACCAACCAACTCCACTTCGTCACCCCCGCCGCCCCGACCAGCGCGAAGGCCCCGGTAAGGAGGCCGAGCGTCCGGTTGCATAGATCGCCGACGACCCGGAGTTCCCCTCGATGTTGCCACGCCACCAGGCCGGCCGCCCCGAGCAAAATGATCAGACCCTGCCGGATCTGCGCCCGCGCCACCGTTTCCGCCACGATCCAACGGGTGACCGGCCAGAACACCGCCGTCGCCGCCACCACCAGCGCCCACGCGACCCACGTTCCGCCGGGCCGGGCGGAGGTGTCTGCGGAAGTTTTGGCATCGGTGTCTTGGTCCATTCCCACCGTTAAGCCAGCTCCCTTCGCCGCACAAGCCCGGCCCGTCCACCCCGCCCGTTCTCCAACCCGTCCCCGGTCATCAGGCAATGGACATTGGTCGTTGGACATTCGCGCCCGCCTCCTCCGTTCCCTGTCCTTGCCCCCGGCACGCGGCCCGCTTCTCTACCGCCATGCCGTCGCGCCTCCTTCTCCTCGCCGCCGCCCTGCTCGCCTTTCTCGGCGGCTGCGCCCAGGCACCGAGGCACCGGACCGAGGCGGGGCTGCTGCCGACCCTGGCCTACACCCCGCCCGACTCCTCCGTCTCCCGGCTTGGCGTCGCCCGGGTGACGCCCCCCGGCACGGCGTTCACCCGGGCTTCCCCCGCCAAACCCTTCGACCCCCGTCTGATCGCCACCACCCAGGTCGCGCACGGCGATCTCTTCGCCCACGCCTTCGACGGCTCCGGCCCGCCCCTCCGCTCCTCGAGCCGTCTGCATCGCGGCCAGACCGCCTTCCTTCTTCCCCTCGCCTCCAACTACGCCCGCGACGACGCGGGCCGCACCGACCTCACGTTCGAGCTCACGATCCGCAAACCCGACGGCACCACCGACGGACCTCCCGCCACCGGCGTGCTTTGGCAGGAGCCCGTCGCCCGGCCCGACCTCCTGCTCTACCCAAGCACCAGCATCAGTTTCTGGACCGAGCCAAACGATCCGCTCGGCGACTACCGCATCGTCGCTCGCGTCCATGACCACCTCGCCGGCGAGACCACCGAGCTCGAGCATGTGTTCACCGTCGTCTCCTACGCGCCTCCGGAACTTCCGGCCGGCTTCGACCCCGTCGCCTGGCGCGAAACCTACTACCAAATCCCTCGCCCCGAACTCGCCCTCGCCGCCCTGCCGCTATGCTTCAACCAACTCCCCGCCGACCAGCGCGCGACCGCCCAGCCGGCCCTGCTGGGCTTTTTCGATCAACTCCTGGCCGATAACCCCTGGCTGCTGTCCGCCTTCTGCACCCGGCTCGCCGGCGCCCCGCCCGACGAAGCCTACGCCCTTTCCCTCGTGCTCGGTTTCCACCTGCGCGGCGCGGAATCCGCCCCGGCCGGGATTTCCTTCGCCGCCTGGGTCCGGCTGACCGATTTTCGCTCGCACGCCTGGCCCGCCGATCCGGATCGACCGCTGGAAGAACCCGCCCAGCTCGACGCCCTCTGGGGTCGATTCCTGGCCAGCGGCCTTTACGCCCCCGTCGCCCGCCTGCTCCTGCCCTTGGGCAACCTCTCCGACCTCGGCGCCGCCGACCGCCCCCTGCCGGCCTCCGCCCCCGACGCCCCGACCGGCGAACTCCTCGGCCTGTCAATCGCCTCCGCCTCCGCCGTCCAGCGCGACCTCCTGCTCCGTTCGGCTCTCTGGTCCCTCCGCCGCTACTCCCGCCAACACCCGCTTGTCCGCGCCTACCTCGACTGGACCTTGCGCGCCGGCGAACTCCCCGCCGCCCAAAAGGACCTCCTGAAACGTGTCCTCGCCTCCGGCGAAGAGCCCGCCGTCACTTCCCACTGAAGTATTTCCTATCCGCCTCCCTCTCCCTGCTCCTAGCTGCCCGCTCCAAGCTTCCCGCACCCAGCCCACCGCTTCATCCCCATGCCCAACCACACCTGGAATTTCTTCCGCATCGGCGGCTTCGACCAAGTCGCCCTCACCACCGCCGCCGACCTCGAAAACCTCCACACCCTCGACCAAAAGCTCTGGGTCGCGCTCTCCTGCCCGGTCAAGGGCCTCGAGCTCGATGAAGCCACCCTCAGCCTCATCGATGCCAACCAAGATGGCCATATCCGCCTGCCCGAGCTGCTCGCCGTGATCGAC
>JAIXVP010000169.1 GCA_027482905.1 Opitutaceae bacterium
ACCGCCGCCAGCGGGATGTGCCAGGTCGCGAGCACCACCCGCAGCCGCCCGCCACAAAAGGCCATCACCGGATCGCCGCCCCACTCCGCCGCGAAAAACTCGGTCTGCCCGGGAAAGTCCCAGCCGACCCGCGCCATCGCACTCTTCGCCACCGGCCCGGTGACCACCGCCTCCACCCTACCTTCGCGCGCCGCCGCCGCCGCGTTCCGCAGCGCCTCGGCCGCCACGCGCGCGCCCGCGTCATCCGGCCGGCCCGGTGTCGCCACGAAATCCCCCGACCTGACCGGTCGCGCCGCGAAGCGCCCCGCGCGCGGCAGCTGTTCGAGCCAGCGAAGTGGTCCGTGAATCTCGACCCGCGCGGCCTCGGCGTCAGTCGCGCCGCGCAGCCAGGCCGCGATCACCTCCGGACCGACGCCCGCCGGATCGCCGCAGGTTAAGGCCAAGCTCGGTTTCGGCGCCGCGCTCACGGCTTGGTCCCGGCGTGGGCCGCCTCCGCCGCCGCGTTGCGCGCGGCGCGCACCAGCGCCCGCACCGGCCGGGCGAAACCACGCTTGCCGCCCTCGAAAAAGCCCAGGAAGCGCCTCGCCTCCGCACTGGCCAGGCCCGCCTCGCCGCCCGCCGCCGCCGCCTCGGCCGCCAGCCGGCGGATGTCGCCAAAACGGAAATACACCCTCCGGAAGGCCTCCTTGAGTTCGCGGATCGTCTCGCGCGGCAGCCCGCGGCGTTTCAGGCCGACGAGATTGAGCCCGCTGATCTCGTCTCGCTCGGCCACGATGACGAAGGGAGGGAGGTCGCGCGAGATGCGCGCCAGGCCGCTCACCATCACGCCCTCGCCCACCCGGACAAACTGGTGCACGCCCGCGCCCCCGCCGACAAAGGTAAACGCGCCCACCTCGACGTGCCCGGCGAGCATGACGTTGTTCGCCAGCACCACGTCGTCCCCCACCACGCAGTCGTGCCCCACGTGGCTGCATGCCATGAGAAAACACCGCGCGCCCACCACCGTCGCCTGGCCGGCGCCGACCGCGCGGTTGATGGTGACGTTTTCGCGGATGACCGTGCCCTCGCCGACCCGGACGAAGCTCGGGGTCGCGCGGTCGAATTTCAGGTATTGCGGGTCGCCGCCCACCACCGCGCCCGGATGCACCACCACCCGGTCGGCGAGGACGGCGTGGCGGGTGACGACCGCGCCCGCCATGATTTCACAGTCCACGCCCAGCTGCGCGCCAGGCTCGATGATCGCGGTCGGATGTATCATTGAATCGGTCACCCTCGCCCGCCCGGGCGGCGGTTTCAAGCCTCGCGCTCGCCGCGCCCACGACCTCACCGACCCGGCCGTGCCGGCAAGAGATCGAGCTGCGGATCGCGCAGGAGATCGTAGTTCTTGAGGATGCGCAGCACCTCCAGCGTGTCGCTTTTGCGGTAGCTGCGGTTGACCTCCACCTTCTCGATCAGGTCCAGCAGGATGGCGCGAAAGGATAGGATTCCGTCCACCCCGCGCGCCTTCAGCAACTCGACGCTCTGGGAGCGGAACGGCTCCTGGGTCGGCAGGGCCGGTAGCACGAGGATCTTGGAAAACTCCTCCGCGTCGCCGCCGACCTCTCCGTCCTCGTTGGGGAAAAACCGCGCCGCCTGTTTCTGCACCGCGTCCTCCAGAAACTTAAAAATCTCCGGCGAACTCCGGAGCATGCCCGGGGTAAACACGTCCGTGTGCCACGGCTTCACCGCCACGATGGCGCGGTGCAGGTAGGGCAGCTCGGTGGCGAAGAGGAAAAAATCCGGCCGCCGGCGGTCGCGCGTGCAGAGGGGGTTGTAGACCACGAGGTCGATCTCCTCCCCGCTGGTTTTGCGCCGCGCCTGCACCGCGTGCTTGCGGACCTGGCGCACGAAAAACCCGTTTTGCTCAAAATACTCGCGGACAATTCCTTCGTCGATGGCGGCCACGACCCCAGCCAAATCCCAAACGCCCAAAGGCCAACCCCAAATGCGGGCGGCCGGTCGCCTACTCCGCCCCGACCTCGCGGAAGGCCGCCGCCGCCAACGCCGGATCGACACCGCCGAGCGTCGCGGCCTCGCCGAGGGCGCGCAGCACGACAAAACGCAGCCCGCCGGCGCGAACCTTTTTGTCCCGCCCCATCGCCGCCGTGAGCGCGTCCAGCGGCAACGGCGCGCGCAAACGGACGGGCAGATCGTGCATCGCGACCACCCGGTCCACCCGGGCGACCTCGTCCGCGCCGATCAGACCGAGCCTTTCGGAAAGCCGCGCCGCCGCGCACAGGCCCACCGCGACGGCCTCGCCGTGCAGGTAGACGCCGTAGCCGGTGACCTGCTCGATGGCATGGCCAAAGGTGTGACCGAGATTGAGCAAGGCGCGCCCGCCCTCGGTCGCCGTCTCGCGTTCGTCCGCCTCGACGATGCCCGCCTTGATCGCGCAACAGCGGCGCACCACCGCCGCGAGATCGGCGGAGGCAAGCGTGAGCGGTTCGCGCTCCAGCCGCGCCAGCAGATCGGCGTCGCCGAGCAGCCCATATTTGATCACCTCGGCCATGCCGGCGGCGAATTCGCGCGGCGGCAGCGTGGCGAGCAACGCCGTGTCGATATGCACCGCCGCCGGTTGGTGGAAGGCGCCGACCAGATTTTTCCCGGCGCCAAGGTTGATGCCGGTCTTGCCGCCCACCGAGCTGTCCACCATCGCGAGCAGAGTGGTCGGCACCTGGATAAAGGGGATGCCGCGCAGGTAGCTGGCCGCCGCGAAACCAGCCAGGTCACCGATCACGCCGCCGCCGACCGCAACCAGCAGCGAGCTCCGGTCGATACGATGCTCGGCGAGAAAGTCCCACACGCGGCCGAGTTCGCCGAGGCGCTTGGTCCCCTCGCCCGCCGGCAACACCAGCCGGGGAATCCCGTCGCCGAGCGCATGCAACGCCGCCGCCTGCCGGGCCGCGAGATGCTCGTCGGTGACCAGCGCCACCTTTCGCCCGGCCGCGCGGGCCGCGTCGAGATCGGCCCGCAGCCGGCCCAGGATGCCCGCGCCGAAAAACAGGTCGTAGCTGCGTTCGCCCAGATTAACGCGAAGGGAGTTTTCCATCGTCTCGGAGAAAACGGCGCGCGCGCGGGACGGTCAACCCGCCAGTGCCCGCCGGTCGGCGTGTGGGACGGTGTGCCTCAGTGTTTAAAATGCCGCAGGCCGGTGAAGACCATGGCCAGACCGCGCGCGTCGGCCGCCGCGATGACCTCGTCGTCGCGGACCGAGCCGCCCGGCTGGATCGCCGCCGTGGCACCGGCGTCGGCCGCCGCGATCAGTCCGTCGGGAAACGGGAACAGGGCCTCCGAGACCACCACCGAGCCGTTGAGGTCGAGCTTGGCCTCGCCGGCCTTCCACACCGCGATGCGCGAGCTGTCCACCCGCGCCATCTGGCCGGCGCCCACGCCGAGGGTCTGCTCGCCGCGGCAGTAGACGATGGCGTTCGACTTGACGTGTTTGCACACGCGCCAGCCGAAGAGCATCGCGGCCCACTCCTCGGCGGTGGGTGGGCGTTTGGTCACGACCTTGAAGTCGGCCGGGTTGCCCAGGATCTTGTTGCGATCCTGGACCAGCAGGCCGCCGATGACCGAGCGGACGTCGAGCAGGGACTCCGCCCCGACGCCTTCCTTGGCGATCATCAGGCGAAGGTTTTTTTTCTTCGCAAAAACCGCCAGCGCCTCGTCGCTGAATCGCGGGGCGATGATGACCTCGGTGAAGATCTCCGCGATGGCGCGCGCCAGCCCGACCTCGAGGGTGCGGTTCACGATGATGATGCCGCCGAAGGGCGCCTGGCGGTCGGTCGCGAAGGCTTTGTCCCAGGCCGTGTCGAGGTTGTCGGCCGAGGCGACGCCGCACGGGTTGGTGTGCTTCAGGATGGCGACGGTGGGCTTCTCGAACTCGCCGATGAGGTAGGTGGCCGAGGTGATATCGAGGATGTTGTTATACGAAAGTTCCTTGCCCTGAAGCTGGCTGAAGTGCTCGTGGAAGGAGCCGTAAAGCGCCGCTTTCTGGTGGGGATTTTCGCCGTAGCGCAGGCTCTGGGCCTTGGTGAGGCTGAGCGAAAACTGCTTCGGGTAACCGCCCAGCGCATCGAGATCCGGCTCGTCGGCCTGCGACTCGAGGTAGCGTGCGATGGCGGCGTCATAGCTGGCGGTGCGCTGAAACACTTTTAGCGCCAGTTTCCGCCGCAAAACCGGCAGCCCGGCGGGCGCGGCGAGTGCCGCGAGCACCGCCGTGTAGTCGTCGGGATCGCAGACCACCGAGACGGCCTCGTGGTTCTTGGCCGCGCTGCGCAGCATGGAGGGCCCGCCGATGTCGATGTTCTCGATCGCCTCCTCGAAGTGGACGTCCTTGCGCGCGACCGTCTGCTCGAAGGGGTAAAGGTTGACCACCACCAGATCGATCAACGCGATACCGTGCTCGCGCGCCGCCGCGAGGTGCTCGGCCTTGTCGCGCCGGCAGAGCAAACCGCCGTGGATCTTCGGATGCAGGGTTTTGACGCGCCCCTCCATCATCTCGGGAAAGCCGGTGTGCTGGCTCACCTCGGTCACGGGCAGGCCCTCGGCCGCGAGCAGCTTGGCTGTGCCGCCGGTGGAGAGCAGCGTGTAGCCGTGGATCTTGACCAAGGCGGTCGCGAATTCGACCAGGCCGCGTTTGTCGCTTACCGAGAGCAGAGCCAGCTTTTGCATAGTAAAAACGGGAACGTGTGCGGCCCGCGTCCGGCGCTGGCAAGCCGCATGTCCGCCCGCGCGAGAACGCCAGTCGTTTACGGTTTTTCCGACGAGTTTTTCACCGCTTCGCCGGCCGCGCCATGACCTTCGTGCGCCCCCGCCGCGTCCGCCGGCAAGGCGTGGCGGTGGAACCAGCCGTGCACCGCGTCCGCGCTGCGAAAAATCGTCAGCACACCAAACGCCGCGAGCAGGGCCCCCGCGACGCGCAAACCTCTTCCCCTCGCCCGCGCCGTCAACCGCTCGCCCAACCAGCCGGTGGCGAGCAGGGCCGGCAGGGTCGCGAAACCGAACACATAGGCCCCGGCCACCACGCCCTCCAACGAGTCCCGACTGACGAGGTAAAACAGGGCCGCGAGCGAGAGCCCGCAGGGCAGGAAACCGTTGATCCAGCCCGTGAGCACGCAGCGCCAGAGCGAGGGCGTCGCCCACAACACGCGCAGCGCCCCGCAAGCCCGTCCGACCAAGCCGCCCTCGTTCGCCAGCGCGCCCGCCCAGCGCCAGGCGAACACGTAACCCAAGCCAATCACGAGCATCACGCCGCCCGCCAGCCCGGCCAGCCACTCCTGCAGGCGCGCGAGCGGTGCGATGAGGTCCACCCAGCCCGCCGCGAGCAGCAGGAGCACACCGAGAAACACATACGCGGTGGCCTTGCCCAGCTGGTAGGCCGCGTGCCGGGCGAACAAGAGCCCCGCCTTCCCCCGCGCCCCGGCCGAGACCGCGAGGGCAAAGGGCGCGCACATGCCGGCGCAGTGCGCGCCGCCGAGCAGCCCCATCAACGCCACCGCGCCGTAGTCGGACCCAGTCATCGCCGGGCACCCTTGGCCCGCGCCGCCGGCACGCAAGCGCGCGCCGCCACGGTCGGACGGCGATAAGCTCGACGCTCCGGCGGAATGCGACGCGCT
Organism: Opitutaceae bacterium; assembly: GCA_027482905.1. Taxonomy (GTDB): domain Bacteria; phylum Verrucomicrobiota; class Verrucomicrobiia; order Opitutales; family Opitutaceae; genus IMCC26134_A. Next base: position 5,658 of record JAIXVP010000169.1, read on the forward strand.
TCTTGCCAAGCGCACGCACCTGCCTTCTTTGCCCGATGCAGTCCTCGCCCATGTCCGCCTCCCTCGCCCTTCCCGGCCTCACCGCCCGTCTCGACAAACTCGTCTACCACCACGGCGGGAAGTGCCTGCCCCCAGACCAGCCCCACGCCTTCGTCTACTTTGTCACCATCCAAAACGCCACCGAGCACACCGTGACCCTGCTCGGCCGCAAATGGGTGCTCACCCACGCCGACGGCTCCCGCCAGGTGATCGAGGGCGACAAGATCGTCGGCGAAACCCCCGTGCTCGCGCCCGGCGAAAGTTTTTCCTACAACAGCTACCACGTGGCCGGCGGCGACGTCGCGGCCCAGGGCAGCTTCCACGGCGTCGACGAGGCCCGCCGCCCGGTGCACGTCGTGCTGCCGCCCTTCGTCATGCGCATCCCGTCCGCCGGCGCGGACCGCTGACCCGGCGCCCGACTGCCGTTTTCAGGCTCAAACGTCGATCACGTCGCCGCCGGGCTCACGCCGCGCCGCGCGTTTTCCCCCGCCGCCCGCGCCACCACCAGTCCCGGGCCCGCCCGGCGGCCGGCCGATCAAACGGCTCATCGCAAAATTGGTCACGCCCACGATGGCGGCGCCGAAAAACGCCGACCAAAACCCGTCGACCGTGAACCCGGTCACGAGCTTGCCCACGAGCATGAAGAGCAGGGCGTTGATCACGACCAACCCCAGTCCCAAGCTCAGAAGAATAAAGGGCAAGGTGAACAACACCAGCAGCGGCCGGAGCACCGCGTTGAAGAAACTCAGCAGCACCACCACGAGGAAAAGCGTCTCGCCGTCCGCATAGTGGATGCCGGGCACGATGCGCGCCGCCAACGCGACGCCAAGGGCCAGCACCAGCCAGCGCAGGATCAGACCGAGCAAGGGACTCTTCATCCCGCGCACCATCCGAGCCGGGCCGCCGGTCGCAACGCCGAAATGAACCCGGATACCGCGATCATCCCGGCGGAGTATCGCGCAAGATGTTGAGCCGCCGGGTCGGTGCGGAATCCCCGGCCTGCACCTGGAAGGTGCTGGTCGCGGGTGACGCGGCGAGCTGCCGGCCAACAGGTTGCGCGAGACGACCCGCGATAATCGCGGTATCCGGGATTAAATCCTTCCCCGCCGCGCTTCCCGCGCGTATCGGGGCGACATGACCACCAAGCAGCGCCTCGACCTGATCGAACGCTACATCCGCGAACACAAATACGCCGACCTCCACACCCTCGCGACGCGCTGCGAGACATCCCTTTCAACCGTCCGACGCGCCCTCGACACCCTCGAATCGCGCGGCGTGCTTCGCCGCCACCACGGCGGCGCAACCCTCGTCGCCACCGACGAACGCGCCCGAGAATACGATTTCATCGCCCGCGACGAACGCCAGGCCGCCGAGAAACACGCCATCGCCCGCCGCATCGCCGACCTCGTCAAACCCGGCATGACCGTGATCCTCGACGGCGGCACCAGCGTCTACGCCGTCGCCCGCCTGCTCGTGTCGAAACGCCTCCAGGTCATAACCAACTCCCTGCCAATCGCCGCCCTCTACGCCGACCTCGGGTCGCTCGAGACCATCGTCACCGGCGGGAGCATCGACAGCCGCCTCGGCGTGCTGGTCGGTCCGCTGTGTGAACAGTCCCTCGCCCAGATCCACGCCGACCTCGCCATCCTCGGCGGCGCCGGCGTCACCGAGGCCGGGGTCTGGAACCACAACGCCCTCATCGTCGCCACCCAGCGCCGCATGATCGCCGCCGCCGAGCGCACCGTCTTCGCCATCGACGGCTCCAAGTTCGGCCGCAAGGCCCTCGCCCTCGCCACCGGTTTCGAGCCCCGCCTCACCCTCGTGACCGACCGCGAACCCGCGCCGGCCGTCGCCGCGTCGATCCGCGCCGCCAAGGCCGGCCTCGACGTCGCGCCGGCCTGATCGGGTATTCCGTGCCTTAAGTGGCCACTCCGGGTCGTTCACCGGGGGACCCGGGAGTAAACGTAAACCAACCGCGTAAACCTAATCCCGCGCCGTCAACTGGCGCCCGGCCCAGGCCCGTAGGAACGCCTCGCGCTCCGCCAAAAACGCCGCGTCATCCGCCCCTTTGCCCACCACGAGCCGTGTGAGCTGGGGAAACGCGAGCGGAAACATCACCGCGCCCAGCCAGCACAACAACGCGTGCCCGGTGTCGCCCGCGTCCGGCCAGACCCCCGCCGCCTCGTTGCGTTTGGCCTGGGCCAGGGACTCGGCCCAAAAGTGCCGCCGACTCTCCTCGCCCGGCGGTTTCTTCGCCCCTTCCAGACTCTCCCACATGAGCAAGCGCAGGTAATCGGGATCGTCGGCGTGCCGCCGCAGCCAGTAGGCGAGATTGTCCGCGAAGTCGTCCGGAGCCCGCCCGATCGCCGCCTCGCGCTCCGCGTGGATCGCCCGCGCCACCTCCTCGTAAAGCCCCTGCTTGCTGCCGAAATAGTAATAGATCAGCTGCTTGTTCACCCGCGCCTTGCCCGCGACGGTGTTCACCCGGGTTCCGGCGAAGCCCCGCCGGGCGAATTCGCGGAAGGCCGCCTTGAGGATTTTGTCGCGCGCGCTCAGAGCCATTGAAACCGCGCACCCTCGCGCCCCGCCCGCCCGCCGCCAAGCGCAAAGCTCGCCCCGCCCGAAGCCCGCCGGTGGCACGCGCCGTGCTCCTCGTTTTTTATCAACCAACCGGTTGAACAATATCCGCCCAGCCCACCATGAAAAAACGTCATCGCTCCCCCACGGGCCGCCTCGCGCGGCGGGCCCTGTCCGGCGTCGCCTCCCGCAAGGAATCCGCCGGCCTCGCGTTGCTTCTCGCCCTGGCGTCACCCGCTTCCGGCCCGGCCCAGTCCGCCCCGCCGGCGCCGCCCGCCGCCGGCGAGGTGGTGCAGCTGGAGAAACTGGACGTGGTCGAATCCGACCTCGCCAACCTTCTGCCCACCACGCCGGTCGGGACCCTCTTCGGCCCCGCCATGCTACCCGCCGAGGTGCCGTCGTCATTCTCCACCGTCAGCGCCAACACCATCGACCGCTACGGCATCCGCTCCACCCGCGACCTGATCAGCATCGTGCCCGGCACCTTCACCCCGTCCAACTACGGCATCGACGGCGGCGTGAAGATCCGCGGCGAGGACGGCGAGATCTACTTCCGCGGCTTCCGCAAACTCCAGAACACCGCCCTCTTTCCCACCCCGCTCGGCGCCACCCAACAGATCGATGTGGTGCGCGGCCCCGCCTCCGCCGTGTTCGGCCCGAGCCGCAACTCCGGTTACCTGAACTTCGTGCCGAAATCCGCCGCGTCCGAATACCTGACCGGCGCCGCCAAACCCTTCGGCAAAGTCACCGTCACCGCCGGCTCCTTCGATTACTACAAGGCCTCGCTCGAATACGGCACCCCGCTCGGCAAGGACGGCGCCGCCGGCAGCGCCTTCCTCTACGTCGAGGGTCTCGATGCGAAGAGTTTCTACCACAACGATTACGACCAGAGCGTGCTCGTCCAGGGTTCCTTCGACCTGAACCTCTCCAAAAAATGGACCGGCCAGACCGGGTTCATGTATTACGACTGGGAGGGTAAGAACAACATCGGCTGGAACCGCGTCACCCAGGATTTGATCAACAAGGGCACCTACGTCACCGGCCAGCCGGTCAACATCAACGGATACGACGGCGTCAACGGCCCCACCCTCACCCCGAGCGACTTCTCCATCGCCTCCGGCAACCCCGGCCAGAACGGGCAACCCTTCCAATACGGGAGCAATTTCCGCGTCTTCTACCCCTTCGGCGCCATCCCGCCGGACGATCCCAACAGCCCCGGCGACTCGCTCTGGCGCCTGACCTCCACCGGCACCACCCAGCTCGACCGCGCCAGCACCCTGGTGGATTCGATCGACTTCGTGTGGGTCGACAACCTCACCGCCTACGCCGACGCCGTCTACCGCTCCGACGGCGGCCATGTTTTCAAGAACCAGGTGTTTTTCGACACCTACGAATCCAAAAACTACGCCAGCTACGGCTTCTCCGGCTACTTCGATTCCTACGTGCTGGAGGACCGCGCCAGCCTCGAGTTCAAATCCGACCTCGGACCCGTCGCCGCCAACACCGTCGCCGGCGTATCCGTTAGGTATTACGACGGCACCGGCCTGAACGCCTTCGGCCAGGGCATGCAGCATGCCGACCGCCGGGATCTCTCCATCGGCGCCACGCCGAACGACCGCCTGATCTCCGCCTTCGGCGGCGTCCGCTCCTGGTCCTTCGACGACGAATCGAACTACTGGAACTACGGCGCGTTCGTCCAAAGCGACCTCGATCTGCCCGGCGGCTTCGGCGCCCTCGCCGGCCTGCGCTACGATCTCTTCGACGTCGAGACGGTCAGCAACGGCGACTTCTCGGTCGGCGCCGCCGACGACACCCAGGGCGCGCTCAGCGGCAGCATCGGCCTGAATTACAAGGCCCCGCTCGGCCTCATCCCCTACGTCTCCTATTCCCATAGCGCCTACCTGCTGAACGACAGCAACGGCGGCACCTTCGACCAGGCGCTCGTCGCGTCCGGCGACTACCTGCAGGACGCCGAGATGTTCGAGGTGGGCATCAAGGGCGTTTTCCTCGACAAGACGCTCTTCGCCACCTTGGCCGCCTACCAGCAGAACCGCTCCCGCGCCGACGCCCTCGGCAACCCGGTCGAGCTGGAGAGCCAGGGCATCGAGACCGAACTTCGCTACGCTCCGACGCGCAGCTTCTCGCTCACCGCCGCCGCCACCTGGCAGAAGACCGTGCAGAAGGATATCAACACCTTCGTGCGCGTGCCGCTGGAGGAGGTCGAGGATCTGCTCGGCACCGACATCGACCCCGCCGACTACTACGGTGGCGTGGTCGAGAGCACCGCCGAGTTCCTGGGTTTCCCCGAGGAGTTCGAGGCCCCGGGTCAGCCCGACAAGGTCCTCAGCCTTTACGGCACCTACATCACGCCGATCAACCTCGGTGTCACCCTCGGCGGCACCTACGTGCCCGAAGTCAACGCGGGCTACTTCGGTCACGTGAAACTGCCCTCCTACGTGCTGGTGAACGCCTCCGTTTTCTACACCTATCAGAACTGGGAGATCACCCTCCGCGTGCGAAACGTCACCAACGAGAAGTATTTCACCCCGCAGGTCTTCTGGGACGACCTCCTCGTGCTGCCGAGCGAGCCGACCACGTTTGACCTGAGCGTCGCCTACACGTTCTAAACCCGGGCGCGCCGCCTGCTTCCGAGCCACCATGCCACCCTCCGGCCGCACTCTCCTCGCCGGCCTCGTCCTCGTCCTCGCCGTGTTCGCGCCTGTCCGGGCCGCGACGGACGAGGCCGAGGCCGCCCGCCAGCTCGTCCTCGCTCTGAACGAAAGACTCTGGAACCAACGTGACCTCACCGTGCTCGACGAACTCGTCGCGGAGGACCTCGTTTACCAGACGCCCTACTCGACCGCGTCCGGGCGCGCCGCCCTGCGGACCGACGCCACCCAGTATTACGCCTGGGCGGAGACCAGCCGCTCGACCTTCGCCGCCAGCGGCTCCGGCCCCGACGGCGCCGTCTTCGTCCGCTGGGCCAGCGTCAGCCACCCGCGCGGCGAGGTGAAACCCTACAACAGTCGCGGCATCGACTACTACGTCGTCCGCGCCGGCAAGGTCGTCGAGTGGCGCACCGCCCACGAGCTCGATTCCACCGCGCGCAACAAGGCCGTGGTGTCCGGCCTGATCGAGGAACTCTGGGTGAAGCGCGACGTTTCCGCCGTGGCCCGCCGCGTCGCCCCCGACGCCAAGGTCTGGATCACCGAGCTGGAACACGGCGGCCCCGAAAACCTCGTGCGCGACGCGGAGCGCTTTTTCAAAGGCTGGTCGAAAAGCACCACCAAGATCACCCACCTCGTGGCCGAGGGCGACCTCGTCGCCATCCGCTGGGAAACCGTCGCCACCCACGACGGCCTCTACGGCGAGATCCCCGCCACCGGCAAGACCCTCACCTACCAGGGCGCCGACCTTTTCCGCGTCGCCGACGACCGCATCGTCGAGGTCTGGAGTTTCTGGGACGCCTACGGGGTCTTCACCGCCCTCGGCGTGCTGAAATGGGAGCTGCCGCCCGCCGCCCCCGCCAAGCCCTCGCCATGAGCCAGGCCATCGCCCAGCCACCCCGGGCCACCAGCTTCGATCCGGCGGATTGGCGTATCCTCGCCGCCCTCTGGCATCCGCTGGCCTTCGCCGAGGATGTTCCCCCCGGACAAACCCTCGCGCTCCGCCTCCTCGACCTGGATCTGCGCCTTTGGCGCGCCGCGCCCGCGTCCGCCGACGCCTTCGTGACCGTGCTCGACCTTTGCCCGCTGCGCGGCGCCAACCTCGCCGGGTGTCGGGTGGAAGATGGCGCGCTGGTCAACCCCCACACGGCCCGGAGCTACGCCGCCGACGGAGCCTGTCTCTCCCACCCCGCCGAGGCCGGCCTCTTTGTTGTTCGTCACCGCGTCACCCACGGCATCGTCTGGGTCTGTCTCGCCGGCGAGGCCACCCACGACCTGCCGGCCTGGCCCGAGCTGGCCGACACCGTCACCCTCAAGCAGATGCGCCTGCCGCCCTTGGAGTGGGCCTGCTCGGTCTCGCGCGAGATCGAAAACTTCATGGACGTGGCGCACCTTTCGTGGCTCCACACCGGCACCTTTGGCAACCGCGAGCGGCCCGAGATTCCCGCCTATCAGCTCGAAGACCTGCCCGGCGGCGCCGGCTACCGCTTCGCCATCCGCTACCCGCGCCGCTCCGTCGAGGCCCACTGCGACGACGCCGGAACCGGCCAGGTCGAGGACCTGACGCTCGACTACGATCTGCATCTACCCTTCTGCACGCGGCTGGTGATTCATTTTCCCGACGGAACGCATTACCGCATCTACAACTTCGCGGCTCCGGTTTCGCGCCGCCGCTGCCGCATTTTTATGCGCATGGCCCGGGATTTCGACCTCGGCGGATCGGCGGAAACGAGCGAGGACCTGCAACGCCGCGTGCTCGCCGAGGACCAGCCGATGGTTGAGGCCCAGCGTCCGGAGGAGATCCCGCTCGATCTCACCGAGGAGTTTCACATCGCCGCCGACCGCTTGTCCGCCGCCTACCGCCGCGCCCTCCGCGACCTCGGCCTGGGCCACCCTTTGTCCAGTTAACCCCCTTCCCATGTCCGCCCCCGCTCTTTCCCCTGCTCCGAATCCGCTCCGTCCGCCCCGCGACTGCACGTTCACGCCCTCCGACTGGGCCGCGCTGGCGCGCTTCTGGTATCCGGTCGCCTACGAGACCGAGTTGCCCGCCGACAAACCCATCCAACGCGCCCTGCTCGACGAGTTGCTTGTCCTTTTCCGCTCCGGCGACCGCGTCGTCGCGGCCAAGGATCTCTGTATCCACCGCGGCGCGCCCCTCTCAATGGGCTGGCTGGAAGGCGGCGAGATCGTCTGCGCCTACCACGGTTTCCGCTACGCCGCCGACGGCCGTTGCACCCGGGTGCCGGCCCAGCCCGACGCTGCCATTCCGAAAAAACTCTGCATGCAGACCTTCGCGACCGAGGTGCGTTACGGCTTGGTTTGGGTGTGCCTGTCCCCCGATCCGGTCCGCCCCATCCCGGATTGGCCGCTGCTGCTGGATCCGGCCCTCAAACACATGCGCCTCCCTCCCCAGGACTGGCGCGCCGCCGCACCGCGCCAGGCGGAGAATTTCAACGATGTCTCGCACCTCTCCTGGGTCCACACCGGCACCTTCGGCAACCGCGACCGCCCCGAGGTCGAACGCTACGAAATCCACGAGGATGAGCATGGGATAAGCTTCGACGCGCCCTATCACCTCGTCGCGGCCAAGATGGCCGCAAATCCCAACGGCACCTCCCGCATCCTCTACGAATATCGTATGCGTTTCCCTTTTTTCACCTTCCTCACCATCAACTTCTCCGACGGGAAACACTACTACCTCTGGGACCTGCCGTCGCCGGTCTCCGCCCGACGCACGCGGGTGTTTTTCCTGATGGCGCAGGAC
>JAIXVP010000081.1 GCA_027482905.1 Opitutaceae bacterium
CCGCCCCAGGGAACGGCCCTTGACCCTGTGGCGGGAGAATTGGGGTAAGGGCGGGGGGGGGGGGGAGGGGGGGGGGGGGGGGTCGGGCGGTTTGGCGGGGTGGCGGCGCAAATCAGGGGGCGACGCTTTGCACGAATTTAAACTGGCCGTCCTTGATCGTGACGATGACGGCGGACTTGGAGGCGTTGCGGGCGGGGTCGATGTTGGTCGTGCCGGTGACGCCGGCGAAGCCCTTGGTCGCGGCGAGGGCATCGCGCACGGCGGGGCCGTCGGTGCCGCCGGCGCGCTTGATGGCGTCGGCCAGGACGAGGGCGGAATCGTAGCCGAGGGCGGCCATGGCGTCGGGCGTCTCGCCGTTCCAGCGGGCGCGGAAGGCGGCGACGAAGGCCTGCACGGCGGGGGCGGTATCCTCGGGCGAGTAGTGGGTCGAGTAGTAGGTGCCCTCGACTGCCTTCCCGCCGATTTCGATCAACTGTGGCGCTTCCCAGCCGTCGCCGCCGAAGAGCGGGAGGGCGAGGCCCAGCTCGCGGGCCTGGCGGCTGATCAGGGCGGCCTCGGTGTAGTAGCCGGGCACGAACACGGCGTCGACGCCGGCGGCGCGGATGGCGGTGAGCTGGGCTTTGAAGTCCTTGTCGCCCTCGGCGAATTTCTGCTCCAGCGCGACCTCGCCGCCGTCGGCGACGAAGCGTTCCTTGAAATATTTGGCCAGGCCCACCGAGTAGGCGGACGAGACCGAGGTGAGCACGGCCACGCGGCGGGCCTTGAGGGTTTCCTTCGCGAACTTCGCCATCACGGTTCCCTGGAACGGGTCGATGAAGCACACGCGGAAAACGTAGTCGCCGACCTCGGTGACCTTGGGGTTGGTCGAGGACGGCGAGATCATGGGGATCTTGGCGCGCTGGGCGATGGGGGCCATTTCGAGCGAGCGGCTGGAGGCGACCTCGCCGAGCAGGGCGACTACCTTTTCGCGGGAGAGGAGCTTGCGGGCGACGGTGGCGGACTCGCCGGACTTGGACTGGTTGTCCTCGGAAAGGAGTTCGAGCGGGCGACCGAGCGCGCCGCCGGCGGCGTTGAGTTGTTCCACCGCCAGCACGGTGCCCTTGTGGGAGGACTGGCCGAAGGCGGCCTCCTTGCCGGTCAGCGAGGCGATCTCGCCGACCTTGATCGGCTCGGCGGCGGGAAGGGCGGTGGCGAGCGCGAGCAGGGCGGCGGACCAGAGCGGGGAAACGAGTTTCATGGAATGGGCGAAAACGGGTGGATGGGCGGGAAAGGGGGGAGTGAAGCAACCGTAGCGTGCAAAGGGCGCCCCCGGGCTGACAATCCCAGACCTAGGCTCAGCAACAAACGTTCCGCTCCGGGCGCCGTTCGGGGCGAGCCGGGGAAACCCGAGGTAAAAACGGCGAAGGCGAAGGTTGCGCGCCGGGCTGGCGGGCGTTTTGGGTGTCCGTTCATGGCGGATCACACGGTGCAGTTGTTTGCGCGCGAACTGGGCGGGGCGGGGCGGCCGCTGGTGCTGCTGCACGGCCTGCTCGGGTCGGGTCGCAACTGGCAGAGCGCGGGCGCGGGGCTGGCCGAGGCGGGCGGCGGGCGCACCGTGTGGGCCCTCGACCTGCGTAACCACGGCAAATCGCCGTGGAGCGGCGTGATGAGCTACGACGCGATGGCGGCCGACGTGCTCGGGTGGCTGGATGCGCGCGGCCTCGGCGCGGTGGACCTGATGGGGCATAGCATGGGCGGCAAGGTCGCCATGGCGCTGGCCTGCCGACACCCGGAGCGGGTGGGGCGGCTGGTGGTGGTGGACATCGCGCCCAAGGCCTACCTTTCACACGGGCACCGGGCGGAATTTACGGCGATGAACGAGCTGCGGCTCCCGGAGCTGCGGTCGCGCGGCGAGGCGGAGCTGAAGATGGAGGGGCGCGTGCCGGATTGGGGCATGCGGAAGTTCCTCACCACCAACCTGGAACAAGACGCGGCCGGCGCGTGGCGCTGGATCGTCAACCTACCCGTGCTCACGGCGGCTCTGCCCGAGCTGGAGGGGAATCCGCTGGCGGTGGGCGAGGGCTTCGCGGGGCCGGCCTTGTTTTTGCGTGGCGGGCGGTCGCGTTACGTCGAGGACGCCGACCGCCCGGGGATCGTGGAGCGATTTCCCCGCGCGCGGATCGAGACGATCGCGGCGGCCGGACACAACCCGCACATGGAAACGCGGGCCGAATTTTGCGCGGCGGTCGGGGCGTTCCTCGGCGAAGCGGGCGTCGTCTAGCCGCCGGGCAGGGCTGACACGGCGGCGGCGTAGAGCGGGAGGCCGAGCAGGATGTTGAAGGGAAAGGTCAACGCGAGCGACAGCGTGACGTAGATCCCGGGGTTGGCCTCGGGCAGGGCGATGCGCAGCGCCGCCGGCACGGCGATGTAGCTGGCGCTGGCGCAGAGCGTGACGAGCAGGAAGGCGTCCCCGCGTGGCAGGCCCAGGAGCGCGGCCAGGCCGAGCCCGAGGGCGGCGTTGAGCAGGGGGGCGAGGAAGGCGAAGACCACGATCGGCGCGCCCAAGCGGTGCAGGTCACCCAGGCGGCGCGCGGCGAGGATGCCCAGATCGAGCAGGAAGAGGGCGAGCAGGCCGGGGAAAAGGGTGTCGATGAAGGGCTTGAGCGGCGCGGCGCGAGCCGGTCCGCAGACGAAGCCGATGAGCAGGCTGCCGAGCAGCAGGAAGACGGAGCCGTTGAGCAGCGCGTCGCGGCCGAGGTGACGCCAGTCGATCAGGGGCCGGGACGCGCCGGAAGCGCCGTCGAAGGCGAAGCGCCGGGCGAGCACGACGCCGACCAGGATGGCGGGCGACTCCATCAAGGCCATCGCCGCGACCATGTGACCGGAGTAGGGGATACCGTGCAGGGTGAGATAGCCGGTGGCGGTGATGAAGGTCACCGCGCTCACCGAGCCGTAGGTCGCGGCGATGCCGGCGGCGTCCGCCGCGCCGAGGCGGCGGCGCAGGGCGAAGAAGGTCCACACCGGCACCGCCACCGAGGCGAAGGCGGCCGCGCCCAGGGTGGCGACGACCTCGCCTCCGAGCCCGCTTTGGGCGAGGGAGACGCCGCCTTTGAAGCCGATGGCGAAGAGCAGGAAGAGCGAGAGCGTCTTGGCGGCGGCGGGCGGGATTTCCAGGTCGCTGCGCAGCAGGGTGGCGGCGAAGCCGAGCAGGAAGAGCAGTATGGGCGGGGACAGCAGGTTGGCGGCGAGATCAGTGGATTGCATGCGTGGACGGCCCGGAGATTAACGCGCGCCCAGGTTTTAGCCGATTACAGGTTTTGAAACTTGGACTTAACTTAAACTTAACCTAAGCGTGAGCGGTGCCGTTTTTAAACTACCATCATCTGCGGTATTTTCGGGTCATCGCGCGCGAGCTCAGCCTGACGCGTGCGGCGGAGAAATTGAACCTCTCCACGCCGGCCCTGAGCATCCAATTGAAGCAGCTGGAGGAGAGCCTGGGGCACGCCTTGTTCACGCGGGGACGGGGCGGGCTGGCCCTGACCGAGGCGGGGCGGCTGGCGCTGGAGTATGCGGACACGATCGGGCGGACCGGCGAGGAGCTCATGGACGTGATGCAGCACCGTCCGCGCGGAGGCCGGCAGATCCTCCGGGTGGGGGCGGTTGCGACGCTTTCGCGAAATTTCCTGCTCGAGTTTCTCCGACCCGTTCTGAAGCGCGACGAGGTGGAGGTGGTGGTGCGTTCGGGCGGATTGCGCGAACTGATGGTGATGTTGCACGCGCACCAGGTGGATATCGTCCTGGCCAACCAGGCGGCGCGGCGGGATGTCGGCACGCCCTGGCATAATCATCTGCTGGCGGAGCAACCGGTCGCGTTGGTCGGCACGCCGGACTGGAAAAAACGGCGGCTCAAGTTTCCCGCCGGGTTCGCCGACGTGCCGGTGATATTGCCCAGCTTGGAAAGCAACACCCGCGCCGGTTTCGACCGGTTGCTCGCGGCGGCGGGGGTGCGGCCTCGGGTGATCGCCGAGGTCGACGACATGGCGACGCTGCGTTTGCTCGCGCGCGAGGGCGGGGGGCTGGCGCTGGTGCCACCGGTGGTGGTGCGCGACGAGATCGAGCGCGGCGAGCTGGTCGAGACCCATCGCATGCCCGAGCTTCGGGAAACATTCTATGCCATCACGCCCAACCGACGCTTTCCCCACCCGGTCGTGGCCGAGTTGGTCGAGCGCAAGGGAATGGCGATTTCCTCCCGGTAGCGGCGGTTAGGGTGAATCCGGAACGAGTTTTGGCCTTCGGATGTCGAGGATGATGGCGTCACGCGAACGTAACAGCTTCGCGCCTGACCTAGGGCCCGGAAATCGTTCACCCTAGTAGTTTCGCATCTGCCTCATGAAAAAACTCCTCCTCGTTACCGCCGCGATTTTGGCGTCCGTCGCCACCGCCTCGGCCCAAAAGCTGGTCATCAAAGGCTCCGATACCCTGGGCGCCAAACTGGTCCCCATGCTCGCCGAAGAATACAAGGCGGCCAACCCCGGGATCTCCTTTGAGATCGCGGCCGAGGGCTCGACCACGGGCATCACGGCCATTTCCAGCGGCACGGCCGACATCGCGATGTCGTCCCGCAAGGCCAAGCCGACCGAGATCTCGGCGGCCGCCGCCAAGGGCATCGCGCTCAAACCCACTATCGTGTGTTTCGACGGCATGGCGGTGATCCTGCATTTGGAGAATCCGCTCAAGGAACTGACCAAGCAGCAGGTGGAGCAGATTTTCACCGGCGAAGTCACCGACTGGTCCGCCATCGGCGGCGCGCCGGGACCGATCTCGGTCTACACCCGCAACACGTCTTCCGGAACCTATTCGGATTGGAAGGAACTCGCCATGAGCAAGAAAGACTATGCCCCGTCCTCCCAGAAACTCGCCGGCAACGAGCAGATCGTCTCCGAGGTCGCGGGCAACCCGAACGGCATCGGCTACGTCGGTCTGGCCTACATCAAGGAGCCCGGCATCCACATCGCCTCGATCGACGGGCATTTGCCGACCCGGGATGAGATTCTGTCCAAGAGCTATCCCTACGCCCGGCCCACTTTTTATTACACCAACGCCGAACCGATCGGCGACGCGGCCAAGTTCATCGAATTCACTCTTGGACCGATCGGGCAGTCCATCGTGGAGAAGGTCGGCTTCATCCCGGTGGCCAACTGAACCGGGCCTTTTGGACACCTGACCGTTACAGTGGCCCGCTTGACGCAAGGTCGGGCGGGCTTCTCGCTTTTCGCGCGGCGTCCGCGTCGCACTCCCTTCGCCACCCGCCGCCTTCGCATGCCGCCCGAGCCCACCACGACGCCCGCCGTCGCCTCCCCCGTTCCCGCCTTTCGGATCCACAAGGAGCGCACCCGGATCCTCGGGTTGACCTGGGACGAGTGCATCCAGGGTTTTTTTGGCGGCAACGCCTTCGTCGCGGTTATCGTGTTGGGCCTCATCACTTTTTTCCTCTTCCGCGAGGGTTCGACGTTCTTTGCGCAGAACCGCGACAACCTCACCATCTACCGCCAGGCGGGGCTCGAATACATCGATTTCGGCCGACAGCAGGAGAAGGATCACGCCGCCCTGTCGCGTTACCTTTCCGATCTTCGGCTCAGGACCCTGCGGTATCATACCGACCGAGAGGGCCTGCCCGCCAAAGAGGCGCAGGCGCGCCTGGCCGAGTTTGATCGCTTCGCGAGCCGCTTTTCCGCCGCCTCGGCGCCGATCCGTTCGATGCTTTCGGACCTCGGAGACGTCGCGGTGGACATCAAGGCCCGGCATCAAAACAACCTGAACTTTGCCGAGAAACGCCGCCAGTTGCTCGCCGCCGGCAAGGCCGCCGAGGCGGCGGCGGTGGAAATCATCCCGATCGATTTCACCACCGAGGTCGCCGCGATCACCGCGACCCTTCCGGCCTACGCCGAGGTCAGCGCGAGTTTCGGGAAAACTCTCGAGGAACTGGTCGCCGCCCCGCCCGCCCTGCCCGACGCCGAGTTGAGCGCGCGCCTGGTCCGTTTTCAGGATCTGACCCGCGAATTCGTGGCGGGCTTCCCCGCCACCTTGGACGCGATGAAGGCCTGGGACCCCGCCAAGCCCGTGCCGTTGGCGCAGTCGTTCACCGCCTTCATTTTCGGTCGTCAATGGCTGACCGCGAGTTTTTGGCAGGATTGGTATGGAGCCCTGCCGCTCATCACCGGTTCCCTTTTGGTCTCGCTGATCGCCCTCGTCCTCGCCGTTCCCCTCGGCGTCGGAGCGGCCGTCTACGTCAACCAGCTCGCTTCGCCGACCGAGCAGCGCCTGATCAAACCCGCCATCGAGTTCATCTCGGCCATTCCTTCGGTGGTGCTGGGCTTTTTTGGCATCGCGGTGCTGGGCGAGTTCCTGCGCGTCGCATCGGGTTGGTCCTTTCTCTCGTGGGTCCCCGGTTTTCCCTTTGCCGAG
>JAIXVP010000041.1 GCA_027482905.1 Opitutaceae bacterium
ACGACCACCTTCACGCCGAGCAGGTTGGTGCCCTTGGCGGCCCAGTCGCGGGACGAGCCGGTGCCGTATTCCTGACCGGCGAGGATGATCAGCGGCACGCCAGCCTTCTGGTAGGCGATGGAGGCGTCGTAGATCGAGGTCTTCACGCCGTCGGCGCCGAGGGTGTTGCCGCCCTCCTCGCCGCCGAGCATGAGGTTCTTGATGCGGACGTTGGCGAAGGTGCCGCGGGTCATGACACGGTCGTTGCCGCGACGGCTGCCGTAGGAGTTGAAGTCTTCGAAGGACACGCCGTTTTCCAGCAGGTATTTGCCGGCCGGGGAGCTCTTCTTGATCGCGCCGGCGGGGGAGATGTGGTCGGTTGTTACCGAGTCGCCGAAGATGCCGAGGGCCTTCGCGCCGGTGATGGGCTGGATGGCGCCGGGCGTGAGCGAGAAGTCGGTGAAGAAGGGCGGCTCCTGGATGTAGGTCGAGGCGGCGTCGAAGGCGTAGACGTTGCCGGTGGTGGACGGGATCTCGTTCCACTTTGGGTTCTGCGCGGCGAAGTCGGTGTAGAGGCGGCGGAATACCTCAGGCTTGAGCGCGGCCTGGAGCTGGTCGCGGACCTCCTGGAGGCTGGGCCAGATGTCCTTCAGGTAAACCGGGGCGCCATCGGAGCCGTTGCCGATCGGCTCGGCGGCAAGGTTGATGTCCACCCGGCCGGCGAGGGCGAAGGCGACGACCAGCGGGGGCGACATCAGGAAGTTGCTCTTGATGTTCTGGTGCACGCGGGCCTCGAAGTTGCGGTTGCCGGAGAGCACCGAGGCGGCGACAAGGTCGTTCTTTACCACGGCCTCCTCGATCTTGGGGTCGAGCGGGCCGGAATTGCCGATGCAGGTCGTGCAGCCGTAGCCGACGGTCTGGAAACCGAGCTGGTCGAGATAGGGCGCGAGGCCGGTCTTCTCAAGGTAGTCGGTGACGACGCGCGAGCCGGGGGCGAGCGAGGACTTCACGAGCGGGTTGACCTTGAGGCCCTTCGCCACGGCCTTCTTGGCGAGCAGGCCGGCGGCGAGCATGACGCTCGGGTTGGAGGTATTGGTGCAGCTCGTGATGGCGGCGATGAGCACGCTGCCGTGGCCGACCTTCTGGCCGTGAACCTCGGCGGACACGGTGGAGAACTCCTCGGCCTTTTTGCCAAAGCCGTTTTCCGTCACGGGCTTCGCGAAGGCGGTGGTGAACTCCTTCTTGAGCGCATCGAGCTCGATGCGGTCCTGCGGGCGCTTCGGGCCGGCGACGGAGGGGACGACGGTCGAGAGATCGAGTTCGAGCTCGGTGGAGTAGTCGATCTGGCCCTTCTGCGGGATGCCCCAGAGATTCTGGGCCTTGTAGTAGGCCTCGTAGAGGGCGACGTGATCGTCGGGGCGGCCGGTGGCGCGGAGGTAGTTGGAGGACTCGGCGTCGATGGGGAAGAAGCCCATCGTGGCGCCGTATTCGGGGGCCATGTTGGCGATGGTGGCGCGGTCGACCACGGGCAGCGCGGCTGCGCCGGGGCCGTAGAACTCGACGAACTTACCCACGACCTTCGCCTTGCGGAGGAGCTGGGTGAGGGTGAGCGCGAGGTCGGTCGCGGTGACGCCCTCGCGGAGCGCGCCGGTGAGGTGCACGCCGACGACGTCGGGAGTGAGGAAATAGACGGGCTGGCCGAGCATGCCGGCCTCGGCCTCGATGCCGCCCACGCCCCAGCCCACGATGCCGATGCCGTTGATCATCGTGGTGTGCGAATCGGTGCCGACGAGGGTGTCCGGGTAGTAGACGCCGTTGCCGTCCTTCAGCACGCCCTTGGCGAGATACTCCAGGTTGACCTGGTGAACGATGCCGATGCCAGGCGGCACGACCTTAAACGTGTCGAAGGCCTGCATGCCCCACTTCAGGAACTGGTAACGCTCGCGGTTGCGGCTGAACTCGAGCTCGAGGTTCTTCGCGAGGGCGTCGGCCGAGCCGGCGAAGTCCACCTGCACGGAATGGTCGACCACGAGATCGACCGGCACGAGGGGCTCGATGATCTTCGGGTTCTTGCCCAGCTTGGTCACGGCCGAGCGCATGGCGGCGAGGTCGACGAGCAGCGGCACGCCGGTGAAGTCCTGCAGCACGATGCGCGCGACCACGAAGGGGATCTCCTCGGTGCGTTCCGCCTTGGCCTGCCAGCCGGCGAGGTCGCGGATGGCGGGCTCCGCCACGCGTTTGCCGTCGCAGTTGCGCAGTAGGGACTCGAGCACCAGACGGATCGAAACCGGCAGGCGCGACACCTTGAACCCGGCCTCCTCCAACGCAGGAAGCGAATAGAGGGCGTGGGTGGCGCCGTTGGCTTGGAACTGCCGGAGGGTATTAAACGGATTCGGAAGGCTCATGCGTGGGATGACGGTTGCTTATAAAGGTTAAATACGAAGTCGCCCGCGCCGGAAGGCGCGGGCGACGGGGCCTCAGGAGGCGAGGGCGGCTTTGACCGCCTCGAAGTTGGGCAGGTCCTTCGGCGTAGGCGTGCGCTCCGAGTATTTGATCACGCCATCGACGCCGATGACGAAGGCGGCGCGGGCGGAGGTGTCGCCGATGCCGGCGAGGCCGGGGAACACCACGTCGTAGGCCTGGGTGACGGTCTTGTTCAGGTCGGAGACCAGGGTGAGGGTGATGTTTTCCTTTTTGGCCCAAGCTTCCTGGGCGAAGGGGCTGTCCACGCTGATCGCGATGACGTCGGCGCCGAGGGCGGCATAGGCGGAGAGGCCGGAGCTGATGTCGCACATCTCGGCGGTGCAGACGCCCGTGAAGGCCAGGGGAAAAAACAAGAGCACGGTCTGTTTCTGACCGAAACGGGAGGAGAGAGTCACATCGACGAGACCGTCAGCGGTCTTCGACTTGAGGGTGAAATCAGGGGCGCGGGTGCCGACGGCGAGAGCCATGAGAAAGAATGGGTTGAGGGTGGAAAGGAAGCCAGTGAACACGACCGGCGCGGAAACGACGGCCACGGAATCGCAAACGTGGGCGCGAGCGCTATATCCCGCAACCCGTTTTTGGAACCTTCGGAAAAATGTGCGTAAATTCGCCCCCGAAGCGCGACCGGTCGACGGGTTGACAGTCTCCACGTCCAGCCTAGCTTTCCTATTCCTGTCCGGTCCACCGTCACCAGGAAGTGCCCATGACGTCCCTTCACTCCCCGCCCAACGCCCAAGGCGCGCGCGATTTCGTGAAACAGTCCAGCCTCTACCAGGAATTCCTGGCCGAGCGGGAGGAGATTCTCCGCCACAAATGGCTCGAGTCGGAACGGCTCGGCCACGACATCGGTTTCGAGCGCGCCCTGCTCGATTGGATCCGCAAACACCGCGACAGCTGGCGCGCCGCACGCCGCGCGCAGGTCGGCCTGGGCGCCGGCCGCCCCACCTCGTCCTCCGGCGAGGAAAGCACGCACGGTCCGATTGGTTCCCCCCACCGCACCGCACCCGCCGCAAACGGAGCGCCCCGCGAGGCGGCCTGAGGAAGATCGCAGACCTACACCGGCGCCGGCGGCTCCGTCACCTCGCCGGCCAAGCAGGCCTCCGCGTAGGCCTTGATTCGTTTGCGCAGATTGGAGAGCGCGTTGCTGCGATTGGCGGACAACACTTGGGTCAAACCCGCCTCGGCCAGGAAATCCGGCTCGGTGGATAGGATGTCGGCCGGCGCCTCGCCTTGGTAAAACCCGCACACCACCGCCGCGATGCCCTTCGAGATCAACGCCTCGGCGTCCATCTGAAACCAGCAACGCCCGTCACGAAACTCGGGGTAAAACCAAAGGCGCGACACACAGCCGGGCAACAGGCGTCCGTCGGTCTTGAGGGTCGGATCCATCGCCGGCCATTTTTTCGCCCGCGCGAGGAGAAACATAAAACGCTCCTCGGCGTCGGGCAGGCTCATCAGATCGTCGATCAGGTTTTGGCGTTTCTCGGCAAGGGACATGGTCAAAAAGGGCGGCGGCGAAAAATTGCGAAGCGAGACATTGGCCGTCACCGGTCCGCCCGCGAGCCTTCCCTCCGGATTTCGCGCGAACGCGCGACCGCGCGGCCTATCTCACACCCGGAGCGACACGCGAAAACCCCGGACGCCATAGTAGGACTGGGCGCCGTTGTGATAGATGAACACCCGGCCGTAGCGACGGTCGCCGAACAAAGCGCCGCCGAGCTTGCGAACCGCGGCCGGGGTTTGCAGCCAAC
>JAIXVP010000093.1 GCA_027482905.1 Opitutaceae bacterium
AGGCGTCGGCGGCGTGCCGGAGCTGAACCAAGCCGACGCCATCCACCCCAACGAGGCCGGCCACGCCCGAATGGCCGAGACCGTGTGGACCGCGCTCACCCCTCTGCTGGAGCGGGCCGCTGCCAACGGGACTTCGGGCGACTGAAGCCACCCACGCGAAGAAGCCGACACCTCGGCACCTGCCGCACAGTCGGCCATTGCCGGCCCCGCCCGCCGGCCCTCAGGCTCGCCTTACCTTCGCGCCATGTGCCCCCGCCTCCCGACCGCCCGCGACCGTTTGCGTCGTCTGTTCGCCGCCGCCCTCGGCGCGCTCTGCGCAGTGATTCTTACCCCGAGCGCCCGCGCCGCCCAAAGCATCCCTATTCTGGTCGAAACCTCGGCCAGCCACGACGACAACCTCGGCCGCGCCACCCGCCCGGCGGATAAACGCGACGACACCGCCGTTCGGCTCGCCGTGTCCGCCGAGGACGCCCGCGTGCTCCGGCGCGACTGGCTGCTCTCCGGCGGCCTCGCCGCCCGCGGCGAACACTGGGTCGAGTTCGAGCGCTTCGACACCGCCGATTTCGAGGCCCGCCTCGCCCTGCGCCGCCGTTTCGGCCTCGGCCCGACCGCCCCTGCCCTGCGCCTCGCCTTCGCCGGCGGACCCCGCGTCGCCCGCGTCGACGACCGCTCCGGCTGGACCGGACTCGCCACCCTGGAGTTCACCCATCGCCCCTGGACCTTCCTGCGCTACACCTTCGCCGCCGAGGGCGAACGCATCGATACCCGCGACACCTTTTACGACATCACTGCACGCACCTTCTCCGGCGAACTCGCGTTTTTCCCCTCCGACCGCTGGACCATCTCGACCGGCGTCGCCAGCCGCTTTGGCAACGTCCTCGCCTTCTCCTCGCCGCCCCCGACCTGGCGTTTCCTGAGCCCCTACCTGAGCACCGTGCCCCTGCGCCGGGCGACGGACTTTTTCGACGTGCCGCTCAACGCCTACAACGTCGAAGCCGCCACCGTCGAGGGCTCCATCTCCGTTTCTTACGCCCTGAACGACTCCACCCGCCTGAGTCTCGGCTTCGCCTACGCCGACACCCGCCGCGACGGCCTCCGCTACCTTAACCGCACCTTCACCGCCGGCCTCGCCCGCCGCTTCTAGCCATGCGCCCGTCCACTCTCGCCCGCCGCCTCGCCGTCATCCTCGCCGCGCTCGCTGTGGCCGCGTCGCTGCCGGCCGCCGAACTGGTCCTCACCCTCACGGACGCCGCCTCGGCGCCCGTGGTCGACGCGGTCGTCTCGCTCCACCCGCTGGACGCTCCCGTCCCCGCGCCCGGCCCCGCCGCCGAGGTCGAGGTGGTGCAAAGTGACGGTGAATTCCAACCTCTCGTCACCCCGATCCGCGTCGGCACGCGGGTGCGTTTCCCCAACGCCGACTCGATCCAGCACCACGTCTACTCGCTGTCCCCTGCCAAACGCTTCGACATCCCGCTGCACGGCGGCGCCTCGGCCCCGGCGGAGGAGTTTCCCCTGCCCGGCGTCGTTTCCGTGGGCTGCAACATCCACGACTGGATGCGCGCCTACGTCGTGGTGCTGGACACGCCGTGGTTCGCGCTCTCCTCCGACGCGGGCCTCTCCCGGCTCGAAGCCCCCGCCGGCCGCTACCGGGTGGAGATCTGGCACTACCGGCTCGCCAAACCCGACGCCTACGAAGTCACCCTCGCCGAATCCGAACCCTTGGCCGCCGCCCGCGCCCTCGTGCTGCGGCGCGACCGCCGGCCCGCCCGCGCCCCCGAGTCCGGCGGCGGCGGCTACCGCTGAGCCCGCCCGTCCGCCCCGGCCATGAGTTTCCGCGTCCGCGTGCTCCTCCTCCTCGCGGGCCTGATCGCCGCCGTGCTCGGCGTGACCCTTTTTGTCGTCAACCGCTCCGCCGAATCCGAAGCCGTCGCCGAGGTCCGCCAACGCTTCGATCGCTCCGCCGAGATCCTCCTCCAGCTGATCCAGCGCCAGAACGACCAGGACGCCGCCCTCGCCACCCTGCTTGTCGCCGACTACGCCTTTAAGCAGGCCTTCGCCGCCGACGTCCCCACCCTCGAATCGAACCTCGAGAGCCTGCTCCTCCGCAGCGACGCCGACTCCATCGCCGTCGTCCTGCCCGAGGGCAACACCCTCGCCGCCCGCACCCTCGCCGGACGGGTCGTGATCCCGACCGCCTTCGCCCCGCTGGTCGCCCGCGCCGACGCCGCCGGGGCCGAGCGCGCCGACGGCTTTGTCTGGATCGGCGACGAACTCCACGCCGTCGTGCTCGTCCCTCTGCTCGCCCCCGACCTCGTCGCCTGGGTCGGCCTCGGTCACCGCGTCGGGGACAAACTCGCCGCCAATCTCGGCCAATACTCCGGCCTCGACGTCGTCTTCCTGCGCGACGGCGCCCGCGTGCTCGCCCTCGCCTCCACCCTCGCCCCAGGCGTCACCGCCGAGGTCGCCCGCGTGCGCCCCGCGCCCGCCCCGGAGTTCCCCATCGCGACTCTGGCCGGCGAGCGTTTCCTCGTCGCCCCGACTCCCCTACCCGAACTCGCCCAGGCCGGCGCGTCGGTCTTCGTGCTCAGCTCGCTCGACGCCCGCCTCGCCCCCACCCGCCGCCTGCAAAGCCGCCTGCTCACCGCCGGATGCGGCCTGCTCGCCGCCGCGCTCGTCGTCGCGTTTTTCTTCGCCCGCTCCCTCACCCGCCCCGTCGGCCAACTCGCCGCCCACACCCGCCTGATCGCCGCCGGCGACTACGCCGCGCGCCTTGATCTTCGGCGCGGCGACGAGCTGGGCGAACTCGCCCGCGCCTTCAACGCCATGAGCACCGGCCTGGCCGAGCGCGACCGCGTGCGCGATTTGCTCGATAAAAACGTCAGCCCCGAGGTGGCCGCCAGCCTGCTGCGCGACGGCTCCGCGCTCGGCGGCGAGGAACGCGAGGTCACGGTGCTCTTCGCCGACCTGCGCGGCTTCACCACCTTGGCGGAGGGCCTCGCGCCCCGCGACCTCGTCGCCCTGCTCAACCGTTACCTCGACCGCATGAGCGCCGAGATCGAGGCCTGCGGCGGGGTGGTGGACAAATACATCGGCGACGAGATCATGGCCCTCTTCGGCGCGCCCGTGGCCGCACCGGATTCCGCCGACCGCGCCGTGCGCGCCGCGCTCGGCATGCGCGCCGCCCTGGCCGCGTTCAACCGGGAGCTCGCCGCCGAGGGCCGCCCGCCGCTGGCCTTTGGCGTGGGCATCAACACCGCGCAAGTGGTGGCGGGCAACATCGGCTCCCACCGCCGCCTGAACTACTCCGTGATCGGCGACGGCGTGAACCTCGCCGCGCGCCTGCAACCGCTCACCCGCCGCGCCGAGTTCGCGACCGACATCATCATCAGCGAGTTCACCCGCGCCGCCCTGCGCGGCACGTATAGGCTGCGCGCCCTCGGCGACATCACGGTGAAGGGCAAAACCGAAGCCGCCGCCATCCACGCGGTGGATGGCCCGGCCTGAACCAGGCCACCGCGATCAGCGCGCCTTGAGGTCCGCGCGGTCCGTCTCGAACTCCGTCTCCCGTTCCCCAAACACCACCCGCGTGTCGCAGAGGTAGTCGTGGAGGGAACGTTTCTCGTCGTCGAAAGCCGCCATCACGTAGCCGGCGAAAAAGATGATCGTGCTGAGCGTCTCCGCGAAATACCGCCCCACCACGCGCGCCGTCCCGACCCGCACGCCGTCCGCCCGCACGACGCGCAAACCGAGCAACCGTTTGCCCGGCGTGGCCTCGTGCCGCGCCATGAAATACGCCGTGTAGCCGACCGCGATGAGGGTGTTGATCGGCGCGGTCCAGATCAGCAGGCGCAGGATCGCCTCCCAATCCCGCGGCGCGGGAAAAACACCGTTGAACACCGTGCCGACCACCGCCCGCTCCACCAGCAGCGCGATCCCGTAGAGAAGCACGCCGTCGATGAGCTTGGCCAGAAAGCGCACCCAAAAACCGGCGAATCGCGGCGCGGCCGCCGCCGCCGAGGCCTGCGCGGCTCCTCGCCCGGAGCCCGACGTGGGCCGGAATGCCGACTCCGGTTCTTCCGTCTCCGCCACCGGGAGCGGTGGCGGGGTGGCGGAAGGCAAAGGCGGGGGCACGGCCAACTCGTCCACGAGGCAGGCCCGCGTCCAGGCCGAGAGCCCGACCCGCCACACCAGCGTGGCGCCGTCGACCTCGCCGGCCGCGATGCGCGCGTCCAGCTCCGCCCGCTCGACCGGCCCGGTCCGCTCCCCGTCTTTCACAAAATACCACGATGCCATAATGCCCGCACCCTGCCCGCCCCGCCCCGCCCTTGGCAACCCGCGTTTGCCTTTACCCGCCGCCGCGCTCAGCTCCCGCCATGGCCTCCCGCGACTCCGCCAACTTCCTCGTCCGCCTCGCCGCGACCCTCGCCGCTCTCGCGTTGTTGCTCACGGCCACCGCCTGCCGCCCGCGCCAGACCCCGGTCGAGCAGGCCCGCGACGACCAAACCCTCCTCCTCGGCAACGGCGCCGAGCCCGGGGACCTCGACCCGCACCTCGCCACCGCCCTGACCGAGTTCAACATCATGCTCGCCCTCGGCGAAGGCCTCACCTCCCTCGACGAAGCCACGGGCGAGCCCGTGCCCGCCGCCGCCGCGTCGTGGGACGTCTCCGCCGACGGCCTCCGTTACACCTTCCACCTCCGCCCCGAGGCCCGCTGGTCCAACGGCGACGCCGTCCGCGCCTCGCATTTCGTGTTCTCGTTTGAACGCATCCTCCGCCCCGCCCTCGCCTCCGAATACGCCTACATGCTATTCCCCCTGCGCGGCGCCGAGGCCTTCAACGCCGGCGCCACGACCGACTTCGCCACCGTCGGCGCCACCGCCCCCGACGACCGCACCCTCGTGGTCGAGCTCGCCGCGCCCACCCCCTATTTCCTCGGCCTGATCGCCCACCAGGCCTGGTTCCCCGTCCACCCGCCCACCATCCTGCGCTTCGGCAAGATCGACCAACGCGGCACCGCCTGGACCCGCCCGGAGAATCACGTCGGCAACGGCGCCTACCGCCTCGCCGCCTGGGTGCCCAACGACCGCATCGAGGTCGTGCGCGACACCCTCCACTACTCCGACCCCGCCGTCGGCCCGCGCCGCGTGGTGTTTTTCCCGACCGACAACACCGCCGCCGACGAGTCCGCCTACCGCGCCGGCCAACGCCACGTGACCTACGACCTCCTGCCCGACCGCATCGCCACCTACCGCGCCCAGTCCCCCTCGCCCCTGCGCATCGACCCCCAGCTCGAAACCGCCTACCTGCGCTTCAACACCACCCGCCCGCCGCTCAACGACGCCCGCGTGCGCCGCGCCCTCGCCCTCGCCGTCGACCGCGACGCCCTCGCCGGCTCCGTGCTGCTCGGCTCCCGCCTGCCCGCCACCCACTTCGTCCCGCCCGGCCTCGGCGCCTACCGCTCGCCCGCCGGTCAGGTCCGCGACCTCGCCGCCGCCCGCGCCCTTCTCGCCGAGGCCGGCTTCCCCGATGGCAAGGGCTTCCCCCGCCTCGAACTCCTGACCAACACCGATCCGGTCAACACCCGCATCCTCGAAGCCATCCAAGCCATGTGGAAACGCGATCTCGGCATCGACGTCGCCCTCGTTTCCCAGGACTTCCGCGTCTACCTCGATACGCTGAAGGGCCTGCGCTACGACATCGCCCGCTCCCGCTGGGTAGGCGACTACAACGACCCCAACACCTTCCTCGACATGTATGTGACCGCCGGCGGCAACAACCAGACCGGCTGGTCCGTCGCCGCCTACGACCGCCTCATCGCCGACGCCGCCCGCACCGCCGCCCCGGCCGAACGCCTCGCCCTCCTGCAACAGGCCGAAACCCTGCTGCTCGCCGAGGCCCCCATCGCCCCCCTCTACTTCGGCGCTCGCGTCCACCTCCTCCACCCCGACGTGACCGGTTGGCACGGCTCCCTCCTCGGCGTCCGCCGCTACCAGACCCTGCGTCTCGCGCCCGCCTCGAACTGAGTTGTCGGATACGTGAAAAACCCACTCCGCGCTTGACGCAAACCAGTGGCCCGGGAGCGTCCTGAAAAGCCTTCCGATGACGCCCCTTCGTGAACCGCGCGCCTCCGCCCGGGCCTCACTTTCCCCCGTCGGTCCGTTTCCGTTGCTCGCCCTCGCGCTGGCGTTTTCCGCGCCCGCCACCGACGCCCAGACGACGGCCAGCCGCATTCCCCTCGCCGCCCAGGTGGCCGAGGTCGAGCCCCTCCTCTCCGCCCGCAAACCCGCCGACGCCGCAGCCCTGCTCGACGAGATCGTCGCCCGCGTCCGCGGCGGCGAAACCCCGCCTCCCGGCCTGTCCCTCGACCGCCTGCTCCTCACCGCCGCCCAAACCCATTTCCAGGCAGGCAACTTCCCCCGCGCCGCCGAGCTGGCCGAATCCCTCGAAAAAATCCCGTCCACGCCCGCCGCCCTGCTCGGCGAGGCCCGCATGATCCGCGGCCTCTCCCTCGCCCTGCAAAAAGACTACGCCGCCGCCATCCCGGTCTTCGCCTCCGCCGAGTCCACGCCATCCCTGCGCGACAAGGCCCTCCTCTACGGCGCCCTCGCCGCCCGCGAGGCCGGCCGCCTGCCCGTCGCCATCGCCGCCTACAACCGCCTCCTCGCCACCGCCCCCCGCGACCGCGACTGGGCCGACGCCGCCCTCTCCCTCGTCGAGCTCCACCTGCGGGCCGACAACCTCGCCGACGCCGGCCGCGGCCTCGAATTGCTCCGCGGTCAGCTCGCCCTGGTGGACAACCTCGCCGGCCTCAATCTGCTGTCGCTCCAGCTCGGCGACGCCCTCCTGAAGGCCGGAGACCCAGCCGGCGCCCTCGCCGCCTTCCGCAACGTCGGCGCCCGCGCCGACCTCCTCGCCGAGCAACAAAAACGCGCCGCCGGCCTCGAGCGCGCCCTGGAACGCTACCGCGCCCTCGCCCGTCCCTCCTCACTCGACCTCGACGCCATCCGCCGCCTCGACGCCCGCCTCGCCCAGGCCCGCGCCTCCCTCGCCGAGGTGGAAAAACTGCCCGCCTTCGACGCCACCCTCCGCCAGCGCCTCGCCGCCGCCTTCCAGGAACGCGGCGGCGTCTGGGAGGCCGCCCTCCTCCTCGAGGACCTCCTCGCCCGCCACCCCGATTTCCCCGACCGCGAAGCCGCCTGGTTCGGGCTCGTCCGCGCCTACGCCGACGCCGGTCGCCTCGAAAAAGTCCGCGACTCCGTCGAACGTTTCCTCGCCGCCCACCCCGCCTCGCCCCTCGGCCCCCGCGCCCTCTACCTCGCCGCCGAAGGCGCCGGCAAACGCGGCGACCTCCCCGGCCAGCTCGCCTTCCTCGATCTCGCCGACCAGCGCTTCCCCCCGAACGACCTGACAGAGCCCATCCGCCTGCTCCGCGCCAACGCCCTCTTCGCCCTCGCCCGCTACGCCGAGGCCCGCGAGGTCGTCGTCGCCTACGCCCGCGAATTCCCGAAGGGCCGCTTCCTCGAGGACGCCCGCTACCTCGCCCCCATGGCCGATCTCGCCGAGGGCCGCGCCACCGACGCCGAGAAACAGATCCGCGACTACCTGCGCGACTTCCCCGAAGGCCGCTTCGTGCCCGACGCCCGCTACCGCCTCGCCGCCACCGCGTATGCGCGCCAGGACTACGCCGCCTGCGGCGACCTCGCCGCCAAATGGCTCGCCGCCTACCCCTCCGACCACCCCCAGCGCGGCGAGGTGCTCTCCCTCCAGGGCGACGCCCTCGCCGGCCTCGGCGACATCCCCGGCGCCATCGCCGCCTACCGCGCGTCCCTCGACCTGCCCCTCTCCGACGAACAGCTCGGCTACGTGCTCGACGAGCTCACCCGCCATTACCAGGCCCGGCGCGACTACGACGCCGCCGTCGCCCTGTGGGAAAACTTCGCCGCCACCCAGCCCGACCACCCCTACGTCATCAACGCCGCCTACTGGATCAGCCGCATCCGCGCGAAAGAGGGCCGCCCCGACGAAGCCCTGCCGCTCGTCGCCGAGATCACCCGCCGCTACCTGACCGACCCCGACCGCGGCGACGTCGAGCGCCTCCTCGTCGAGCTCGCCGCCACCCTCGCCCGCGTGCCTCGCGCCCGCGCCGGCGAGCCCAAACCGATCCCGGTCCCCGAGTCCGCCCTCTTCGCCCGCGCCGACGAGTTGCTGCTGGACGAACGCACCCGCGAGGCCCCCACCGCCCGCGCCCGCGCCCGGTTTGTCCACGCCGAGATCGCCGCCACCCGCCAAAACCCCGCCCTCCGCGACGAGATCCTGGGCAAGATCGCCGCCACCTACGCCCCCGACCAGCTCCCCGCTGGCATCCTCGGCAAAGTCGGCGACGCCCTGCTCGCCCAAAACCAGCCCGAACTCGCCGCCTCCTTCTATGATCGTCTCGTCGCCGCCTACCCGCGTTCGCTGTTCGCCGACTACGGTTACGTCGGCCTCGGCGAACTCTCCCTGCGCGCGGGCAAACCCGAGGAGGCCCTCGCCCGCTTCGACGCCGCCATCGACGTCGCCGGTGCGCGCTCGAAGTTGAAGGAGGCCACCCTTGGCCGCGCCCGCGCCCGCCTCGCCCTCGGCCAGCTCGACGCCGCCCGCGCCCTGTTCGAGGAGGTCGCCGCCAACCGCGCCTGGCGCGGCGAAGCCACCGCCGAGGCCCTGTTCCAACTCGGCGAGATCGCCACCCGCCGCGCCACGCCCGACGACCTCGCCAAGGCCCAGGCCCACTACCAGCGCATTTATCTGTCCTATAAACGTTTCCCCGGCTGGGTCGCGAAGGCCTACCTCCGATCGGCCGAGACCTTCGACCGCCTCGGCCAGCCCGCCGAGGCCCTCACCACGCTCAACCGCATGCTCACCGAGGAACGCCTCGCGCCCTTCCCGGAGTGGCAAAAAGCCCTCGCGCTCAAACCCGCCCTCGAAGCCCGCGCCCCCGCCCCGGCCGCTCAGCCCCCCGCCAAGTCATGAGCCCCCCGCGCCCCCGCCTCCTTCTGGCCTTGGTCATTGGTCATGGGACATTGGTCATTCCACCCGCCGCCTCCGCCCAACGCTACATCCTCAAGGACGGCGCCGCCCTCGCCGCCGCCGACGTCACGCTCGCGTCCAACGCCCTGGTCCAGCAGGTGAAAATCCCCTCCGGCGGCACCTACGAGCGCCGCTTCCCCTTCGCCGACATCGCCCGCCTCGAATTCCCCGAGCCCCCCGCCCTCGACGAAGCCGAGACCCTCGCGACCGCCGGCCAGGGTGAGGCCGCGCTCAAACTCCTCGAACCCGTCTACCGCCAGTTCGCCCCCTTCCCCAAAACCCCCGGCTCCCCCTGGCCCCGCGCCGCCTCCCTGCGCCTGCAATGCCTGCTCCTCGGCACCGACGAGACCGCCATCGGCGCCGCCGCCCGCGAGCTCATGCAAACCGGACTCGGCCCCGAGGTGACCGGCGTGGCCAAGCTCGCCCTCGCCCAACTCGACGCCCGCGCCGGCCGCGAATCCCTCGCCCGCCTTATGCTCGACGAGATCGTCAAGGACGCCCCGCCCGCCGTCGCCGCCCGCGCCTGGTTGCTGCGCGGCGATCTCGCCGCCGCCCGCGCCGCCCACGCCGAGGCCTTGGAATGCTACCTGCACGTCCCGGCCTTCTATGGCCAGCTCGACGACCTCATGCCCGCCGCCCTCCTCGGCGCCGCCCGCGCCTACAAGGGCTACGGCGACACCGACCGCGCCGAGCGCTCCGCCCTCGAACTGATCGACCGCCACCCCGCCACCCTCCAGGCCGCCCAGGCCAAAAAGGAGTTCAACCTCTGAACCGCCCCGCCCTCCCCTTCCCAACCGCCATGCGCCCTCGCCTCCTCGCCTCCCTCGCCCTCGCCACGCCGGCCGCCCTGCTCGCCCAGACCGCCGCCGCGCCCGCCGTGAAGTCCACCAGCCTCCTCGCCGAGCTCACCTCGCCCTTCATCCTGCCGCTCTGGTTCTGCTCCGCGCTGATCGTCTACCTCGTGATCGATCTCTACCAGAACACCGCCGCGAAAAAATTCCTGCCCGCCGCCGACCTCGACACCGCGCGAAACTACTTCCGCGCCGGCGACTACCGCGGCGCCTACGCCTGGGCCGCCGCCGCCAAGGGCGCCATCCCGGCCGCCCTCCACGCCGGCCTGAAACACGCCCCCTCCGGCAAAGCCGCCGCCGAGGACGCCATGGCCGCCGTGATCGTCGGCGAAAACGCCCGCTTCCAATCGAAGATCGCCTACCTGTCCGTCATCGGCGTCATCGCCCCCATGGTCGGCCTCACCGGCACCGTCGTCGGCATGATCCAGGCCTTCGCCGCCATGGGCCAGGCCGGCGCCGCCGATCCGTCCAAACTCTCCGGCGCCATCGGCCACGTGCTCCACGCCACCGCCGCCGGCCTCGCCGTCGCCATCCCCGCCTTCGTCTTCTACTACCTCCTCCGCAACCGCGTCTCCCACCAGATCCACGATCTCTCCATCGCCGTCAGCGACCTCTTCCGCTGCTTCCCCTACGAGCACATGAAGGACGTAACCTTCGAGGGCGGCGAACACGTCGCCGCCACCCCCAACTGGATCACTGGCGCCGCCCCCGTCTCCACCCAGAGCCAGTCCCAGGGCTGAGCCGAGGCGCCGGCCGGCGCCTCGAACCCCGTCCTTTCAACTTAAACTTTAACCTCAACCCTTTCCCAACATGGCCGGTGGTGGTGGCGGCGGCGACGGCGAGCCCGAATTCCAAATCGCCCCGATGATCGATGTCCTCCTCGTGCTGCTCATCTTTTTCATGAGCATCGCGACCTCCTCCGTCGCGCGCTACGACCCCGGCATCCAGGTCCCCGTCGCGCCCGACGCCAACAAGAAGGAGGACTCCGAGGGCGAACTCGTCTTCAACGTCGCCTGGCGCGCCGCCGAAAACGCCGCCGTCACCACCTTCGAGGAGCGCGTCGTCGCCCCCGCCGACACCATCGGCGTGCTCGCCGCCCGCAAAAAGGCCAACCCCCAGGTGCGCGTCCTCGTCCGCGCCGACTCCGAGACCCCCGTCCGCTACGTCAACCAGGTCGTCGAGGCCGCCGCCAAGGCTGGCATCGTCGACGTCACTTTCGCCACCGTTGCCCGCTGATTTTCCGCCTGCCCTTTTAGGCCTCAGATCTCCGCGCTCAGCCTTCCCATGAAACTCCCCGTCCAGACCAACAACCCCGACGTCGGCTTCCAGATCGCGCCGATGATCGACGTGGTGTTCGTCATCCTCGTCTTCTTCATGTCGCTGGCCGCGCAGATCCGCATCGAGCAGATCCTCCAGACCAAGCTCCCCGGCGTCTCCGTCGCCGGCACCTCCACCGAATTCGTCGACGAGCAGATCCTCCAGATCGACGAGGCCGGCGAGGTCACCCTCAACGACGAGGCCTTCGACTCCGTCGCCAGCCGCGACCTGCCCCAGCTCACCAACACCCTCGGCCAGCTCAAGGCCTCGAGCGACGCCGCCAAGAGCAAGCTCGTCGTCACCCTCATCAGCCACCCCGACTCGCCCTACTTCCGCACCATCGACGTGCTCAACGCCCTCGCCGTAGCCGGCGTCACCAACGTCACCTTCACCGCTGAGAGCGAGGAGTTCTGACCCGCCGCGCCATGTCCTCCCCCGACGACCAAATCCCGCCCGCGGCCGAAACTCCCGCCGAGCACGCCGCCGCGCGGAAAAAGAAAAACCTCTACCGGCGCGTCACCTCGAGCATGCCCCTGCTCGTCACCGTGATCGTGCACCTCGTGCTCATCGGCGTGGCCGGAGCCATCGTCGTGCAGCAGAACATCGGCGGAAAAAAGAAGACCTTCGAAGCCTCCAACGCCCTCGAGTCCGCCGACCGCCAGGTCGAACACCGCCTCCAGGTCGCGCGCCGCGGCGGCTCCTCCGGCGGCTCCGCCTCGCCCGTCTCCGCCAACCGCATTTTCTCCACCGCCGACAACGCCCTCCAAATGCCCGAGATGCCCGACCTGCCCTCCATGGGCGCGGCCGGCTTCGGCGGCTTCGGCGCCATGGGCTCCGGCGTCGGCCTCGGCGCCGGCACCGGCATGGGCACCGCCCTCGGCGGCGGCGGCTCGCTCGGCGGCCGAGGGTTCATGTCCCTCTCCTTCCTCGGCTCCACCACCCAGAACGCCTCCAAGATCCTCTTCGTCGTCGACACCTCCCTCGAGATCATGGAGCCCCGCAAAGGCGGCTTCCAGGCCTTCACCATAATCCGCGAGGAGATCATGCGCCTCGTCGGCCGCCTGCCCCCGTCGGCCCAGTTCAACGTCGTCCTCTTCGGCTACAACTCCGGCGACGAGAACAACTCGGTGAGCACGAATCTGTTTCGCCGCGAGCTGACTCCCGCCACCAGCGAGAACAAAAAGGAGTTCTTCGAGTGGATGACGCCGGTGAACACCCAGCTCGGCAACTTCGGCCCCTTCTCCGCCGGGGCCCGCTCCCCCTGGCGCGCCCGCCCCCTGCCCGAGGGCTCGGGAGTGGATCCGCTCTACATGCCGCCCGTCTGGGCCCGCGCCGTCCAGGCCGCGCTCGAGCAGCAGCCCGACACCATCTACGTCATCACCGCCACCCAGGGCCGCACCCGCCGGCGCATCGACGCGGACACCCTCGCCAGACGCCGCGAGGAAACCGCGCGAGAGCAGGCCGAGTTCGAGGAGGAGATGAAAAAGCTGGGCCTCGACGCCAGGTCCGTCGCCGCCGCCCGCAGCGCCGCCCACGCCAAGGCCGGCCGCGAACTCGAGGAGCTCAACCGCCGCCTCGTCTCCCAGGGAAAAGATCCCATCGTCCTGCGCTGGATCGGCGAACTCGAGCGCTCCGACGTGCAGGCCGAGATCCGCCGCGCCGGCGCCAACATCCGCTTTGACCGCACCGGCTGGAGCAACAGGGACGGAAACCTCATCCGCATTCCCTCCGGCCGCGTTTCCGAAGTGGAGGACACCACCTGGAACGATTTCCTCGCCCACTACGCCCGCCTCCAGCGCGCCCTCGCCTCCGAACGGCCCAACCTCAACGTCTTCCTCTTCGTCGGCCCCAACGAGCGGCCCGAGACTTCCATCCAGAATCTCACCGCCGTCGCCAAGCGCAACGGCGGCACCTTCCAGCTTCTCAACACCAAACGCCTCGAGGAACTGCGCTCGCGCGAGGAGGCGAAAAAGTAGGCCGCCCGCCGCGCTCCGCCCGCGGGGCCGCAAAACGAAAAACCCCCGGCGCCTCTCAGGCGCCGGGGGTTTTGATCGGTGACAAAGGAGACCTCGCGGCCTCCTTCGCGGAAGGGCTCAGCCCTCGCCGCCGGGGCCCATGCCCTCGCCGCCGCCTTTGCCG
>JAIXVP010000273.1 GCA_027482905.1 Opitutaceae bacterium
CGCCACAACTACCCGATGGGCGCCCGCGTCCGCGGCAAGGTGCGCAACATGACCACCTACGGCGCCTTCATCGAGCTCGAGGAAGGCATCGACGGCATGGTCCATGTCTCCGACATGCCCTGGAACCGCAAGGTCAACCACCCGTCCGAAGTCCTCAAGAAGGGCGACGAGGTCGACGCCATCGTGCTCGACGTCGATCCGTCCCAGCAGCGCATCAGCCTCGGCATGAAGCAGCTCGCCGAGGATCCCTGGTCCGACATCGATTCGCACTTCAAGATCGGCGACGTCGTCAAGGGCACCGTGTCCAAGATCACCACCTTCGGCGCCTTCGTGGAGCTGAAGGACGGCATCGACGGCCTCGTGCACATCTCGCAGATCAGCGAGGACCGCATCGAGAAGGTCAAAGACCACGTCAAGCCCGGCCAGGAAGTCACCGCCCGCGTGGTCAAGATCGACCGCGAAGAGCGCCGCCTCGGTCTCTCGATCAAGGCCGCCAACTACAGCGCCGACCAGCTCGCCGCCGAGACGACCGCCTTCGAGGCGCTCAACCGCGACAGCTCCGGCGACATGATGAACCTCGGCGACCTGCTCGACGCCGCCTCCGACAAGAAGTAAGCGCCCCGCGCCCGCTTCGGTTCGTCAAATCCAGCGCCCGGCCCTCCTCGGAGGCCGGGCGCTTTTTTGCATCCTGGCTACAGGCAGGCACCCGAGAAGCTCACGGACGGATGGTGCGTTTCGTGTTTCCTTGCGAAATCGGTTTGCCTCGTTCCGGGCTTCTCCGCGTTTGGTGCCATGCCCAACGCTCGCTTTGGCCAGACGCCACTCGGTGGATTTATCGCATTTTCCCGGCCGTAACCGTCACTCGTCGATTTATCGCACAATAAATATTATGTCTAATCAAGATCAGGCCACGTTCACCGCCTCGTCGACGCCTTTGTTCGATTGGTTAAAAGTCCGTTCCGCCGGGGTCTTGCTCCACCCCACCTCCCTGCCCGGTGATCAAGGCGTGGGCGTCTTGGATGCCCAGGTCGATACCTACCTCGATTTCCTGCAAGCCGCCGGGATCTCGCATTGGCAGGTTTGTCCGCTCGGCCCCACCGGCTACGGCGATTCACCCTACCAGTGTTTCTCCTCCTTCGCCGGCAACCCCTACCTCATCGACCTGCACGCCCTGGTCGGCGCCGGCCTGCTCGCGGACGCCGATCTCGCCGAACTGCGCCGCCTGCCGGCCGACCGCGTGGACTACGGCTGGCTCTACGTGACGAAGTGGCCGGTGCTGTTTCGCGCCCACGCAGCCGCCCGGGCCCGGAAATTCGCCCGCCTGCCCTACGGCGACTTCGCCGCGTTTCGCGCCACACACGCCGACTGGCTCGACGGCTACGCGCTCTTCCTCGCCCTGAAGGACCACCACGACGGCCGCCCTTGGTGGCTCTGGCCGGCCGAACAGCGGTTCCTGTCGCGAATCAAGCCCGCCACCCTGCCCGCCTCCGTCCTGCTCCGCGCCGAAGCGCACGCGTTTTTCCAATACTTGTTCTTTGGGCAATGGGCCCGGGTCCGGACCGCCGCCGCCGCGCGGGGTATCCAGCTCATCGGCGACGCGCCGATCTTCGTGGCCCGCGATTCCGCCGACGTCTGGGCGCGGCCCGACCTCTTTCAAATCGATGCGGACACCGGCCTGCCTCTCGCGGTCGCCGGCGTGCCGCCCGACTATTTTTCCGCCGACGGCCAACTCTGGGGCAACCCGCTCTACGCCTGGGAGGCCCACACCGCCGAGGGCTACGCCTGGTGGTTGCGTCGTCTGCGCGCGAATTTCGCCCTCTGCGACATCGTGCGCATCGACCACTTCCGCGCCTTCGACACCTATTGGTCCATTCCGGCCGACGCGACCACCGCCAGATCCGGCGCTTGGAAACAAGGCCCCGGTCTTGCCTTTTTCCGCGCCGTCCACGCCGCCCTGCCCGAGGCCCGCCTCATCGCCGAGGACCTCGGGGACCTCTTCGAAAGCGTGCGCACTTTGCGCGACGCCTGCGGCCTGCCCGGCATGACCATCCTGCAGTTCGCCTTCGGCGGCGACGCCTCCAACCTCTACCTGCCCCATAATCTGACCGCCAACTCCGTCGTCTACCCGGGCACGCATGACAACAACACCACCCTCGGGTGGTATGGCGCCGCCACCCCCGCCGAAACGGACCACGTGCGTCGCTACCTTCGCGTCGACGGCCGCGAGATCGCCTGGGATTTAATCCGCGCCGCCTACGCCGCCGTCAGCCGTCTCGCCGTCCTCCCGCTCCAGGACCTGCTTAGCCTCGACGGCGCGGCCCGGTTCAACACCCCGGGTGTCGCCGCCGGCAACTGGCAATGGCGCTACACCGCCGCGCAACTCGCCGCCCTCCGGCGTCAATCCGCCCCCTACCTCCGCACCCTGGGCGAACTTTACGGACGAAGCTGAACCCGGGCCGCGCCGCCTCAGCCCCGGAAAAAACGGTCCAGCCGCGGCAGCACCTCGTCCCGGGCGTCCTCCAGCACGTAGTGGCCGGCGTCGGCGAGGTAGTGGGCGTCCGAGCCGGGCAGGCGGTGCCGCCATTCGGCGTAGAAGGCGTCGTTGAAACAAAAATCCCGGCCGCCCCAGACGATGAGCACGAGGTGGTTTCGGAACCGGTTGATGCCCGCCTCCGCCATCACCAGCGCGGTCCAGGACGGATGCGTGGCATCCATGGGGATGTCCTTCACAAAGGCGTCCACCGCGACCCGGTTGGCCCAGGAGTCGTAGGGCAGCAGGTAGGCGCGTTTTTCGGCCGGGCTCAGGCTGCGGCGCGCCATCGCCATCCAGACCGCCGGCCCGGCGAAGGCGTTGAGCCCGCGAACGAGCGCGGTGCCCGGTATGCGGGTTTTGCAGAGCGCAATCCGCGACGGGATGAACTCCGAGGGAAAGGCGCCCGTATTCAGGATCACGATGCGGCCGATCCGTTCCGGATTGCGCGCCGCGTAGCCAAAACCGATGGCGCCGCCCCAATCGTGGACCACGAGGTTAACGCGTTTCAGCCCGAGATGCTCGACCAGCGCCTCCACGTCGTCGATACGTTGCTCGAGGGTGTAGGGATAGTCCTGCGGCTTTTCCGAGAGGCCCATGCCGATGTGGTCCGGAACCACGCAACGCAGCCGTGGCGCGAGGGTTTTGACCAGGTCGCGGTAGTAAAAGGACCACGTCGGATTGCCGTGCAGCATCAACACCGCCTCGTCCGCGCCGGCGCCGCCCTCGTCGAGGTAGCTCATACGCGCGCCGCCCGGCGTTTCGAAGGAACGCGGCGTGAAAGGATAGAGCGGCCGGAGCCAGGCGGGAATGGGCGTCATGCGGGCGGGTTACCAATCGAGCGCGAGCATCAGGGAATTGAGGCCGCTGCCGATGCCGAGCAGCGCGACCCGGTCGCCCGCCTTCACCGCGCCGGCCTCGATGGCGGCGGCAAGCGTGGCGGGCAAGGCGACCGAGCCGGTGTTGCCCAGCGTCTCGAAGGTCGAGAAATCTTTCGCCAGATCCAGTCCCAACGCCTCGTAGAGTTTGCGCCGGTGGGTGCTGCCGACCTGGTGGCAGATCGTGCGGTCGAAAGTCGCTCCGAAGTCACCGGTGAAGGCGGTCCAGGTGTCGCGCGCCAGTTCGATGCCCGCGACCAACAGGGCCTCGCTGTCGGTCTGCATGGCGAGGGCGTCCGCCCCGTGGGTGTCGCCCTGGCAAAGCTCGCTGTGGGCGGTGGCGGCGCGAGCCACGCCGCCGAGCAGTCGGTGCGGCGGCGCTCCAGCCGGCAGGAGCGACTCGTGGCAAACCACCGCACCGACCGCGCCGGAGCCGATGGTGAGGTTGGCGAAGTAAGGCTTGATGCCGTTGCGGTCGAGCGGCGCCTCGAGCAGCGTGCGTAGGGTCTGCTCGACCAGCGGGCCGCCGTTTTCCCCGGCGCAGATCAGGGCGCAGCGGATCTGGCCGCTCTCGATCAACCCGGCGGCAACGGTGAGCGCGTTGAGCCAGCCGAGGCAGGCGTTGGAGAGGTCAAAAATCTGCGCGGTGGCGGGCAGGCCGATCTTGCGGTGGGCGAAGCTCGCGGTGGCCGGCTCCAGCATGTCGCGGCACACGGCGGCGTGGATGAACAGCTCGACCTGGTCGGCGCGCAGGCCGGACCGCGCCAGCGCGGCGCGCCCGGCGGCGGCGGAGGCGTCGGAGGGTCGCGTGCCCGCCGGCCAGACCCGGCGTTCACGAATCCCGGTCATCAATTCGAGCCGCCCCTCGGGCAGGCGCAGTCGCTGGTAGAGCGGCGCGAGCCGGGCCTCGATCGCTGCGGAGGTGAGCGTTTCCTCCGGGAGCGCGACCGCGAGGGACTCGATGCAGGTGTGGGCGAAACGCATCGGCTCAGGGCTTCGTTTCCAGCCGCATGGCCAGGCGGATGATGTCCTGGTCGAAGTAGTTCGAGCCCAAGCCGGCGTCGACCACCAGCGTGGCGCCGTTGATGCCGGAGCTGCGCTCGCTCAGGAGATAGAGAACCGGGTCGGCGACCTCTTGAGTCGAGAGATTGCGTTTCCGAAAGGTGAGTTTCTCGGCGAAGAGGTAACTCTCCAAGTAACCCGGGATGCCCGCCGACGCGCTGGTCTTGAGCGGGCCGGCGCCGACGACGTTGAAACGCACTTCGCCGCGCGTGCCGAAGGATTTGGCGAGAAAACGCACCGCCGACTCCAGCGCGGCCTTGATCGGGCCCATGTAGCCGTAGTTGTCCGGCGTGACGAGGAGCGAGGAGATGCCGATGGTCACGACCGAGGCGCGGGGCGCGAAGTGGCCCTTGAATGCGTTGGCCAGCTCGACTAGCGAGAAGGCCGAGATCGCGGTGGCCTGCAGAAAATCCTCCCGCTTCGTCTCGTGGAAGGGCTTGAAACCCTCCGCGTAGTTGGCGAAGGCGATCGAGTGGACCAGCCCGTGCAGGGGCGTCAGACCCGCCGCCGCGACCTCGGCGGCGAGGCGCTCGGCCGCGCCCTTTTCCTCGACGTCGCAGACAAAGACCGGTTTGCCCGCCAGCAGCGCTTCGAGAGACTTTTTCCGGGCCTCGGAGCGCACCGCGTAAACCACCCGCGCGCCCTCCGACTCGAGGGTCTTGGCTACGTGCCAGGCGACGCTCTTTTTGTTGGCCACGCCCTGGACGAGCACGGTCTTGCCGGTGAGTTGAAGGAAATCGGGCATGACGGCGGGCGGTCGCCTACTGCTGGGCTTGCTGGGCCTGCTGGGAGCCCTCGGGGGTCTTCCAGGCGACGGTGAAATCGACGTTCAACACGCGCGTGCCGTCGGCTTTCTTGACCGCGCCGCGCATCATGGTGAAGCCGGCCACGACCTCCTGACGCTTGACCTCGATGACCACGGTGTCGCCGGGATAGATCGGGGTGCGGAAGCGCACGTCGCTGATTTTCGAGAGCAAAGGCACGCCGGCTCCAGGGGCGGCGCCGGCGCGCTGGGCCTGACGCGCCATGAAAAGCGCTCCGGCCTGGAAAACCGCCTCGCAGAGCAGCACGCCCGGCGTGATCGGCGCGCCGGGATAGTGGCCGGCGTAAAAGCCCTCGTCCGCCCGCCAGGTGCGTCGCGCGGTCAGGCCGTCCTCGGTCTCGGCCACGATCTCGTCCACGAACAAAAACGGCGGGCGATGCGGGATCAGGGCTTGGACGGCGTCGAGAGCGGACATGTGGGTGAAGGGGAGAAAAGACCGGTCCCGCCGCCCGCCTGCAAGGGCGGAAATGCGCCCCGCCCCGCCCTACTCTCCCGGGTAAACCAGCACGCGATCGTGCACCAGCAGCACCAGGTCGGCCTTTCCGTCGCCCGTGACGTCCGCGACCAGCAGGTCGCGCGGCTCCTGGTCGTTGCCCCGGTTGCCTTCGTAGTGCGGGTCGGTCTCGAAAACCCGGAAATGCAGCCGGCTGCCCCAGGCGCCGGCGGCGTCGCGGCCGAGAATCTCGACCGTGTGGTGCTCCGCGTCGACGGCGGCGAGTTCATCCCGCGCATCCCCGTCGAAGTCGCCCGCGATCACGTTTTGGTAACGCGTGTCGGGCAGGTCGCTGGCATAGGCGCCGAGGATCGTGAGGGTCGGCGACGCGCCGTTTTCGGGCATCCACCAGAAACGATCCTTGCCCTGGAGCCAAAGCTCGCGGCGTCCGCCCGGGCCGGTCAACCCCAACGCGCCCACGACCTCGATGCGGGCCACCGGCCGTTGATCCGTCGCCACCGGCGCGCCGCCCTCCGCCGGCCGTTCGAGCCAATGCAACTGGTCGCCCTTGCGGTCGTGCAGGAGCACCCGGCCGGCCGCTTCGCCGGTGATGCCCGGCAGCACGAAACCGGTCGTGATTTCCGCCCCCGGATCGCGGGCGTCGAATTGCGCCACGATTTCCAACGCACCGTCCGCGCCGATCCGCACCGCGCGCAGGAAGTTCTCCGCCGCGATCAACAACTCGGCCTTGCCGTCGCCATCGACGTCCGCGAAGGCCAGCGGCGCCGTCGCCATCTCCGGGCGTCCCAGCAGACCGGGCCGAAAGGCGGACTTTTCCGCCGCGTCCGCCAGCGCTCCGTCCACGGTGCGCAGGTAGACGCGCAACCCCGCGGCGGGCGTCGCGACCAACGCATCCGCGCGCCCGTCCTGGTCAAGATCGGCCAGCGTGACCGCGCGGGGATCGGCGCGGAGTCCGGCGAGCACGGTGGACGCGACTCTTTTCAGGCCGTCGGCCTCGTCGCGTTCCCAGAGCGAAAGCAGGCGTTTTCCGTCCTCCTCGGCCACCAGCGCAATGCCGGGGACGCGTCCTTCGGCATCGAGCGGCGCCGCCGTCACGGTGATCAGCCGGCCCGGCACCGGCAGGCTGCGCGGAGGCGAGGACTTGCCGTCGAGCCCGAAGCGGATCTCCGCGAAGGCGTTCTCCTTCCCACTTAGAACATAGAGGCGGTCACCCGCGCCGCCCGGGGCCGGACCGGCCGCCAGTGCGCGGGCGTCGGTCAGGGATGGCACGCGCCGCGCCGCGCCGAAGCCGCCGTCGGGCTGGCGGAGGTAGACGAAAACCTGCGCGGTTTCGCCAAAGGCCGTCGCGAGGTCCGAGGCGCCGTCGTGATTGAAGTCGCCCGTGGCATACAGGGCCGGCCCGCGCGCGCCGGCCAGCGGAGTGAAAGCCTGCGGCACAAAGGCGCCGCCCGGACCCGCGACCTCC
Organism: Opitutaceae bacterium; assembly: GCA_027482905.1. Taxonomy (GTDB): domain Bacteria; phylum Verrucomicrobiota; class Verrucomicrobiia; order Opitutales; family Opitutaceae; genus IMCC26134_A. Next base: position 7,213 of record JAIXVP010000273.1, read on the forward strand.
TCGGGCGACAACGAAACAAATTCCGACTGTCCGCTCGCGCCGAGCGCGCTCGCGAATTGCACGCCGTCCGGTCCGCGCACCGCGACGAGCGGGCTGCGCGGGGTCTTGAGCGCGAACGAACGCTCGGGACCAAAGCGGCCCCCGGAGACCTGGAGGCGGACGCGGAAGGATTCCCGGACGCCGGCCACGAGGTAGCCGAGGTCGACCCGCCCGTCGCCGTCGAAATCGGCGACCAGTAGGCCGTAGGCGTTGTCGTCGCCCAGCGGGATGCGCTCCTCGGCCGCCAGGCCCGCGCCCGGGCGTTGCCGGTAGACGGCGATTTCCTTCTGGCCGATCATGACGAGGTCGGCGCGACCATCGGCGTCGACGTCGGCCGCGACGAGGCAACCGGTGAACTTCACCGGGGCCGGCGCGGTGGCCAAAACCTTTTCGGCGCGCACCGCGCCGGGTCCGCCGTAGCTGATGCGGAGCGCGTCGGGCTCGCCGGTCATCGCCAGATCAACGGTGCCGTCGCCGTCGAAATCGGCCGCCGCGAGATCGAATAGGGTCTGGCCCACGACCAGCGTTTCCCGACGGAAACGCGCGTCCTCCAAGCGCGGCTCCCATCGGTTGGCCGGGGCCCAGACCGAGCCCTTGCGGTCCGCGATCGGCGCGCCCGGGACGCGTTGGAAAAGCAACTCGAGCGCGGCGCGGTCGTTGTTGATCACGACCAGATCCCGGAGTCCGTCACCGTCGAGGTCGGCGGAGATCAGCGCGCGGGTGTTCCAATCCAGCTTCACCACCTCGGGCCCGGACAGAACGGGACCCGCCGGCGCGCCGGCGAGGGCGAGCGGGACGAGCGCGGTGAACAACAGGGTCGCGGCGAAACGAGGCGGGATCGGCGTGAGCATGATGGCGCGGCGCCTAGTTGGCGGGGCCCTCGGTGTGGAACTGGAAGCCGACGGGAACCCGGCGGCCGTGGCTCACGGTGTATTTGAAGAAATTCGCCAGCTCGGCGCGTGTGGGCTGGGCCGACGGGTCGATGAACTTCGAGCCGCCCTCGCCCTGTGCCGCCTGGACCTTGACCAGCGATGCGGCGACGGAGGCGAGCAACACCGTCAGGTCGGTGTGCTGGACGCTGAACGCGTCCGCCGGCACCGGCTCGAGGGCTGCACGCACGTCCGCGCGGCGCCAGAAGGAACCATCCGGATTCGGCGTGCGCAGGCGTTGCAGGACGCTCTCGATCGGGCCGGCGCCGCCCACGGAGACGAGCAGCCAGCCTTCGGCGATGGCGTAGCTGACGCCGCGCGCGTCCTCGCCGTTCTGGAAGGTGTAAAGGGCTTGGCCGAGGTAGTCGCGTTTCTTGAGCGGCGAGTTTTCGCCCGGCGGCAGGGTTGCGGCCTTCACCGCCTCGAGTGCGCGTTCGAAGGTCGCCGCGTCGGCCAGGGCGACGCCGATGAACTGGTCGAGCTCGTCGTAGGCCGGCGGCTTGTCGGCGTCGGAGCCGGACGGCAGGGCGTATCCGCCTACAAACGACGCGCCCAGGCTGCCGACGAGGTCGCGCTTCAACTCGATCCCGAGCTTGCGTTCCATGCCCTTTAGCTGGCCCTGCACCAATCCCGCGAGCATCGGGCTGGCGCGGTCGAGCATCGTCTCGAGGGCGGCGTAGGCGTCGGGCAGGCTGAAAATCTGGGAGGAGACGTTGAACCACTCCGCCGGCACCCAGTCGGGACGGGCCACCGGGCCGTCGCGGTAGGCCAGCAGGCCCATGAGTCCGCGCGCCTCGTGGAAAGCAAGCAGCGCGTCGGCGCGCGCGACCCCGCCATCGGTCGTCGCGCTGAGGTAAAACCCGTCGATCGCGTCCAACCCGAGCGCCGCCAGGAGCGTGCTCGGCTCGACCCCGAGCGGATTGGGTTTGGGATTGGCCTTCTGGTTGGCCTCCACGGCGCCCGCCAGGGCCGGATAAACGCGTTTGAAATCGGCGCCGAGCAGGAAGTCGGCCTTGCCTCCGGCGCGATCAAGGGCGGCGACGTAATCGGGCGAACTCGCGAGCGAGGGGGTGACACCGCCGGCGGCGAGCGCGTCGAGCGCGCCGGTCACGAGTTCCCGGTCGGTGGACAAAATCCAGCGGCCGGCGTGCAGGGCCCAGACGAGGGGTTGGCGATTTTTCGCGGCCTTGGTCTTGGCGGGGGCCGATGGATCCGCCGCAGCGGCGTCCTCCGGCGCATCGGGCGTTTCGGGGCGGATGTGGAGGGTCACGCCGTTGTAGTCCTCGGTGGTGTCGAGGTCGCCGGGGCGGGCGTTATTCTTGGCCTGGACGGCGATGAGTTCGCGTAGCTTGGCCTCGTTTTCACCGACCTCCAGCAGGACCAGGAGCTCCGCGCCCTCGTCGTTCGACGCGAAGCGGAGCTTGGAGGCGGGGATGAAGACCAGGATGTCGCCGGCAGCGAAATCCAGCAGCTCGACGGGCGTGTAGCCGGTCTCGGCCTTGATTTTTTCGGCCAGCTCCGCGAGGCGCGGCTCTTCGGCGAGCGGCGCGAAAAACCGCGCGATCCCCGGGTCGGCCCAGGCGCGCCCGAAGGCGGAGGCGGCGAAATCGGTGCGCTGGGCGGGCACGTCGTGGACGGCGATGAAGGCCGCCGCATCGTCCGGCACGAGTTGTTCCAGGCGCGGTTCGAGCGCCTGGGCCCATGGCGCGGCGAGAATGAGCGAGGCTAGGGAGCGGAGCGGGAGGCGCATGGAGAGAAGGCGGATGGGAAGGGCGGGAGGAAAAATCGAGGAGGGGGGCGAGGCGGCCGGACCGGTCAACGCGCGGCGGGTTGCCCGACCGGACGCGGCGGCGAGGTGTAGCGGAAGCCCGCGTTCGGGCTGCGCGGGTCGAAGGCGTAGGCGTCGCGGTTACGCAGGAACTCCTTCAGCGCGGTCGCGGGGATGGCGAAATTGAGCCCCTCGACGCCCACCGCCATGGCCTTCATGTTGTTCACCCCGACGACCTCGCCGCGCAGGTTGAAGAGCGGACCGCCGGAATTGCCCGGGTTGATCTGGGTCGTGGTCTGAATGTAGAGCTGATCGTCGACCAGGCGGTTGCGGGCCGAGACGATGCCCTGGGAAACGGAGCGATCCAGGCCGAGCGGACTGCCGATGGCGAAGACCGCCTGCCCCTCGGCCAGTCCACGCGAATCCCCGAGTGGCACGGTGGGAAACACGAACCCGGCCGGCGCGTCCTCGATCTTCAGCAAGGCGAGGTCCACCCGCGGATCGGTCGCCACGATGCGGACCTTTAGGTGACGGACTCGCTCCAGCCCCGCGCCCTCGCGCACGAAGCGGGTGACGGTGAGCTCGGTCTCGCCCGCGACCACGTGGTGGTTGGTCACGACGTAGCCCTCCGGCTGCACCAGAAAACCCGAACCGAGCCCGGTGGGTGATTGCACCAGCACGACCGCCCCGCCGACGCGCGTGACGTTGGCCTGCACCGGCAACAACGCCGGGTTGGTGACCGAGCGGTAGAAATCCTCGACGCCGAGGTCGCCCACCGGTCCGCCCGGCGCCACCCAGGTTCCGATGCGTTCGATCTCGTCACGCGGAACCGCCAAGACCGTGAAACCCAGGTCCACCACCACGCGATCGGCTTGCTCCGCCAAAACCTCAGCCCGCAGTTGCGCGCCGCTTTTCAACTCGATCAGACTCGGCTCGGCCCGGCCCGAGAATGGTCCCGCCCCGAGAACAACAAGCGCGAGAAACAAGGGGACGGCGCGGATGCGAAAGGACATCGTTCGATTTGGGAACGGCCAAGCTGCCTCCGCGGGTTCCCGTGGCAAGCGCCGGACGGGAAGAATTTTAGGCCCGCGCCTATTTCCGCGCGTCCTGCTCGATCGTGGTGACCCGACCGTCCTTGAAGCTGACCTTGAAATACTCGCGCGCCCGGGCGTCGCGGAAAAAACTCGCGCCGGTGTAGATCGGGAAACCCCCGGCGTAACGGTGGTATTCGCCGCGAAACAGGGGCGCGCCGTCGTAGCTGTCATAGCTGGTGTAACTCCAGATTTCCGTATCGTCCGCCGCATCGGTGCGGATCCAGCGCTGATCGGGGTCGCCAACCGCCAGCCGCACCATGTCCGGGGTAAAGCCGATGCCGACCTTGCCTTCGCGGATGAGTGCCTGCTCGGCCGGCGGCAGCGCGTCGAACACGCCCTGATTGCGTTTGATGCGGGCGTCCGGCGAACCGCAGGCCGCCAGCAAACCGACGATCAAAACCGCCGCCGCCCGGCCCAAGACCCGCCGCGCCGTCCGCCCGTCCACCGTCATCAAGATACGTTTCATGCTTCCACCATGCCGCCCCGCCGCCCGCCCGCAAGCCGCGCGCGACCCGCGTTCACCGCGTTCCCGGCTTGGTTCCGGTCGCCCGCGAGTCGGGCTTCGCCTCCGGTCCGGTCGCGGCCTTGGTGTCGCCCGCCGGCCGGTAGGCGCCTTTTTCCGCCGCCTGCACGAAGCCCTCGGTGGCGCTCTTCAGCTCTTCCCAGCGCGCCCGGATCGTGCGCGCCTCCGTTTCCGAAACCTGTTGGTCGGCGCTGGCCGCCGTGATCGTGGCGAGCAACTCCGCGAAGTCCTGGATGATGGCGTTGGTCGCCGGGACGAGTTCCCGGCCGCTGCTCGGCACCGCCGGATTGGCGATGAAAAAACCGTTCGCGCGGGCGCACACCCAATGCGCGATACGCGCGTCGCCAGTGGACTTGAGCAGCTGGTCGATACGATCCAGCGGATTGCTGGATCCGCTCCCGGCGATGTCGGTCGGCGGCTCCGCCCACTTGTAGATCAGGGACAGGGACAGGCCCATGTCGGCCGCGATCTGCTTGGCGCTGGTGCGTTTTAGAACCTCTTTGAGCAACTCGTGCGATTGCATCACGCGACCTTGCGAAGCCCATTAGCGCGAGGCAAGGCCGGTCGCATTCGTGCTAACGTAACCGCCCGCCTCCGCTTTTCGGCGTGCCAAGCCCCGCCGCCCCCGACACCGTCCGCTTTTTCGCATGAACATCCACGAGTATCAGGCCAAGACCTTGTTTGAGAAATACGGGGTGCCCGTCCCCAAGGGTGCCGCCGCCAAGACCGCGGAGGAGTTCGCCACCGCGCTCGCCACCCTGCCCGAGGGCCCGACGATGGTGAAATCCCAGATCCACGCCGGCGGCCGCGGCAAGGGCACGTTCACCGACGGTTTTAAGGGCGGGGTGAAGTTCACCAAGTCCAAGGCCGACGCGCTCGAAATCGCCGGCAAGATGCTCAACAACACCCTGGTGACCATCCAGACCGGCCCCGCCGGCCGCAAGGTGCAGACCGTCTACTTCACCGTCGCGAGCGACATCAAAAAGGAATACTATCTCGCCGTCCTGCTCGATCGCGCCTCCTCCCGTCCCGTCATCGTCGCGTCCACCGAGGGCGGCGTCGAAATCGAGAAGGTCGCCCACGATACGCCCGAGAAAATCACCAAGGTCCTGATCGATCCCGCCTACGGCGTCGCCGACTTCCAGCTCCGCCAGCTCATCGCCGCCCTCGAACTGACCGGCAACGAGGCCAAGAACGCCGCCAAGCTGATCAAGAATCTCTACACGTTCTTCTGGGAAACCGACGCCGCCATGGTCGAGGTAAACCCCCTCATCACCACCCCGACCGGCGACGTCCTCGCCCTCGACGCCAAGGTTTCCTTCGATTCCAACGCCCTCTACCGCCACCCCGAGATCGTCGCCCTGCGCGATTTGAACGAGGAGGACCCCAAGGCGATC
>JAIXVP010000050.1 GCA_027482905.1 Opitutaceae bacterium
CGTCGCCGGCTTCGTCGCCGAGATGGGCATGGAAGCCCATGTGCCCCCGACCTACGGTGATCTCACCCCGTCGGAGTTCGCCAAGCTCTCCCGCGAGGAGCGCGCCAAGATCACGGCCGAGCGCGCCGCCACCACCCCGCGCGGCGGTTCGTTGATGGAGACCCCGGACTTTTCCGGGCCCAAGGCCTTCCTCGACGGCGTCCACCAGTGGGGCATGTCCATCGACCTCAACACCTGCATCGGTTGCAGCGCGTGCGTGATCGCCTGCCAGGCGGAAAACAACATCCCCATCGTCGGCAAGGACCAGGTCCTGCGCGGTCGCGAGATGCACTGGATCCGCCTCGATCGTTACTACTCCGACGGCAAGATCGAGGCCGGTGCCTTTGGTGGCGAAGGCAACGCCGAGCTGCCCGAGGATCCCCAGGTTTCGCTCCAGCCCGTGGCCTGCATGCATTGCGAGCTCGCCCCGTGCGAGACGGTGTGCCCGGTCAACGCCACCGTCCACGACCAGGAAGGCCTCAACACGATGGCCTACAACCGCTGCATCGGCACGCGGTATTGCGCGAACAATTGTCCGTATAAGGTTCGTCGCTTCAACTTCTTCGACTACAACCAGCGCCAGCTCGACAGCCTCTATATGGGGCCGCTCTCCAAGAAGGGCATGCCCGAGTTGGTGAAGATGGTGAAGAACCCCGACGTGACCGTGCGCATGCGCGGCGTGATGGAGAAGTGCACCTACTGCGTGCAGCGCATCCAGCAGGCCAAGATCAAGCAGAAGGTCGCGGCCGGCGCTTCCGCCAACGTCGAGATCCCCGACGGTTCCTTCAAGGTGGCCTGCCAGCAGGTCTGCCCGGTCGAGGCCATCGAGTTCGGCAACGTCAAGGACGTGAACAGCCGTGTTTCTCAGGCCAAGGCCCGCGAGCAGGACTACCAGCTCCTCGGCTACCTGAACATCCGCCCCCGCACCACCTTCCTCGGCAAGCTGCGCAACCCGAATCCCGAGATGCCCGACTACGCCACCCAGCCCCTTAGCCGTCAGGAATACGAGAAGAAGAACCATCCCGCCGGGATGGAACACGGCGGCCACTCGGAACACGGCGAAGGCCACGCCCCCGCCCACGAGGCGCACGGCGAGGCCAAGCCCCACGCCACCCTCGGCAAACTCTCCTTCGGAGGTAACAGCTAATGGCCCACGCCCACACCGATCATCCCGCCCCGGCCATTTTGGCCGAGGTCAAGCCGGTCGCATTTCCGCGTGCGACCTTGGTTGAAAACAACCGCAGCTTCAGCTGGGTCACCGAAAAAATCTGCGGCATCATCGAGGGCCCTACCCCGCGCTGGTGGTGGATCGCGTTCGCGGTGTCCGGCTTCCTCGCGAGCTTCACCGTCGCCGGCATCATCTACCTGGTGTCGACGGGTGTCGGCGTCTGGGGTCACGCCAACCCGGTCAACTGGGCGTGGGACATCGTCAACTTCGTGTTCTGGATCGGCATCGGCCACGCCGGCACGCTCATCTCCGCGATCTTGTGTCTCTTGCGCCAGAAGTGGCGCACCTCGATCAATCGCGCCGCCGAAGCTATGACGATCTTCGCCGTGGTCTGCGCCGGTATCTTCCCGGTGTTCCACGTCGGCCGCGTGTGGTTCGCGGTTCTCCCCGGTTACCTCTTCCCTTTCCCCAACGCCAACGCCATCTGGCCCAACTTCCGTTCGCCGCTGGAGTGGGACGTGTTCGCCGTCTCGACCTACGGCACGGTATCGGTGCTCTTCTGGTATATCGGCCTCATCCCCGACCTCGCCATCCTGCGTGACCGTTTTTACCGCAGCGGTGACAAGCTTCGTTCGGCCCTCTATGGTTTCTTCGCCATGGGCTGGCGCGGTAGCAACCGCCACTGGAGCAATTACGAGATGGCCTACCTCGTTCTGGCCGGCATCTCGACCCCGCTGGTGTTGTCGGTGCACACCATCGTTTCGTTCGACTTCGCCGTTTCCCTGCTCCCGGGCTGGCACACCACGATCTTCCCGCCCTACTTCGTGGCCGGCGCCATTTTCTCCGGCTTCGGCATGGTGTTGACCCTTATGCTTCCGCTGCGCGCCATCTTCCGTTTGGAAGACCTGATCACGCAGTATCACATCGACTGCATGTGTAAGATCATTTTGGCCACCGGCACCATCGTCGGCTACGCCTACGGCATGGAGTTCTTCATCGCCTGGTATGGCTCCAATCCCTACGAGGGCTTCGCGTTCATCAACCGCGCCTTCGGTCACTACGCCTGGGCCTACTGGATCATGATCAGCTGCAACGTGGTCACGCCCCAGTTCTTCTGGTTCAAGAGCGTCCGCCGCAATATCGGCCTGGTCTGGATCCTTTCGATCTTCGTCAACGTCGGCATGTGGTTCGAGCGCTTCGTGATCATCGTCACCTCGCTGGCCCGCGACTTCCTGCCCAGCTCGTGGGGTTATTATAGCCCCTCGGCGGTCGAGATCTTCACCTTCTTCGGAACCTTCGGCGTCTTCGGCGTCCTCTTCCTCCTCTTTATCCGCTTCCTGCCCATCATGCCGATGGCCGAGATCAAGGCCGTCATGCCCCAGGCGGACGTCCACGGCGGCCACGACAAGCACTAAGCACCCTTCCCGACCACGAACATGGCTGCCACCTTCTACGGCCTGATGGCCCGCTTCGACACCGCGCCGGACATCTACCACGCGGCGCAACAAGTGCGCGACGCCGGCTACAAAAACTGGGACTGCATCACGCCCTTCCCCGTGCACGGACTCGACGGGGCCATGGGCCTCGGCCGTTCCAACGTGCCCAAGTTTTCCCTCCTTGGCGGCCTGACCGGCTTCACCACCGGCATGTCGATGATCTGGTTTACCGGCGCCTTCGACTATCCCTTGATCGTCGGCGGCAAGCCCTACTTCAGCCCGCTCTTCGCCTTCCCCATCAGCTACGAGCTGACGATCCTCTTCACCGCCTTCGCCACCATCGCCGGCATGTTCATCCTCAACTGGCTGCCGCAGCACTACCACCCGGTCCTGAAATCGAAGGAAATCCTGCGTGGTTTGGATGACGCTTTCTACGTGGTGATCGAGGCGCGCGACCCCAAGTTCGATCTTAACCGCGCCAAAGCCCTGCTGAGCCAGGCCGGCGCCAAGGAAATCTCCGAACTGGAGGCCTAAGACCATGCGCTACGCCTACCTTACCCTCCTCTTCGTGGTGGTTTCCGCCGTCTCCGTGCTCGGCTTCCGCGGTTCGCTGACCCAGCGCACGCCGCTGGAGATCTTTCCGGACATGGATCACCAGCCGAAATACAAGCCTCAGGCCGAGTCCGCCTTCTTTGCGGACCGCCGCACCGACCGCCCCACGCCGGTCGGCGTGGTGGCCTTTGGTCGCACCGCCCTCGCCCCCGAGGCGAAGTTTTTGGCCGACGACGACCACCTCTACCGCGGCCTGGCCGCCGACGGCACGCCCGCGCGGGGCTACCCCGCCGGCATCACGGTGGACGCCAAGTTGCTGGAACGCGGCCAATTAAAATACACCATCTACTGCGCGCCCTGCCACGGTGCGGTGGGTGACGGCAACGGCATCACCAAACAATACGGCATGGGCGCGACCCCGAGCTACCACGACGACCGCCTGCGCGGCACGCCCGAAGGCGACCTTTATCACACCATCACGGCCGGCAAGGGCAACATGTTGTCCTACGCCGACAAACTGGAGCCGGCGGATCGCTGGGCGGTCGTCGCCTACGTCCGGGCTCTGCAACGCGCCCAGACCGGCACCGCCGCCGATGTCGCCCCCGCCCACAAAACCGAGCTTGGCCTGAAATGAGCACCCACGTCGCCACCATCTCCCCCGCCGCCGGCAGCGCCGCCGCCCACTCGTCCGCCTCCTCCGTCGGCGCCGCCGCCAACAAAGCCTTGGTGCTGGGCGTCATCGGCCTCGCCGCCACCGGCCTCGGCGTGGCCGTCTCCGGCAAAGCCGCCGCCTTTTCCTACCTGACCGGCTTGGTCTTCTGGGTCGCGGTCGCCCTCGGCGCGCTCTTTCTGATCATGATCCACCACGTCTTTGACGCGGGTTGGTCGACCGTGCTGCGCCGCCAGTATGAAAACTGGATCACCTGCCTGCCTTGGCTCGGCCTGCTTTTCGCCCCCCTGCTCATCTCGGCCGTCGTTGCCCCCGGCCTGATCTGGAAGTGGACCGATCCCTCCTACGATCTGAGCCAAATCGGCGGCCACGGCACGGTCGCTCAAGACGTTCTCTGGGTGAAGAAGTCCGGTCTGCTCAGCACGATGACTTTGATCATCGCGAGTTTTGTCGGATTCGGTGGATGGACCTTGATCTCCAGTCGCTTGCGTGCCCACTCGATCGCCCAAGACACCGATGGCGACATCGCCCACACTCACGCCAACCGGTTTTGGACCGCGGTGGGCCTGCCCTTCACCGCCCTCTCGATGACCCTGTGCGTGATCCTCTGGGTCAAGGCCCTCGATTACCACTGGTATTCCACCATGTTCGGCGTCTGGTTTTTCGCCGGGGCCGTTCGCGCAGCGCTTTCTTTGGGCGTGATCATCACGATCTGGCTTTGGTCGCGCGGCGATTACAAGGGCATCCTGAACAACAACCACATGCACTCCATCGGCATGCTGATGTTCGCGTTCACCGTCTTCTGGGCCTACATCACTTTCTCCCAGTATTTCCTGATCTACATGGCCAACATCCCGGAAGAGACCTTCTGGTATAGCCTGCGCGAGATCAACAAGGACGGGGTCTTCAACACTTGGGGCTACGTCGGTATGTTCCTGCTCTTCGGGCACTTCTTCGCTCCGTTCCTCACCCTGATCCATTACCCGGTGAAGCTCTCCAAGACCTGGCTGCCGCGGGTCGGCGCTTTCATCGCCACGGTCGTTTTGATCGATATGATCTACAACGTCATGCCCTCGCTGAAGAACTCGGCCGGCGACGCCTATCCTTTCCTCAGCCTGAACCTCCTCTGGATCGCCACCTCCGTCGTCGGCGTCGGCGGCGTCTGCGTCTGGGCCTATTTGAACAGTTTCGCCAAAACCAAACTCATCCCGATCCGCGATCCCCGCATCGTCGAGTCCCTGACCCACCATGAGTGACGCCTCCGCTCCCGCCGAATCCAAGGGCTCCTTCACCGCCACGTTGCTGGCGGCCGTCGGAGGTTTTTCGATCTTCCTGATCATCCTGGTGGTCGCCTACCTGCCCAACAAGGCCGCCCCCGCCGGCGACGGCGTGAAGACTCCCGCCGAACGTAAGGCCGCCCTCGCCGAACTGCGCGGCAAGGAGCAGACCGCCGCCACCACCTACGCTTGGGTGGACAAGGACAAGGGCGTCGTCCGCCTCCCCCTCGAGCGCGCCGTCGAACTCACCATCCAGGAGGCCAAGAAGTAAGGCCACGGCTTGATTCCGGCTCCCTGCTCCTTGCTCCACGCCCTTCGCTCAGATGCCTGAATGGTTTCTCTACTTCGTCGCCCTGCCCATGGCCCTGCTCATCGTCGCGAGCGCGGTTTACGGTCTCTACTGGGCGAGCAAGAAGGGGCAGCTTCAGGACTTGGAGGAAGGGGCGAAAATCATCTTTGACGATGAAGAGCCGATCGGACGCGCGACCGATCAAGTTTTAAATCAGCCCAAGACCGCCAAGCCGCTCAAAACCTAGCGCCACCGGCCGGGTTTCCGGTCCCACGCCGCGCCACGCCCCATTTTCCCGCCCAACGATTTTCCAATGGCCTCCAGTCTCACCGCATCCCTAAACCCGGCGAGTTCGCCCGACCTGGCGAAGCGCGCGGAGCTTAGCGCGATCGACGCTTCCACCAAGGCGCCGGCTTTGTATTTTCTCGGCTCGGCCGTGCTGTGGCTGCTGGTGGGGACGGTCTTCGCCCTGATCGCGTCCTACAAACTGCACACCCCTGAGTTCCTGGGGAACATCGAGTGGCTGACCTTCGGCCGGGCCCGCACCCTGCACCTGAACGCCGTGATCTACGGCTGGTCGGTCAACGCCTCCTTCGCGGTGGCGCTTTGGCTCATGGCCCGACTCGCGCGCGCCGAGTTGCGTCACGTCGGCTTGTTGTTCATCGCCGCCGCCTTCTGGAACCTCGGCGTGACCGTCGGCATGGTCGGTATCGCCATCGGCGACTCCACCTCCATTGAGTGGCTCGAGTTCCCGACCTACGCGACGCCCATCCTCTTCGTCGCCTACGCCCTCATCGGCGCCTGGGCCCTGATCACCTTCCGTTTTGGCCGGGCCAAACACATCTACGTGTCGCAGTGGTATTTGCTGGCCGCGCTGTTCTGGTTCCCCTGGCTCTACTCGATCGCGCAGGTCATGCTCGTGATCGACGCCACCGCCACCCGCGGCACCGTCCAGGGTCTGGTCAACTGGTGGTTCGCGCACAACGTGCTCGGCCTCTGGTTCACCCCCATCGGCCTGGCCGCTATCTACTATTTCCTGCCCAAGGTCCTCGGTAAGCCCATTCATAGCTACTACTTGTCCGTGCTCGGCTTCTGGTCGCTGGCGATTTTCTACAATTGGGCCGGCGTGCATCACCTGATCGGCGGTCCGGTGCCGGTCTGGGTGCAGACGGCGGGTATCGCCGCCTCCTTTATGATGGTGGTCCCGGTCATCGTCACCGGTCTCAACCAGCACCTCACCTTGGTGGGTGCCGCCTCCGCGCTGAAGTATTCGCCGACGCTGCGTTTCATCGTATTCGGCGGCGTGAACTACACCCTGACTTCGCTGGCCGGCTCCCTCATGGCCATGCGCTCCTGGGCCGAGATCACCCACTTCACCCACTACACCGTGGCCCACGCCCACCATGGCATGTATGCCTTTTTCGCCATGGTGATGTTTGGCAGCATTTACTACATCCTGCCCCGCATCCTTTTGAAGGAGTGGCCCTCGGCCAAGTTGATCAGCCTCCACTTCTGGGCCTCGGCCGGCGGCATCACGCTCTACGTCGTGGTGATGTCCATCGCCGGTATTGAACAAGGCCTGTCACTAAACACCCTGCCGGTTGGGGCTGATGGTAAGGTGGGGGCTCCGGTTGAGTTCCTTAAGGTAGTGGCCGACTCGATAAAGTATTTGGAGATGCGCACCATCGCCGGCGTGATCATCGCCATCGGCCATGTCGCCTTCGCGATCAACTTCACCTGGATGCTGGTCCAGCCCCGGAAAGCGGGCGCGACCGAGCCCACCCTGTTCCGCAACGCCCCCGATCTGGAGGTCGCACGATGAATCGCGCCCCGCTCATCTTTCTTGGCATCTTCTTCGCCCTCGCCTTCAGCTGGACGGGCATCGTCCTGACCAACCACTTGAGTTACGCCAAGTTGCAGCCGGTGTTTGACGAGACCGAAGGCAAGGCTTTCCCGCAAAAACTCCCGGGCAACGCCGAGCGCGGCAAAGAGGTTTATCGCGATCTCGGTTGCGTGTATTGCCA
>JAIXVP010000210.1 GCA_027482905.1 Opitutaceae bacterium
GGATTACTTCCCCGCGCCCTTGGCGAAGATTACTTCCCCGCGCCCTTGGCGAGGATTACTTCCCCGCGCCCTTGGCGCGGATTACTTCCCCGCGCCCTTGGCGACGAGGCTCTTCACCTCGTCCATCGCCTCGGCGAAACGCTTGTTCAGCAGGCCGAGCGCCTCGGCATTGCTGTTCTGGATGAGGTCCGCGACCTCCTTCATGTTGGCGACCGCCTTCTCATAGGCGCCCTTCAGCATCTCGGCCTGCTTGGCGGCGCGGGCCTGGGGGCTCTCATTCGTCGCCATGGCGCGCATCGCGTCGGTCATCTCGGCCATCGAGGCCTGCATGATCTCCATGTGACGGCGGGCAACGGCCTGCGCGCCTTCCAGGGCAATCCGGTTGGCAGCGGACAGCGCCTCCAGGTTCCGGCGCTGGGCCTGGGCCAGGCCCTCCATGTCCGGCATCGCGGGCAGGCGGAATTCCGCCAGCATCTTCATCATCTCGTCGGGCTTCATGCCAAAGCGATCGGACATCGGGACGCGCTCCTCAGGATTGGTTCGATGAGCCGCTCTATAATCTACACTGGCCAGGCATGACAGCGTTTTTTGTGCACTGCACAAAAATGGCAAAGGTCGCCATCACAGCGGCTCGGCCTCCGGCGGCGCGGCCAGGTCCCCGGCTTCCAGCTTCAGGCTTCGCGCGGTCTGCTCCGCCCGGTCCAGCGCCTTGTCCAGCGCCGCCATGGTGGCGGCCATGTCCTGCGTCTCGTCCTTCGACCAGGCGCGGATGGTGGCGAACCAGATGCCGGTAAGGCCGGCGGCGCGCAGATTGCCCTGCACCCCCGTCGAATCGAGCTCTGCCGAATCCAGGAAGCGCTGCATCGTCCGGTGCAGGATGGGCCCCATGGCGACGGCCAGCACCGGGTCCCGCCACAGATCATCCGCCAGGCGCAGCATCCCGGCGCGGTGCGGCACCAGCGCATCGATGCCGCGCATCAGCACGTCGAACAGCCGGTCCCGCGGCGTGCCGCCCTGGCCCGGCACCGTGCCGGTCGCCACGCTGTCCGCGACCGATTCCGCATGCAGCCGCAGCAGGTCGAGGCGCGAGGGGAAGCGCCGCGCCAGCTCCCCGGCACGGATGCCGGACGCCGTGGCCAGGCGGCCGAGGGTGACGCCCCGCCAGCCGTGATCCGCGATCACGGCGAAGAGGCCATCGAGGAGGCGGGAATCTGGGGTGCCGGGCGTGTCCATGCCCCTGATGGTGGGGGCGCCGGGCGCGCTCGCCAATGGGAAACTAGCCAGCAAGTTCCCTGGAGCGCGCCGTGGCGGCCGCGATGGCGCGGGAGATGTGGTCGGGCCAGGCCGATTCCGCCATCAGCACGGCCAGCGCGCGCTCCGTCGTCCCCTTGGGGCTGGTGACGTTCTTGCGCAGCTGCGCCGCATCCTCCGTGCTCGCCGCCAGCAGGGCGCCCGATCCCGCGATGGTGCTGCGGGCCATGCGGCGGGCGAGGTCCGCCGGGATGCCCTGCTCCACCGCCGCCCGTTCCAGCAGCTCCGCCAGCAGGAAGACATAGGCCGGGCCGCCGCCCGACACCGCCGTGACGGGATCGAGCAGCCCTTCCTCCTCGACCCAGGCGATCTCCCCGGTCGCGCCCAGCAGCGTATCGGCCAGCACCCGCTGCGCGGCGGAGACACCGGGCGCGGCATAGGCGACGGTGAAGCCCTGGCGGACGGCGGCCGGCGTATTGGGCATGGCGCGGACCACCGCCGAACCGGCCCCGAGCAGCCCCTGCATGAAGGCCACCGTCTTGCCCGCCATGATGGAGACGAAAACGGCCGAGCCCGCGAAGCGCGCATGGATCGGCAGCGTGGCCGGCGCTTCCTGCGGCTTGGTCGCCAGGATCACCGCGGCGGGCGCGAAGCCCGCCGGGATCTCCGCCGCATCGCGCAGCAGCGTCGCGCCCGGGAAAGGGCCGGTGGCGAAGGGATCGACGATGATCGTCTCCCCCAGCCCGCGTTCGCGCCATCCCGCGAGCATGGCGCCGCCCATCTTGCCGCAGCCGATCAGCAAAAGCGGGGGGAGAAGAAGGGGGGGAAGGGTGTCGGTCATGGGGGATTTGTCCCCTGCCTCGCCTCTGGCCACAAGATGCGACGCCACGCAAAACTGCGGAAGCGTTGACCCACTGGGCCGTATGTCTTCTGCAGCAAAAAAATGCCGGGGTAGTCGCCAACGCCCTTAGATTTTACGACCAAGAAATTCTGCCGCTATACGAAATAACTTATAAACGGTTTCCGCCGCACCTCGTCGCTGCCACGAATCGGCTTGGCTCATCAAATGTTTGCACAGACGTTGCCTTTCTCTCCATCGCGGGAGACTTCGGCGTTACTGATAAGTCTCACAATTACGATTATGGGCAGCAAAAACTATCTCGTAAGGCAGATCAATCGGCTCCGACTCGCCGGAAAAACGAAGCTGCCTAAATACGATTTGACTATTCCGATAGGGCTCAGAGGTCGGATTTTGCAGCCACGCCACATACTCGCGTTCGCTAGGAAAGTTCCTGAGCCTGCGACTGTAGAATTGGTACATGTCAGATGACGCGTACCGCAGCACGTCGCTCGCGTCAAAATTTAGTCGCTGTGCGACCACCCTTGTCCCGAGCTCGTCGGCGCTGGTCCATAGTAAGCAGACACGGTCAAGCAAGACACTCTTCGCGCGCTCGCTCTTGTCTCTCAAAAAAGCATTGATGAGAGCGACCAACTCCTGCTGACGATTATTTTGTTGCATGAGAACCACTGACAGACGTTGGTTGAGACTATTGACTTGATCGCGCAACCTCGTAATTTCTTCGTCCTTTTGTTTAATTTGGGTCGCCGCTTCCATAGTGGCGCGCCTTTCACGGCGCTCTCCCTCATACCAAATTCCGAAACTCACCAAGCCCCCAATCACGGCGGCGCCCACTGAAAATATTGAGGTGAGATGGGCGACTTTAAGTGACTTTGCCAAGTCTCCGATTTTGACGGTGTCTGCGTTCGATTCACCGGCGCCGGCAGGCGCACTAGTTTTTATCACGGAACGGCCTCCTCAGCCCAATCCAGATTGTTGCATTACCGGACCGGATACTCAAGCCAATGGTGCCGCACTGACCCGGTTCGAGGGTAACGAAGGCTGAGGCCGATCACGCTGGGCGCCAAAATTCTTAGACGCGGATCAGTAACCATAGCGACCATCGTATTCCCAATGGCGCCCCACAACCGGCTATGCCTCCCCCACGCAGTCCAGCATCGCGGCCTGCAGCGCATCCGCCGGCGCCTTGCCGCCCCAGAGCACGAACTGGAAGGCCGGGAAGAAGCGCTCGCATTCCGTGATGGCGATGTCGACCATGTCCTCCAGGCTCTCCGCGGAGGCACCGGGCGCGCCGCGCAGCAGGACGGAATGGCGGAACAC
>JAIXVP010000382.1 GCA_027482905.1 Opitutaceae bacterium
CGCGGTCGCGCCCAGGATGGTGGGGATCACCAGGAACTTGCCATGCCGCCGCCAACCCCAGACGACCGCCGCCATCAAAGCCGCCCAAGCCGCCAGACCCACCCCGCTAAACGGCGAGAGCACCGCGCCAAATTTGTAAAATCCCGGCGCCTGCGGCACTCCCTTTACCGCGAGCGCGTAATCCTCCCGGAGCGGTCCCGCCAATAGCGCGCAGAGCCCCGTTAAAACCACTCCCTGCCCGACCTTCTCCCGCCAACTCCCGCGCCCAAACACCACGCCCAATCCGGCCAGCACCGGGTAGAATTTCAGGAGCGCCCCCATCGCGACCAGGGCCGGCCCCAACGCGCGAATCCGACTTGATCGCGCCGCCAGAACCGTCGTCAACCCCATCATTAAAAGCAGGATAATCAGGTCGTTGTTCGCCCGGTTAAACCCCAGAATAAAAGCCGGCGAGCACAACAACGCCAGCGCCGCTGCCGCCTCGCCCCACCTCCTGGGCCGCAGCCACCAAAGACTCGCGCCCAGAAAAACGAGTCCGATCAGCAGACCCAGCCACATAAAGTCACCCCGGTTCAAACCGAGATCGGCCAGGCCAAACCACACCCGGGGATACACGTGCACAAGACCGAAGGGGTTGGGCCCGTAAGGATCCAGCCCCGCCGCTCGTAAATCACTCGCCGCCAGCAATACCCACGTGTCGCCGAACCAGTTCCCGCGATACAGCGTGAGGGCACACCAATCGAGCCAGTCCGGATGACTCAACAAGACCCAGTATCCCGCCAACACCCCTCCGCTCGAAGCCCAGGAAGGCAGCGCCGCGCGGATCGCCCCCCGCCAATCCCTCACCACCAAAACCACTGTCGCCGCGTCCGCATGAACCTCCCCGTGACTCGCGGGCTCGTCTTGAAATCGCCGCCATTTGCGCGCGCCCGCCTCCGCCCAGAGCACGACCAAAACCCCCATCCACAGCCATTGCAGAGCGGCCCCCGCCTCCTCCGCAGAGCCTAGGATCATCTCCGCCGAAACCGTGGATCCCGCGCGAACCAGCCCGAAGGCCGCCATCGAAACCAAGCTCCCAAACCAAGCCACTCCCGCCGCTCCCCACAATCCCACCCGCGCCAGCCACCGGCCCGGCCGACCCGCTTCGCCCCGCGACCACAGCCATGGCACCAGCAAAAGGGCGAACACCAATCGATACAGGTAACCCCCTCCCGCCAGAAAACACCCCGCGAGCAGCCCCATCCCCACTGCGAAGCCGTTCTCCACGCGTTCGGCACCCACGTCCTCCGCCGGCCCGCGCATTCCGCGACGCCAACCCCAAACCCCGGCCACGGCCAATAAACACCACGGCATCCACGACCAACCCGGCACCGCGCCCGGTCGCGGATAAGCGCCGAATTTGAACAATCCGAAACCCTCGGGCAGTCCCGTCGCCACCCGGGCATAATCCTGCGCCAGCGGGACCGTCACCACCGCAAGCAAACCGAACAGCCACGCGGCCTGCCCCCTGAGTTCACGGCGCGTCCGCGACCAAAACCAGATGCCCGCCGCCGCGAACACGGGATAAAATTTCAACAGCGCCCCCGCGACCACCCAGGCCGGCGCCAGCCCCCGCACGAGACGCGAACGCGCGGTGGTCGTGACCACCAACAGTAGCATCAGGAGAAAAATCAGCAGGTCCGTGTTTGCCCGGTTGAAACCCAACGCCACCGCCGGCGAACCGAGCAGGCAAACCGCGCTCGCCGCCTGCATCCAGGTCCGCGGCCGCAACCAGATGAGGCTCGCGCCCAAGAACACCAGAACCAGCCCCAAACCGATCCATAAAAAGTCGCCTCGATCCACGCCCAGCGTCGCCAAGCCGAACCAAGCGCGGGGGTAAAGGTGCTGCACCCAGAGCGAATTGGCACCAAACGGATCCTGCCCCGCCGCCGCCACGTCGCTCGCCGCCAAAACCGCCCAGGTATCCATGAACCAGGTGCCCCGCATCAGGGACAGTCCGCACCGGTCGAACCAGTCCGGCCGCCCCAGCAAAACCCAGTAAAACCCCAGCACCACCGCGATCATCGCCCAGGCCGGCCCGGCCTTTCCGACCGCCGCGCGCCAGCTCGACCGATTCGGGACTGGCGAAGGGGAAGTCGTCGTGGACACAGTGCGCAGCGAAAGCCCGCCCGCCGCCACCGTCCATGCCAAAGCCCCGCCCTTTTCGCCTCCTCGCGGCGCTCCTTCTCGCCACACTTCACGTGTGGCTGGCGGGGTCGGTTTCCCGGCACTTTTCCTGCGCCTTCGACGAGCCCGCCCACCTCGCCGCCGGCGTGGTCTACTGGCGCGAACACGACTTTCGCCTCCAACCCGAAAACGGTCTGCTCCCCCAGGCTTGGGCCGCCCTGCCGCTCGTCGCCGATCCGGACTTCCACCCGCCCTCGACCGGCCAGCCGGCCTACGTCGAAGCGGACATCTGGACCCTCGGCGACCAGTTGATGCACCGCATGGGCAACGACCCCGCCGCCGTTCTCGCCCGCGCCCGCTTCATGATCGCCCTGCTCGGCGGCGCCCTGGTGCTGCTGATCACGCTTTGGTCGTGGTCGCTTTTCGGACCGGCCGGCGGCCTCGCCTCCGGTTTCGTCGCCGCCTTGAGCCCCACCCTGCTGGCCCACGCCGGCCTCGCCACCTCGGACACCGCCGGCGCCCTCGGCTACGTCGCCGCCCTGCTCGCCTTTTGGCGTCTTTGCCACCGCGTCAGCCTCGCGCGCATCGCCGTCGCCGGGGTAGCCGCCGCCGGCCTCGCCCTGGCAAAATACTCGGCGGTGCTTTTCCCGCCGATCGCGATCGTTCTGCTCGCCTCCCGCCTGCTCCGTCCGGCCGACCTGCCCGTTTTCGGAGGCCGCGTGCGCGGTGCCCGCCGCGCCCCCGCCTTGTTGGGCGCCGGTCTCGCCGCCGTGATTTTGGCCTGGGGGCTGGTCTGGGCCGCCTACGGGTTTCGTTACTCCGCCGCTCCCGACGGGACCGTTTCCGCCGCCCGTTTTTTCAAGCCTTGGGCGGATGTCCTGATGTCACCCCCGCGACGCATCGAACACCTCATGGCGGACGGCACGCTCCTTCCCGGCCATACGGCCGAACTCCGACCCGGGCCGGTGCAAGCTTTCGTCCGTGTCGCCGCCGACGCTCGGATCCTGCCCGAAGCCTGGCTCTACGGGCTCGGCTTCGTGGAACGCCACAGCCGCTTTCGCTTCGCCTTTTTCGCGGGCGACTGGCGCGGCGATGGTTGGGTCGCCTTTTTTCCCGTCGCCTACCTGCTGAAAAGCACGCCGTCCGAACTCGCGCTCCACCTGCTCGGCGGCGCCGGCCTGCTTTTCGGCCTGCGCCGCCCGGGCGGACGCCGGCGCCTCTATCGCTGCCTGCCGCTCGCGGTCGGGCTCGCGGTCTACGCCGGCTTCGCCATCTCCTCCGGCCTGAACATCGGCCATCGCCACCTGCTGCCCTGCTACGCCCTCGCCGCGGTTCTCGCGGGGGCCGTCTGCGCCCCGGCCGACCGCACGGGTGGCCGCCTACGGCTCGCCCTCGTCGCGGGCCTGGTCGGACTGCACCTCGGCTCGTCGTTTTCGATCCGCCCCCAGTATCTGGCCTATTTCAACTTCCTCGCCGGCGGCCCCGACGGCGGCCACCGCTACCTCGTGGACAGCTCGCTCGACTGGGGCCAAAATCTCCCCGCCCTAGCCGAGTGGCTGGAGGCGCACCCCGCGCCCGGTCCGCTCCACCTCGCCTACTTCGGAACCGATAATCCCGCCGCCTACGGCATCCGTGCCCAACCCATCGCCGAACCCACCCCGCCCGGTGCCGGCGCCCCCGTCCCACCCGCCCCGCTCCGGCCCGGCCGCTACGCCATCGGCGCGACCCCTTGGCAACGCGTCTACACCCGGGTGCGCGGCCCCTGGACTCCGCCCTATGAAGCCCGCTACCAAAAACTTCGCTCCTGGCTGCGCACCCTGGACCGACCCGGCCCCAAACTAGGACCGGACGGCGAGAGTCTGTCGGCCGAAGAACTCGCCGAGCTTTTCACCGATTTCGACCAGCTCCGCTTTGGCCGGCTTCTGCACCACCTGCGCGCCCGCCCGGCCGACGCCCGGGTCGCGCACACGTGGTTCGTCTACGAAGTCGGCGCCGCCGAACTGGAAGAGGCGGTCGGTCCGCCGCCCAACCCGTAATCGCGCCACCGCACGATCACGATGCGCCCGGCCTCCCAGACGAGGTATAGGGTCAAACCGAGCACCAACCCGTTTTCCAACCCGAGCGCCCACGCGCAGGCCCGCAGCGCCGTTTGGGTCGAGATTTGCATCATCGCGGGGTGAAAGACCGCCAGCCAGACCGTGACGATCAAGCCGCCCACCGCCCAACGCGCGTGGGCCCGGCCGGCGGTCGGCGAATCCTGGGCCATGCGCAGCCACGCCGCGGCCGGCAGAAGCAAAAGAATGATCCGGTAACAGAAATTGGTGTTTACCGCGTAGCAAAGCAGCCAGGCGCCGGCACCGGCCAGGAGCCAGGCCTTCTCCGTCGGCCCCATCCCGCCCACCGGTATCAGGCGGCCCCGCCAAGCCCGCCACAGCCAGAATCCGAAGCCCGGCAGAAGCCCGGCCAACAGCCACCCGTGGAGCATGGCGGGGTTGCGCCAGAGATAGGAAATCACCGGCAGACCGTAGGCCTGCGCGGTGTCCACCCGCGGCACCAGCGCCATCGCGCGCCGGAATTCATCCCCATGGATCAGCGCGATCAGCCCGAAACCCAAGGCCGCCAGCCCGAGCCGGACCCCATCGCCCCGCCAGCCGGTCGGGCGCGCCGC
>JAIXVP010000302.1 GCA_027482905.1 Opitutaceae bacterium
GACTTTAAATAACACCTCACAGGTAAGACTATCTTTTACACCCACAAAAAACTATCCTCCGGATGAAAAGATCAGCGTGGTTCTAAAGAATTGCTCGATTTCTGATTTCGGTGCTACCCTCGCCAATCTAACCCAAAGAGAGATCTTAGTGAGCTATAGGGTTAAGCATACAGTAATCCCAGACATCGTGATTGATGACTATCCAAATATCGTTCAGGAAACTATTCTTGCTCGTATTAAGGCGGCCGATGTAAGAGTAGCTGAGCTCTATCCCTATACCTTGGTTTTTTTTGAGTGTCCGGCCGGTTTTCTTGATCGAACCTTCGAACTAAGATGAAAAAATGGCCTAACCAAGCGCTGCAGCCAACGACCATACAGGTCACGAATCTTGCTTACGCAGGCTTCGCGCCATGTATGGTCGCAGCTCACTTTTGACGTTAGGCATACTGAGAATAGAATCACCTGCGAATCGAACCCCACCTCGCTAACGAAATGAAGTTTGAGCCCTACACGGTTGAACCCCAGAAAGAGGATCCATTGTGGGTTCGTATTCTTGTCTACCTGTCCGGAACGACGCTGCTCGCCGCACTCTGCGCGTTGGTCGTTTTCCTTCAACAATCGGGAGTTGGCAGCAAGACCCTTGCTCGCCATAACATGAAGGACATTGAGAAATCGAATCGGCGAATACTTCTATGCACTAAGATTGCAGGAGGCCTTGGCGCCGCCGCAGGCATCGCAGTCTGCATGAAATACGAGTTCGAAACACGGAAAGAGCAGACTGGATTCTGAAATTATATGAATCAGATCACGGAGCCTAACCATGCGACGGAGCCAATGCGATTGCTTGTCACGGATGCAGCGGAGCCGCCTCCGCGCCAATCATCCGTCTGGCTAATCTCGACGGTAGCCCAAAAAACACATGAATACCAAAATCCCACGCTCACTAATCATCGCCGCCACGCTTTTCGCTAGTGCGGCAATTGTAAATGCTATGGACGCCCCAAAAGAAGACCGGGCATTTTCGGAAAAGATTATTACCGCAATTCAGATGTCGGACTATGATTCGTTCATTTCAGATGGTGACTCAGCGTTCAAAAAACTGAAGAAAGAGCGGTTTGATTCTGTCGCAACTCAATTAGCGCCCAGATTCAAAGATGGATATGAAATCACATATTTAGGTGATCTAAAACAGCACGGTTTTCATGTCACTTTGTGGAAGTTGAGTTTTAAGGACGGAAAAGACGATGCTCTCGCCACACTTAGCGTTAAAGAAGGGAAAGTCGGAGGATTCTGGATCAAATAAAACGGAGCATAACAAGGCAGTGGAGCCAATGCGTATGCTTCTCACGACTCGTGCTTGCGCACGAGCCGCGCCAAGCAACGGTCTCGCTCAGTTCTAACGTAAGACAAAAATCACGAAATGCCCACACCTTTCAAAAAACAGATAGATGAGCCGAACATTTGCATACACATTTTTACGGTGTCTGCAGGTATGGTCGGCGTCTGCCTTACGGTAATTGGAATCCTTAAGATTGTGATTTCTGGACAGCGTAATATCTCAATCGCTGACGATCTCGTAGCCGCTGATGCGGTTCTGTTTATGTCATCCTGCTTCTTATCATATTGGGCGTTACGAAGTCGGTCTAACAGAATGAGAAGAGTTGAGCGTTATGCGGACGCATTGTTTCTTTTGGCATTGCTACTAATGGGAGGGATTTGCAGTTTTATCACTTATGCAATCACATTCACGCGATAAACCGTCGATGGAGGATTCCAGTGTTGTTGCGAAAAGGATTTTTCGTGCGGATTGGGATCACTTGACCAGTCACGAGCGCGAGGTCATAGAAGGGGTTCTTTTCCGGTTGAGCAAGCCACGTGATGCAAACCGCGAATTTGCTGATCACCGCACCTTTGGTGAACAAGCAGCAGATGCCATAGCGTCCTTTGGGGGCTCATGGACGTTTATCTGCATTTTTTCTGTATTTCTATTGTTTTGGGCATTTCTGAACACGGAGATTCTTGGCCCACGCCACGCTGCTTTCGATCCTTATCCTTATATATTCCTGAACTTAATGCTTTCGATGCTTGCTGCTATCCAGGCACCAGTGATTTTAATGTCGCAGAAACGATCTGCCGCGCGTGATCGATTAGAGGCTGAAATCGACCATGAAGTGAATGTTCGTGCCGAATTGGCGATTAGACATTTGACGGAGCGACTCGCTTCCCTCGAGCGAAGTGTTAATCCAAGCTCCACTGGCAATGATACAAACGAAAAATGAGCCTGACAGATCATCATGCAAACAGCACCATGAAAGCCGCGGCAGCCATTGGTATGATATTCATTATCGGAGGTGCTGCGGGACTACTTCGACCAAGGGACTGGCAGTATGCGCCCACGAACCGCTACGGAGGTTCAACCGGGGAGATTAGAACCATCACCAAAGAGGGGACGCGCTATCTGTCCGTCGGAGCTGTTGTTTTGGGTGTCTCGGCCTGTGTGATTAGCGTAAGATCGACGACCTGAAAATCGACATTCAGAAGAACGAAAAACGAGCCTAATATTCGCTACGAAGGGCACGAAGTCGGAGAAGGAGAGGTGTCCTGCCCGTTTTGCGGAGGAATTCGGGTCCTTAGATTAGATACCGGTCGGCGAGGTGCTTGGACCGGCGGGCACATCTGGCTCGATTGACTTTCGGATTCCGACGGAGTGACCCCTGAAATGGGTCAGATTGACGTCATCGGCAGGGGGATGAGGACTATTTTACTCGACGTTGGCGATCTGCTCTTTGATCCGCTCGAGTTCATTCTTTAGCTCTATAACAAGACGCGCGATCTCGTAGTCGTTGGCCTTGGCCCCGGTGGTGTTCACCTCGCGGCCCATCTCCTGGAGGATGAACTCGGCCTTGCGTCCGATTTCGCCGCCGCCGGCGACGAGTTTGCCCAATTGAGCATGGTGGCTGCGGAAACGCGTCAACTCCTCCGCGATGTCGCAGCGGTCGGCGAAGAGCGCGATCTCCTTGAGAACACGTTCGTCGTCCACCCGCAGATCCAGTCCGGCTTCGCGCAGGCGTTTAAGCAATGCCTCGCGGGCCGCGGTCACCACGGCCGGGGCGCGCTTCGCGATCGCCTCGATATGGACGGCCAGAAGGGCGAGTCGCGTCTCGAAATCCTTCTTCAAGGCCGCCCCTTCGGCGGCGCGCATGGCGGCGAAACCGGCCAGCGCCTCGCGCACCGCCGCGAGCACGACCGGCTGCGCTTCGGCTACGACGGGCGGCTCGACTCGCCGGCGAAACTGCCCCGCCACCGCCGAGATGGTCGGCGCGTCGAGCACGAGCGCATGGCCTTGTCCGGCGGCGAAATTCCGCAGGCGCGCCAGCCACGCCGCGGCGGCCGCCTCGTCGAAATCGACCTCCCCCGCGCCGCCGGCGGCGGCCAGCTCGACGCGAAGCTGGATCGCGCCGCGTGCGGCGACCTTTCGGACCTCGTCGGCGATCGCGCTCTCCAATTCGCTCCACGCCTCGGGCAGCGATACCTTGAGATCGAACGCCTTGCGGTTAACCGAGGCCACGCGAACCGACACGGTGGCCGCTCCGAGGGCGGCGGCGGCACGCCCAAAACCAGTCATGCTGTTCATGCGCGGATGGAAGACGCCAAAACCAACGCAGACCAATCCCAAAGCGCAAAACCTCTCCCTTTACGGCCTGACGGACGCGGAGGTTGGAAACGGCGTTTGCCCAAGTTTACGCGGCACCCACGCCCGGACCCGACCCCGTTTCCGTCGTCGGCTCGCCGCCCGCGACCTCGGCCGTCTCCACGCTGGCCGTCCCGGTGAGCTGCACCAGGTCGCGCAGCGACACGAAGTGCTGGCTGAGATCGAAGTCGCCGTCGAGACCGCCCACGACCTGGTTGAAGAGGTTTTTCTTCGACGCCTTGAGCGCCTCGATGCGCTCCTCGATCGTGCCGGCCGTGACCATGCGGTAGACGAAGACCGTGCTCTTCTGGCCGAGCCGGTGCACCCGGTCCACCGCCTGCGCCTCGACCGCCGGGTTCCACCACGGGTCGAGCAGAAAAACATAGTCGGCCGCGTGCAACGTGATGCCCGTGCCGGCCGCCTTGAGCGAGACCAGCATCACCGCCGCGCCCTCCGCCGCCTGGAAGGCCTGCACCGGGCGCTGACGGTCCAGCGTCATGCCGGTCAACTCGTGGCGCGGCAGGTCGGGGAAGTTTTTGTTCAACGCCTCCTTCACCCGGTCGAGCAGCATCACGAATTGGGAGAAGATCACGACCTTGTGACCGCTACCGACGATCTCCGCGAGTTTCTCGATCAGCAGGGTGATCTTGCCGGAATCGGCCAGCGGCGACTTGCGCCAGGGCAGCATGTCGGGGTCGCAACAAACCTGGCGCAAACGGGTGAGCAGGGCGAGGAAACCGAAACTCTTTTCGCGCATGGCCGCGCCGACGTCGTCGCCGAGGCGCGAAAGGCCCTCGTTGCAAATGCGGGCGTATTCCTCGCGCTGCACATCGCTGAGCGGGCAGATGAGTTCCATCTCCTGCTTGGGCGGCAGCTCGGAGGCCACCTCGGCCTTGGTGCGGCGCAGCATGAAGGGCGCGAGCTGGGCCCGCAGCCGCGAGAGCGTGCCGGCGCGGTCGGCAACGATGGCGTTTTCAAAGGCCATGCGCGACCCGAGCAGGCCCGGGAGCAGGTAGCGGAAGATCGACCACAGATCGAGCTGGCGGTTCTCCAGCGGCGTGCCGCTGAGCACGATGCGATGCGCGGCGCGGATGGCGAAGCAGGTCTGGGTGACCTTCGCGTCCGGGTTTTTGATGAACTGACCCTCGTCGAGCACCGCGTAGCCGAAACGGTGCTTGGCCAGGATGGCGCGATGCTTGCGCAGCTGGGTGTAGCTGGAAAGCCATACGCACGGAGCGCCCCGCGTGGAGAAATCGTTCCCGGTTTTGAGGATGTCGATGGCCAGCTCGGGGTGGAAGCGGGCGATTTCCTCCCGCCAGACCGGCACCACGCTGGCCGGGCACACGATGAGGCTGGGCAGATCGTCGATGCGCCGGGTCGCCAGCAGGGTGATGACCTGGAGAGTCTTGCCCAGGCCCATCTCGTCCGCCAGCAGGCCGTGGCAACCCTTGTCCGCGAGGTGGGCCATCCACTCCACGCCGCGCCGCTGGTAGGAACGCAGCCGCTCGGGCAGATCCGGCGCGGCCTGCGGGCCCTTCAACACGCTCTCGCGCCACGCCGCCAGCTCGGGCGAAAGGGTGAGTTTGAAACGCGCGTCGCTGAAGAGGGAAAAAATCAGGTAGGGCGACATCGCGCCGTCGCCATGGGTCTCCGCCGCGCCCTTTTCCCAGGCCCGCACCACCGCCAGTTTCTCCACCGGCAGGGTCACGATGCCCACGCTGGGCAGGATCACGGGCGTGGTGTTTTTCGCCGTGAGCGTCTTCACCTCGGCCTCTGTGAGCAGGCGCTCGCCGGCCTTGAAAATCCACCGCAGGTCGAGGGCCGACTCGAGCCCCGCTCCCTTCGCGCCGCGCCGCGTGGTGGCGGCGACCGCCTCGATGGTCACGTCCTGCGGGCCCTTGAGCAGGAGGGTCGAGGCGGGGTCGAGATCGATGCCGAAGATTTTTTTCCACGCCGGCAGGGTGGAGCGCAGGAAGTTCGGGATCTCCGCCACCGAACCCATCAGGTAGACGCCCGTCTCCTGGCGATACACGAAGTGCGCCTTGCGCGCGTAGGACGCGAGGCCGATGAGCTTGGCGCGCTCGCCCGAGCCGACCAGCGGCAGCCCAGGCGTGCGGGAGCCCGGCCCGAGCGCGGGCACGCGGGATTTGTCCGCCGCCAGCCACCAGGCCGAGAAACCCAGCCCCTCCTCGGTGGTCGCGAAGGCCAGCAACAAAGTGCGCGTCCCTTTGGCGAGGGCGGAAGGCGGCGCGCTGGGGGCGCTGGCACGACCCGCGCCGCCACCCACGCCGACGACGGGCGCGGCGGCCGGACGTGCCGGCGCGGCCCGGCGCTCCGGTGCAAAACCATTCGCGGGCGCAAGGCCGTGACCGTGGCCGTTGCTATGTCCTGGACCGTGACCGTGTCCATGAACACTCGACGCGGTGTCCGCGGGCGGCGTCGGCAAATCCTCCGGCAACGGCGAGATTTCGTCCGCAACCAGTTCCTCGATTTCATGCAGACCCGCCACCGCGAGCGCCTTGGCGGCATCGAGATCGGTCGAGGACGAACGAACCGCAAAGCCCTTTTCGGCCCACTCGATCACCGCGTATTCGTCGCGCTTGTCGATCCGCCGGTGCACGATCGCGTCGGTCGCGGTCAGCTCCAGTTCGCGCACTTCGCCATCGCGGTAGATGGCATGGCCCCGTTCGAGTTGTTCGGCGGTGAAATACGTCTCCCAGTTGTGCTCCAACCGGGTGAACCAGAATTCCAGCGAGTGTGGGGTGTAGACGCGCTTCGGGCCGTGGTTTTGCATCCGCGAAAGGTTCTAACGCAAGGGGCGTGCCGCCGCCGATCAACCTTTAATTCGCCCCGCGCGGAATCTTCGCGATCGCCGCCAGCGTGCGGGCCGCCGCGCCCCGGTTGCCCGCCTGCCAGCGCCGCCCGGCCGCGCCGAACCGCGCCCGCTCCGCCGGGTCGGCCACGAGCTCGCCCACCCGGACCGCAAGTCCCTCCGCGTCCGCGACCTTCGCCGCCGCGCCGACCGCGACCAGTTCGCGCGCGATGACGCGGAAGTTCGCCACGCCCGGCCCGAACAACACCGCCCGCCCCTGCGCCGCCGCCTCCACCGGGGTCTGACCCTCGGTGTGGGGCGGCAGGGTTTTGCCGACAAAAACCAATTCCGCCAGGGTCAACAGGCGCGCCAGCTCACCGGTCGTGTCCGCCAACGCCACGTCGACCTCGCCCGCCGCCGGCCCGCGCGAACGCAGATGATACCGCACGCCGGCCGCCGCCAGCAGCGCCTCGATCTCCCCTCGGCGCTCGGCGTGCCGCGGCACGAGCACGAGTTTCCACCCCGCCGCCGCGATCCCGCGCCACGCCGCCAGCAGCGCCGCCTCCTCCCCCGGCCAGGTCGAAGCCCCGAGCAGCAACGGCGCGTCCCCCACCCCGAGCTCGGCCCGCAACCGCGCCTGTTCCCCGGGCGACAGTTCCGGCGGATTGGCGTCGAGTTTCAGGTTGCCGGTCACCTCGATACGCTCACCCGCCACGCCGAAACCGGCGAAGCGCTCCGCGTCCGCCGCGCTCGCCGCCAGCACCCGCGTGAGACCGCCGACCAACAAGCGCGCCAGCGGCCCGAGCCGGCGCATGCGGCCGAAACTCCGGTCGGAGAGCCGCGCGTTGATCGCCACCACCGGCACGCCCCGCCGCGCCGCCTGCGCGAGGTGCTCCGGCCAGCGCTCCCCCTCGGTCAACAAGGCCAGATCCGGCGCCACCGCCCGCCAGGTCCGCGCCGAGCAGGCCCAGAAATCCAACGGGAAATACCCGAGCCCGACGACCCGGCCCTTCGCGAGATAGCGCTCCGCCGCCAGCGCATACCCGGTGCTCGTGGTCGTGGTGAGGTAGACCTCCACCGCCGGATCAGCCCGCCACGCCTCGATCAGCGGCGCGACGGCGTTCAACTCGCCCACGCTGACCGCCTGCAACCAGATCCGCCGCACCCCGGCACGCTTCGGTGGCAAGGCCGGCACGTCCCCGAAACGCTGTCCGAAGTGCGCCCCGTAGCCCCCGCGCCGCCGCATCCGCCAGCCGTAGTAGGGCGCGGCCAGCAGGACCAGGGGAAGAAAGAGAAGGCGATACAACCAGAGCATGCGATAAAACCAATCCGCCTAGGAACCCGAAGGCCCGCGCGCGCTCAAAACAATTCACAGCCCACCCTTTTTCCTTGGTCCCCGGCCCCTGGCCGGCGCTCATCCTCCCATGCGCTTCCCCCGCTTCCTCCTCGCCGCCGCCCTGCTTCTCGTCGGCTTCACCCGCCCCCTGGCCGCCGCCGACGCCCGCCCGCCGCTGTTGTTCCCCCCCGCCGCCGGCTCGACCGACCTCGCCCCCGATCCCGCCCTTGTCGTCGGCGTCCTGCCCAACGGCCTGCGCTACGCCGTCCGCGCCAACCCCGAGCCCCGCGCCCGCGCCGCCCTCCGCCTCGTGGTCGCCGCCGGTTCGCTCCACGAGACCGAGGCCCAGCGCGGCCTCGCCCACTTCCTCGAACACATGGCCTTCAACGGCAGCGAACACTACGCGCCCGGCACGCTGGTGGATTTTTTCCAGCGCATGGGGATGAACTTCGGCGGCGACACCAACGCCTACACCTCCTTCGACCGCACGGTCTACATGCTCGACCTGCCCGACACCCGGCCGGAAACCGTCGCGGAGGGCTTCCGGGTGCTGTCCGATTTCGCCGGCCGCCTGCTCCTCAAACCCGAGGAAATCGAACGCGAACGCGGCGTCGTTCTCTCCGAGAAACTCGCCCGCGACTCGGCCGACTACCGCGCCGCCATCGCCGGCTATGAGTTTTTCCTCGGCAACTCGCTCCTCCCCTCCCGCCTGCCCATCGGCCTCGAACCGGTGCTCAAAACCGCCGGCCGCGACCAGTTCGCCGATTTCTACGACACCTGGTATCGCCCGTCCCGCCTCGCCGTGATCGCCATCGGCGACCTCGATCCCGCCGCCGTGGAAACCCGGTTGCGCGAGGCTTTCGGTCCCCTCGCCGACCGCGCCCCCGCCCGCCCCGCGCCCGACCTCGCCGCCACGCCCGACCCCGCCGCGCCGCGCTTCGGCCACCACCACGAACCCGAAGCCAGCTCCACCGCGGTGACCCTCCAGGTCGTGCGCCCGCCAGACCTCACGCCCGACACGGCCGCCAAACGCCTCCGCCAACTGCCGCGCGAACTCGCCTACGCCATGCTCAACCGCCGCCTCGCCGAGCTCGCCAAAGCCGAGACCGCCCCCTTCGTCCGCGCCGTCGCCGGCCACGACGGTTTTCCCTCCGTGTTCGACGGCGCTGATTTCAACCTCATCGCCCGCCCCGGCAAGTGGGCCGAAACCCTCGCGGTGGGCGAAAACGAGCTGCGTCGCGCCCTGCGTTTCGGTTTCCGCGCCGCCGAGCTGCGCGAGGCCGTCGCCGATCAACGCAACGCCCTCGAACAAGCGGTCAAAACCGACGCCACCCGCCGCTCCGAGGAACGCGCCGACGCGCTGGTCGAAGCCTTCATCGAGGGCGCCATACCCACCGCGCCCGACGCCGACCTCGCCCTGCTCGGACCCGCCCTCGAACAAATCACCCTGGAAGAGTGCCACGAGGCCCTGAAGGCCGATTGGAGCAGCGCCACCGGCGTCCGCGTCGCCGTGATCGGCAACGCCAAACTCGGCGACGGCACGCCCGGCTCCGCCGCCGCCGAGGTCGCCCGCGTCCACGCCGCCGCCGAGGCGACCGAGGTCGCCGCCCCCGCCGAACGCGTCGACGCCCCCTGGGCCTACACCGATTTCGGCCCCGCCGGCGCCGTCGCCTCGCGCCGCCACGTCGAGGACCTCGAAATCGAGCAGGTCGTGTTCGCCAACGGCGTCCGCCTGAATCTGAAACGCACCGCCTTCGCGGTCGGCTCCATCTCGCTCCAGGCCCGCGTCGGCGACGGTCAGCTGACCGAGCCGCGCGACCAGCCCGGCCTCGCCTTCTTCGGCAACGTGGCCTTCACCGCCGGCGGCCTGGGCCTACACTCCGCCGACGAACTCCGCCGCATCCTCGCCGGCCGAAACGTCGGCGTCGCCCTGAAGGTGGCGCCCGACGCGCTCGTCTTCGCCGGCGACACCACCCCGGCCGACCTCGTCCTCCAGCTCCAGCTCCTCGCGGCCCAGATCGCCGATCCCGGCTACCGGCCCGAGGCCGAGTTGACGACCCGCCGCCAGCTCGAGCCCTTCTACGCTCGCCTCGCCACCGATCCGTCCGGCCCGCTCCGCATCGACGCGCCCCGCATCCTCGCCGCCGGCGACCCGCGCTTCGGCCTGCCCCGCCTCGAGGAGGTCCGCCAACGCACCCTCGCCGAACTCCGCGCCTGGCTCGCGCCCCAACTCGGCGCCGGCCCGATCGAGCTGAGTCTGGTCGGCGACCTCGAGCCCGACGCCGCCATCGCCGCCGTCGCCGCCACCCTCGGCGCGCTCCCGCCCCGCCAGCCCAAGGCCGCCCACGACGAGCTCCGCGCCGTCACCCTCGCCCCCGCCGGGGACCAGGCCCTCGCCTACGCCGGCGCCATCCCGAAAGACGTCCTCGCCCTCTACTGGCCCACCGCCGACGCCAGCGACATCGCCCGCGTGCGACGTCTCAACCTCCTCGCCGAGATCCTGGGCAACCGCCTGCTCAAAACCATCCGCGAGGAGCTCGGCGGCAGCTACAGCCCGAGCGCCGGCAGCCAGCCCAACGAAACCTACCCGGCCTACAACTTCGTGGCCGCCCAGATCGTGCTCAACCCCGACGACCTCGACCGCATCCGCCCGGCCGTCCTCGCCGTCGCCGCCGACCTCGTCGCGAAAGGCGTCGAGGCGGACGAGTTGAACCGCGCCCGCCAGCCCATCCTCACCATGCTGCGCGAGAGCGAGCGCACCAACGGTTATTGGGGCCGCACCGTGCTCGGCGCCGCCCAGGAACGTCCCTGGCTGCTCGACTGGGCCCGCAACCGCCGGACCGACTATGAATCCGTGACGCTGGAGGAGTTGAACACCCTAGCCCGCGCCTACCTCGACCCGGCCCGCGCCATCGTCTTCGTGATCAAACCCGCCGCGAAGTAGCCCCCTTGCCGGCCCTCGCTCCGCCGTGCGTAACGGGGTGACGCTCCGTGTCCCTTCCGCCTGCCCAGCACCCCCGCCATCCGGTGGCTCCCGACGCCGTCAAGTGGCTCGCCAACGGCGCGGTCGCCTACCGAAGGATGCTCGAATTGATCGAGGCCGCCCGGACGTCGATACGCTGCGAGACCTACATCTGGGGCGACGATGTGGTCGGCGCGCGTTTCCTCGCGGCCCTCACCCGCGCGGCGGCACGCGGGGTGGGCGTGCGCGTCCTCGTCGACGGCGCCGGCTCCTCGGCGTTGCGGGCCGACTATTGGCACGACCTCGAGGCCGCCGGCGGCGGTGTCCGCGTATTCAATCCCCTTACCTTCCGGCATTTCTCCCTGCGAAACCATCGCAAGCTCCTCCTGGTGGACGACGCCGTCTCCATCACCGGCGGCTTCAATATCGCCGCCGACTACGACGGCGACGGCATCTCGGCGGGCTGGCGTGATTTCGGCCTGGAGCTGAGCGACCCGGCCGCACTGCGCCAGCTCGCCTCGTCGTTCGACAGCCTGTTTGCCGACCACCTGATCCGCAACTGGTTGATGCGCCGTCTCCGCAAGGGGCCGCCGCGCCGCCCCTTGTTTTATCAACAACCCGGCCCGATTCTGTTCAGCGGACCGCGCCTGACGCGCAACCAATTCAGCCGGGAACTGCTGGCCACGCTACGCGAAGCCCAACACGTGCGGATCGCGTCCGCCTACTTCGTGCCCGGCCTCCGCCTGCGGCGGGCCTTGCGCGCCGTGGCCCGGCGCGGCGGCACGGTCGAACTGCTCCTTGCCGGCAAAACGGATGTTCCCCTGGCCCAGCACGCCGCCCGGTCGCTCTACGGTTCGCTGCTGAAGGACGGCGTTCGCATCTGGGAATACCAACCCCAGATCCTCCACGCCAAACTCGCGCTGCTGGACGACTCCGTCTTCGTCGGCTCCGCCAACCTCGACGCCCGCTCCCTCGCCATCAACTACGAGCTCACGGTCCACCTGCAAGACGCACGCCTCGCCGCCGAGGCCGGAGCCACCTTCGCCGCCGACCTGCTCCAATCCAAGGCGATCACCTACGACGCATGGGGGAAATCCCGCACGTGGTTCGCCCGCCTGCGCGGCGCCTGGGCGCGCTTCCTGATCACCCAGGTCGATCCTTGGCTCGCCCGCCGGCAAATGCGCGACATCCCGTGACGCCGCGATCGCGCGGTAAGCGTATCCGCAATGCCGGCGTTCGGTTCAAGGCAAGCGCTGCGATTACCTTGCCGCCGAACGGCCGAAAGCCACGCGTATCCGCGCCGGGGGCCAAAAGCCCGGATGGGGCCGCCTTCGGATCGTTGGACAAAGGAGCCGCCTCGCTCAAATCCCACCGGTGGCCAACCGCTACCCCTGATCCGTAATCCACGACGACCGTTCCCACGCCCTCGCCGATCTCATTTCCCGCCATCATCCCAGAATTCTCGACCGACGCCGTTCTACGACCAAGCATACCCCATTCCCCAACCTCCTTCCCGTCTCCCTCGTGGCCACCCTTCCGACTCTCGACTCCGCCCTCGCCGAGCGCCTCGGTTCCCACCGCGTGCTGACCGCGCGCGAGGATATCCTGCCCTACGGCTTCGACGGCACCGCCGCGCTGAAACAACTGCCCGCCTGCGTCGCCTTCCCGCGCGACGCCGCCGACGTCGCCTTCGCTCTCCGTCTCGCCCGCGAACACCGCGTCCCGGTCGTCACCCGGGGCAGCGGCACCGGCCTATCCGGCGGCAGCGTGCCCCTCGCCGGTTGCGTGGTGCTTTGTCTGGTGAAGATGGACCGCATCCTCGAGCTCGACCCCGCCAACCTCACCCTACGCGCCGAGGCCGGCGTCATCACCCAAAAGATCTACGAGACCGCCGACGCCGCCGGCCTTTTCTACCCCCCCGACCCCGGCTCGATGAAGATCAGCACCATCGGCGGAAATGTGGCCGAGAATTCCGGCGGCCTGCGCGGCCTCAAATACGGCGTCACCCGCGATTACGTCATCGGCCTGGAGGTCGTCCTCGCCGACGGCTCCATTTGCTGGCTCGGCTCCAAGTGCGTGAAGGACGTCGCCGGTTACAACTTGCGCGACCTTTTCATCGGCAGCGAAGGCACCCTCGGCGTCGTCACCCAGGTCCTCCTCAAACTCCTTCCCAAACCCGCCGCCCGCCAGACGCTGCTGGCCACCTTCGGCGCGATGGACGCCGCCGCGGAAACCGTCTCGGCCATCATCGCCGCCAAGATCATCCCCTGCACCCTGGAATTCCTCGACCAAAAAACCCTGCGCTGCGTCGAGGACTTCGCCAAAGTCGGCCTCCCCCGCGACGCCGCCGCCATACTGCTGATCGAGACCGACGGCCACCCCGCCGCCGTCGCCGACGAGGCCGACGCCATCGAAAACCTTTGCCACGCCCACGGCGCCACGTCCGTGCGCCGCGCCGCCACCGCCGCCGAGGCCACCCAGCTCGCCACCGCCCGCCGCAGCGCCTTCTCCGCCCTCGCCCGCCTCCGCCCGACCACCATCCTTGAGGACGTCACCGTGCCCCGCAGCGAACTCGCCGGCATGATCCGCGCCGTCGACGCCATCGCGACCAAACATGACCTGAACATCGCGACCTTCGGCCACTTCGGCGACGGCAACCTCCACCCGACCATCCTCACCGACGAACGCGACGCGGCCGAGATGCACCGCGTCGAATCGGCCCTCGCCGACATCGTCGAGGAAACGCTCAAACGCGGCGGCACCATCACCGGGGAACACGGCGTGGGCCTGGCCAAAAAGCCCTTCCTGAAACGCCAGCTCGGCGACCAGTCCTACGAACTCCTGCGCCTGGTGAAGCGTGCCCTCGATCCCAACGGCCTGCTCAACCCCGGCAAAATCTTCGACTAAAATCTTAACCGCGGATAACGCGGATGAACGCAGATAAAACCAAACCATCTTCGTTATCCGCGCCAATCCGCGCGATCCGCGTTTAAAAAATCCCGACTCTCCGTGCGCATCCGTGAAATCCGTGGTTAAAACTCCGACTCCGCAGTCCGCCAATCTCCTCGTCGGCCTCGACTACTCGGTGCTCCAGCAATGCATGCACTGCGGCCTGTGCCTGCCGACCTGCCCCACCTACGACGAGACCAAGCTGGAAAAGCACGGCCCGCGCGGCCGCATCGCCCTCATGCGCGCCATCGCCGACGGCGAACTCGCGGTGTCGAAGGCCTTCGGCGACGAGATGTATTACTGCCTCGGCTGCCTCGCCTGCACCACCGCCTGCCCGGCGGGCGTGAACTACGCCGAGCTTTTCGAAACCGCCCGCGCCGAGGTCGAGCGCCAGGGCGTATTGGATACACCGAAGCGCGGCCTCATTCGCTTCTGGGTCGTCAAATTCCTCTTCACCCGCCCCCGCCTGCTCCGCCTCGTGGGCCGCGCCCTGTGGCTCTGGCAGGCCTCCGGTCTCCAGTCCTTCGCCCGCCGCGCCGGCCTGACCAAACTCCTGCCCGCCACCCTGCGCCGCCTCGAACCGCAGGCCCCGGTCATCCGGCGGCGGTTTTCCCATGAGCTGATGCGACCGGTCGAGCAACCCGACCGGCCCGCCGACCCCGCGCGACGTGTCGCGGTTTTGACCGGCTGCGTGCAGGATCTGGCCTTCAGCGAAATCAACCGCGCGACCGTGGACGTTCTGCTCGCCAACGGCTGCGAGGTCCACACCCCGCCCGTCCAGCCCTGCTGCGGTTCCCTCCACGCGCACAACGGCGACCTCGCCTCCGCCCGCGCCCTCGCCCGCCGTCAACTCGACCTGTTCAACCCCGACGCCTTCGACGCCGTCATCAGCAACGCCGGCGGCTGCGGCTCCCACCTCAAGACCTACGGTCACCTGCTGCACGACGACCCCGCCTCCGCCGCCCACGCCGCCGCCTGGGACCGGAAGCTGAAGGACATCCACGAATACCTCGTCGCGATTGATTTCCGCCGACCCGCCGGACCCGTTTCACGCCCCGCGCCGACCACCCCCGTCACCTACCACGAGTCGTGTCACCTCTGCCACGGCCAGAAAATCAGCGCCCAACCCCGGGCCATCCTCCGCGCCCTGCCCGGCGTCGATTTGCGCGAATGCGCCGAGGCCCAGTGGTGCTGCGGCAGCGCCGGCATCTACAACATCACCCAACCCGACACCGCCGCGCGCCTCCAGGAACGCAAGATCGACCACGTGCTCGCCACCGGCGCCCAAACCGTCGCCACCGCCAACCCCGGCTGCCACCTGCAACTCGAAACCGGCCTGCGCACCGTTCTTTCCCCCGGCTCCGCACCGCGCGTCGCCCACCCGATCGTGCTCCTCGCCGAGGCCTACCGCGCCGAACATCTCTCGATTACGGATTAAACTAATTTCCCCTCGGGACACCGAGCCCGCGCTACCGCCGCAGGCCCGCCGCTCAGGGCCGCTCGACGACGAAATCCGTGATCTCGATCCGCGAATCCACCGTGCGAAACCCGAACCAGCCGGAACGAAGCGGCTCCGGATCCAAGTGCGTGAACCAGACGACGCCGTCCCGCGCCCACGTGGTGCGTCCCTCCGCGTTCACCGTGATTTCGATGCGGTAGGCCCGCTCCGCCTCAAGCAGCGCCGCCGACTCCTTTAAATCGTGCTCCGGCAGCAACGGCCTCGCCCCCCGGCCGTCGTATCGCCGGAACCGCGTGGTCGTGTTTCCGTTTCCCCCGCAGCCGACATAGTAGGTCGCGAGCCCGTCGTAGGTGCCGAACCGCCCATCGCGCCCATGCCCCGGCGCGAACAGATCGTCCGGACTCCGCGGATCCACGGCCATCCAGAAACAGTTCAGATCGGAGACGCGCGCGTCGTGTTTCATCGTCGCGGTGTAACGGATGACCAGCGGCGCCTCCATACGAGCCCGCCACCACACCGTGCAACCCGCCCGGTCCGCGATGGTCAGCACGCCATCCTGCGCCTCGACCGTCCCGCCCGGCTGTTGCTCCACCACCCACGCCGCCAGCCCGTCGCGAAAGCCATCCCGCGCCACGACCTCGCCCGCCGCCGCCGAAGCGGCGCAAACGAGGCCGAGGCCCGCCCCAAGACACGCGCCAAGCCTCGTTTGCTTCATACTGTCAGCTTCCGTCTTCATTGCGCGGAGGCCATCCGGAAAGAGCCTGACGGTAAGAATCCCGCCCCGCTTCCGCGCCACTCCCCGTCGCCCGCCGGCAGCCCCTCCTTCGCCCGTCAACTCCATCCCCCCCCGGTTTCCGCATGCTCCTCCCCGCCCTCCCCTCCACGCTCGCCTACGGCGGCGACTACAACCCCGAACAATGGCCCGAGTCCGTCTGGGCCGAGGACGCCCGCCTCATGCGCGAGGCCGGCGTGAACCTCGTGAGCGTGGGCATCTTCGCCTGGTCCCGCATCCAGCCGACGCCCAAGACCTGGGACTTCGTCTGGCTCGACCGCGTCATGGATTTGCTCCACGCCCACGGCGTCCGGGTCTGCCTCGCCACCACCACCGCCTCGCCGCCGGCCTGGCTGGCCCGGCTTCATCCCGATTCCCTTCCGGTGACCGCCGACGGCGTCACGCTCCACATCGGCTCGCGCCAGCAGTTTTCCCCCAGTTCGCCCGACTACCGCCGCCACGCCGCCGCCCTCGTGCGCCGCCTCGCCAAACGCTACGCGAAACACCCCGCGCTCGCCGTCTGGCACGTGGGCAACGAGTTCGCCTGCCACATGAACGAGTGCCACGGCCCGCACAGCACGCGAGCGTTCCGGGTGTGGTTGAAAACCAAATACAAAACCCTCGCCGCCCTCAACGCCGCCTGGGGCACCGCCTTCTGGAGCCAGCTCTACGGCGACTGGGACGAGATCCACACGCCCCGCCGCGCCCCCTACGCCAGCAACCCCGCCCAGCAGCTCGATTTCAAACGCTTCACCCACGAGGCCTTCTTCGACCTCTACAAGATGGAGCGTGCCATCCTGAAGGCCGCCTCGCCCGACGTGCCCGTCACGACCAACCTGATGGCGTTCTTCAAGCCCCTCGACTACCACGCGTGGGCCCGGGAGATGGATTTCGCCGCCTGGGATTCCTACCCCGACCCCGCCCTGCCCGACGAAGGCCGCCACTGGGGCGCCGTGGGCCACGACCTGACCCGCTCGCTCAAGCCCGGCCTGCCCTTTGTCCTGATGGAGGCCGCAACCTCGGCGGTAAACTGGCGCGCCTTCAACCGCCCCAAGCCCGCCGGCCTGATGCGCCTGCAAAGCCTCCAGGCCGTGGCCCGCGGCGCCGACGGCGTGATGTTTTTCCAGTGGCGCGCCTCCCTCTCCGGCGCGGAGAAATACCACAGCGCGATGGTCGCCCACGTGGACCCCGAGCGCAGCCGCATCCACGCCGAGGTGCGCGCGCTCGGCGCCGAACTCCGCCTGCTCGCTCCCGTCGCCGGCTCCGTCATCCGCGCGCGGGTCGCCATCGTGATGGATTGGGCCGCGTGGTGGGCCCTCGAGCTCGAGGCCCGCCCCACCAAGCTCGACTACATGGCGACCCTGCACGCCGTGCACCGCGCCTTCTACACCCAGAATTACGCCATCGATTTTGTCCACCCCGAGGCCGACCTCTCCGGCTACGCCCTGGTCGTCGCCCCCATTCTCTATCTGCTCACCCCGGCTGGCGCGGCCAACCTCTCCGCCTTCGCCCAAAAGGGCGGCACGCTCGTCGCCACCTACGCGACCGGCATCGTCGACGCCGACGAACGTGTCGTCCCCGGCGGCTACCCCGGCCTGCTGCGCGACACCCTCGGCGTCTGGGTCGAGGAATGGGCCCCGCTCGGCGACCGCTTTACCAACTCCTTCCGCCTGCCCGGCAAGGGGGGCGCAAAACTGGCCTGCCGCGAATGGTCCGAGTTTGTGCGCGTCGAGGACGCCGAGGTGCTCGCCACCTTCGCCGCCGACCTCACCGCCGGCGGCCCCGCCCTCACCCGCCGCCGCGTCGGCTCCGGCCGCGCCCTCTACCTCGCGGCCGGCCTCGACGCCCCGGGCTGGGACGCCCTCGCCGCCTTCCTCGCCGCGGAGGCCGGCGTCGCGCCCGTGCTTGCCACCCCCTCCGAGGTCGAAGCCTCGGAACGCGTCTCCGCGGATGGCACCCGCCACCTGTTTGTGCTCAACCACCGCCACACCCCGGTCAGCGTGCCACTCGGTGCGCACCGCGGAGTAGACCTGCTGACCGGCCGGCCGGCGGCCCGCACCCTCACCCTCGCGCCGCTGGGAGCGACGGTCATCGCGATCACGCCCGACGGAGTATCCAGCAAGAAACGGGGACGATAAGACAACTCGATTTTGACTGTAAGAATCGGCCGGTCTGTCCGCCGGCGATAAAGGTATTCAATTTACAAACACCCCCGAATAGCGCCCCACCCCGAATGGCCTCTTGTAACTTCGTGCTTTTGCTTGCCCTCGCCCTGCCGATGACGGCGGCGCTCTGCCCTGCGGCGGAAACCACTCCGCCGGCCGCCGTCCCGTTTGCCGGCAGCATCGAGGCGGCCCGCACCGGCAACGAGGTTCTGCTCACGTGGAAGTTACCCGAAGGAAATTTCATCCGGGTGGAAATCTTTCGTAACACCAATTCCTCCACCGCCGGCCGCGGCCGCGTGAACACCGCGCGGACCGATGTGACCCAGCTGCTCGATCAGGTGCCCGACCTCACCGTGAAGTATTGGTATTGGATCAAGCTGATCCGCCCCGACGGCACCCACGTCAACGTCGGCCCGGCCGCCACGCCCGAGGCCACCGTCTGGCAGCCGTGAGTAACAATTTCACCCAATAACATAACCCCATACTTCTTGAGTTCCAGCCTATGAAAACCCCGACTGCTTCGAAGAACAAACCCTCCGCCGGCAATTCCCCTGCCGCCCGCCTTCTGCTCGCGACCATGCTCGCGACGGCACTCACACAATCGGCCCAAGCCGCGAACGGCACTTGGAGTTCTACCGCTGGAACCGGCGATTGGATCACGGCGGCGAATTGGGGCGGCACCGTCCCGGGCGCAAGCGGTGCGGCAAGCAACAACACCGGGAATACGGACGTTGTCACCTTCAACTCCGGCTCGACCAACACGACTATCGCGATCGATAACCTCCGTTTCATCAATTCCATGGTGTTCGACACCGGTGTCGGAGCATACAGCTTCACCGGCGGTCTCCTCTACCTGCGCAATGGCGGCTCGATCACGATGAACGCCA
Source organism: Opitutaceae bacterium (assembly GCA_027482905.1). GTDB lineage: Bacteria > Verrucomicrobiota > Verrucomicrobiia > Opitutales > Opitutaceae > IMCC26134_A. Next base: position 19,034 of record JAIXVP010000302.1, read on the forward strand.
ACTCCACCAGCGCGCAGGTCTTCGGCAATACCTGGCAGGTTCGGCAGAATTCCAGCAACAACGGAGCCTACTCGTTCCTCAACAACTCCACCACCGAGTCCGCGACATTTACCTTCAATGTCGCCGCTAATACCCTCACCAACGCCAATGGCCGCCCGACGACCTTGACCTTGGGCGGCTCGAACACGGGGACCAACACGATCAGTTCCGCGCTCACCAATGCGACCGCATTACAAGCAGTCAACGTCATCACCAAAACTGGCGCTGGAACTTGGATTCTTTCCGGAGCAAACACCTTCACAGGAACCGGAGCCACCACCGCCGCCAATGGCATTCAGGTTAATGCCGGCACTTTGGTCGCCGCAAACAACGGCGCGCTCGGAACAAACGCGACAGCCAACACAAACCAAGTCAGCGTCAACAGCACCGGCACGCTGCGAATCGATTCGGGAATCACCTTGGATAACGGTCTATCCCTGAACCTGAACAACGGAGGCACCATCCGTTCCAACGGAACCGCAGCCACCAACGGCCGCGTAAACGTTACGACCGTTGCCTCCTCTTCCGCGACGCTTTCCACCACCGGCTCCGGCGATGTCTTTACCATCGGCAATGCCGCCAACGATCTTACCGGCGGCGCCTCGGACACGGTTCTTAACGTATCCGGCCCTGGCACCGTTTTACTTGGGCAATCGAGCAACTATACCGGATCGTGGTCGCTTAATGCCGGCACGACCCGACTCGGTGCCGCAACCGCGCTTGGCTCGGGATCGGTCGCGTTCGGCTCCGGCAGCACCGCCACGCTACAACTCAACGGCCAGAGCGTGACCGTCGCCGGCTTAAACAGCAACGCCATCGTCGGCACGCCTGTGATCGAAAATGGAACGGCCGGTTCCTCTACCCTCACCGTCAACAACACGGGCTCCTCCGCTTATGCCGGTCTCGTGCAGGACGGCGCCGCAGGCACCATTGCCATCACCAAATCCGGCACCGGCACCCTCGCCCTGAATGGTTCCAACACCTACTCGGGCGGCACCACCGTGTCGGCCGGCACGCTCAGGGCCAACAACACCACCGGCTCCGCCACCGGCTCCGGCTCGGTCTCGATCGCCAACGGTGGCACCCTAGGCGGCACGGGCACGATCTCGGGCGCTGTATCTGTGGCGTTGGGCGGAATCGTCGCGCCCGGCAACAGCGTCGGCACGCTCACCGTGGGCTCGCTCAACGCCGCCTCCGGTTCGATCTTCAACTTCGAGTTCAACGGAACTCCCGCCAACGACCGGATCAACGTCACCACCACCGATGGCCTGACCCTCAACGGAGGCGGTTTCAATATTTTCGCCGAGAATACGCTCAATGGCTGGACCACCACGGGGAACTATAACCTCGTCCAGTATGCCGGCTCGATCCAAGGCACCGGCACCGGAGCTCTCTCCGTCCTGAATCCCCAGGCGGGTTACGGCTACACCTTCGGCTCCTCGGGCGGCTTCGTGACTCTCCAAATCTATATCGCCGCCGTCCTCTCCAACTGGAACGTCGACTCGGGCGGCAGCTGGAACACCGCCGGTAATTGGAGCGGCGCGGTTCCGAACGGCGCGGGTGAAGGGGCTATCCTAAACAAGGCGCTTTCGTCACCTGCCGCCATCACTCTTGACGGATCTAAAACCGTCGGCGGCCTTACTCTCGACAGCGCCAACGGCTACACCATCGCCGCCGGTTCCGGCGGCACGCTCTCCCTCGATAGCGGCGTAAGCCAAGCGAGCGTCATCGTCAGCAGCGGCTCGCATACCATCAGTGCTCCGGTAGCACTCGCCTCAAACACCGTCGCCTCGGTTGCCTCCGGCTCCGCTCTATCCGTCTCAGGCGCCATCTCCGGCACCGGAAGCCTCAGTAAATCCGGCGCGGGCTCCCTCGATCTCGATAGTGCCAACACCTACTCCGGAGGCACAACAATCACGGGCGGTTCCGTCGGCTTCGTCACCGGCGGCCTCGGCTCGGGCGCCATCTCTGTCAACAACGCTTCCCTCACTTATAAAGGCGTAAACACCGACGACCTATCCGCCCAGGGCTTATCTATCGGCGCAGGCGGCGGCTCGATCGATATCGGCGCGAATAACGTGGTTTACAGCACTGCGGTCACCGGCACCGGCGCATTTGCCAAGAGCGGGACCGGCACCCTGACCATGCAGGGCAACAACACCTTCACCGGTTCCACCACCGTAAATGGTGGCGGACTCGTGCTCAACGGCTCCAGCGCCTCCACCGGCGGCACCACGCTCAACGGCGCCGACACCTTTATCGAGCTCGCGGGCGACTCCTCGCTCGGAGCGGTGCCCGTGACCGCCGCCACGAACCTCACGCTCAACCCCGGCTCCGGCAACACCTCGAGCGTGAAGTTCAACGGCGCCACCACCCTTGCCGCAAACCGCAACATCTCCCTCGCCAGCGGCACCGGTGTTATCAACACAAACGGGAACGCCGTGACCATCTCAGGATCCCTCGGCGGCTCCGGCAATCTCGTGAAGAACGGCACCGGCATCCTCACCCTCGGAAGCACCGCCACCGCCTCGGGTTCCACGACCGTCAACGCCGGCGGAATCACGGCCGGCAATGTCAACGCCCTGCCCAGCGGGGCCCTCGTCCTCAATAACGACGCCGCGATCACCATCACCCAGAACTCTGGCCAGACCATCAACAACATCACGGTCAACGGAACCAACTCGATCACCGCGACCAACAACACGAGCAATGTATTCAGCCTCGGCAACATCACCGGAGGCTCCGGCACCCTGACCTACTCGACCCGTTTCGTCGGCGATCTCACGGGATCGTGGTCTGGCTTCACCGGCACGATCGCCCTTGCCGGCGATGCTGCCTACCGCCTCTTCGGGAGCGCCACAGGCTCGTCCTCCGTTACGCTGGATCTCGGCACCCGCGGCCTGAGCGTTCGCAGCGGTCAGACCGCCATCACTCTCGGAGCTCTCGTTGGCGCCGCCGGCTCGACGCTCTCCGGCTCCACGGGTGGCACGGGCAACGTGCAAAATGTCACCTACACGATTGGCGGCAAAGACATCGACACGACCTTCGCCGGCGTAATCCAAAACGGCGGCGGCCTAACCGCTCTTACCAAGGTCGGCTCTGGCATCCTGACCCTTAGCGGAGCGAATACCTACACCGGTGACACGACCATCAGCACCGGCACCCTCGCTCTCGGAGCCAATAACGTTTTCTCCAACACCTCTGCGATCAAGCTAAACGGCGGCACTCTCGCCGCCGGAACGTTCACCGATACCCTCGGAACGCTCGATCTGGACGCAAATTCGTTCATCACTCTCGGAAGCGGTGGTTCGTTTACCTTCGCCGATAGCAGCTCGCTTTCGGCCGCTTGGGGATCGTTTACGCTCAGCATTGGAGGAAGTTTCGTCAACGCTAGCTCCATCCGCTTTGGCACGAGC
>JAIXVP010000028.1 GCA_027482905.1 Opitutaceae bacterium
GCACGGGCAGTCCGAAGCCGTCGGCCAGGTGGCGCAGCACGGGGGCGAGGAAGGCCTCGAGGCGGTGGCGGCGGGCGGTGGCGAGCACCTCGGCCCAGTCGAAGCCGCCCGGGGCGGCGCGGCGGAGAATCATGGCGGCGTCGGCCACCCAGTGGCAGGAATCGACCGGGCCGGGGCAGAGCGCGTGGACGCAGACGTGGACGAGGTGGTGGGCGTCGCACAGGGTGAGCGTATCGACGCCGTGGATGCGCAGGGGACGGGCGGCGGACCAGAAGGCGGCGTCGAGGGCGGCGTCGGCGGAGACCGCCAGCAGGCGCCAGTGCAGGTCTATGCCCCGGCCGTCGGGGTCGCGGAATTCCCATCCATGGCGCCTGGGCAGATCGTAGGCGAGCAGACGGGCCTCGGTGCGTTCCGGGTGGGGGCGCAGGCCGCGTTCGAGCAGCATTCGGATCGCGGCCGGCGCCAGCGCGGCCGGGACGAGCAGGTCGGAGTCCCCCATCGGGCGCACGCCGCCGGCCGGATAGTGCAGGTCGGCGAAGGCGGCGCCCTTCAACACCAGCGCGGGGATGCCGGCGGCGGCGAAGGCGGCGAGCACGGAGGCGGCGCGGGCCGAGGCGGTGCGGTTTTCATACCACGCCAGCCGGTGCAGGCCGCGGTAGCGACCGACGTCGGGGTCGTCGGCGGCCACGCCTTGGCGGGCGAGGTTGTGCTGGAGCAGGGGAATCAGCCGCTGGGAAGCGCGGTCGATGCGGTCGAAATCCTGGGCGACGCGCCAGGCGCGCCAGGCTTCGAGCGCCGAGGCGTCTTCGGCGAGGCAGGCGCGGAGAAGCAGGGCCTGGGTGGGCGTGGGCAGGACGGAGAGGGACATGGTGTCAGCGGGCAAACGGCCGGGGCGCGCCGCCGCGCAGGTCGTTGCCGATGTAGGTGTCGGCCCCGTCGTGCTCGCATAGTGGGGTTACGGGCATGGCCACGGTCTTCATGGGGGCGAAACGCCGGGTCCACAACCAGTCGGCCGGTTGGCGAAGGGTGGCGAGGTCGCCGGCGAGCAGGCCCATGGCGCGGGCGTTCAGCCATACGCAGCGGAAACCCAGCGGAGGGTCGGCCAGCAGCGCGATACCGTCCCGGGTCTCCCACACGCGCACGGGGGTGAACGGCGCATGCAGGATCAACACCGAGACATGCGGGAAGGCGGCGCGGGCGGCTTTCACGACCTCGCTGAACGCCTTCGGGGTGGCGTGGGCGGCGGGCAGGATGTCGTCCTCCATGACGACGATCTCGGTCTCGCCGGCCGCGAGCGCGGCGCGCAGCAGCAGGTGGTGCGAGGTGGCGCAGGCGATTTCCCCGGCCGAAAGCTCGCGCCCGGAGCGGGCGCGGGCGGCGGCCGGATCGTAGGGCAGCGGGAATTCCCCGGCCTCGATCCGCCGGCGGTCGAAGGCGGGAAAAAACTCCAGTTCGAAACCGCGCTCCACCATCCAGCGGCGTTCCATGTTCGCCCGGCGTTCGCGGGCGCGGTCGAGGTTGAGACAGTAGTATTTCATCGGGCTGACGGAGCGCGGAGCGTGCCGCGTTCGAGCCGGAAAACCGGGTGGGCCAGGGCGGCGACCCGTTCGTCGTGGGTGACCAGCAGCACGGCGGGGGCCGGGTCGAGGGTCCGCAGGGTGGTGGCGAGGGTGGCGACGGCGTCGAGATCGAGGTGGTTGGTGGGCTCGTCGAGGACCAGGAGCGCGGGGCGGGCGAGGAGCGCGCGGGCCAGGGCGATCCGCTGGCGCTGACCGCCGGAGAGCAGGACGCCGAGGTCGCCGACCGGGGTGTCGTAGCCCTGCGGCAGCTGACGAATGAAATCGTCGGCGGCGACGATTCGGGCGGCGGAGCGGATCGCGTCGTCCGTCGCCTCGGGCCGGCCGTAGGCGATGTTTTCGCGCGCCGTGCCGGAGATGATCAGCGGGTCCTGGGGCACGACGCCGATCTGGCGGCGCAGGTCCTCCGGATCGAGTTCATCGTAGGGGATGCCGTCGGCCAGGAATCGGCCCGAGGTCGGTCGGTAAAAACCCAGCAGCAGGTGAAGCAGGGTGCTTTTGCCGCCGCCGTTGGGGCCGACGAGGGCCACGATGCGGCCCGGGCGTAGTTCCAGCGAGGCGGAGTCGAGCACGGTCTTTTCCCGTCCCGGGGTGTCGTAGCGGAAACCGACCTCCTCGACGTCGACGCGGCCGGTGAAAACGATGCGGCGCGACCCGACGTAGGGCGGCGTGACGGGTCGGGCGAGGAAGGCGTGGAGTTCGGCCAGGGCTTCGCGTCCGGCGGCGAGCTGGAGGTAACCCTCCCCGACATCGCGCAGCCGGCCGAGCAGAAGGGCGGCGAGGGCGTAGCGGGCGAGCAGGTCGCCGAGGCTGAGCGCGCCGGAGGCGACCTCGCGGCCGCCGACGACGAGGAGCGCGACGGTCACGGCGGCGGCGGCGAGGCGTTGCAGGCGGCCGTGGAGGGCCAGGCGGAGGGCGCCGCGCAGGCCGACGTCGCGCAGGGTGGCGGCCCGGGCGGCGTGCGCGGCGGTCTCCGCCGCGCCGGCGGCGTGGAGGCGGGCGAGCTCGAGCCGGCGCAGGCCGGCGATGACGCCGCGGTTGAAGGCGGCGAAGGCGGCGCGGGTCGCGGCGGCGTCGGCCCGCAGGCCCGCGCGGGAGCGGCGGGTCCAAAAATGGTAGCCGGGGGCGAGCAGGGCGAGCACGCCGAGCAGGGCGGGGGCGAGCCAGGCGAGGGCGGCGGCGAAGACGAGGGCGGCGAGCGCGTTGGGCAGGATCTGGCCGACGAGGGACGAAAGGAGGGCCTCGACGCGTTCGCCGTCGTGCACGACGAGGTCGTGGAAACGCGTGGTGCCATCGGTGTCGATCCGGGCGCGGGGCAGCGCGTGGATGCGCGCGACCACGCGGGCGCGCAGGTCGGCGACGGCGGTCTTCAGGGCGCGGGCGGAAAGGGCGCGGGCGGCGTAGTGGAGGCCGGCGGACACGAGCGCGAGGCCGAGCAGCCCGGCGGCGTCGAGCATCAGACGGTCCGAGCCGCCGGGACGCAGTCCGTGGTCGAACAAGTCCTTCAGCAGCCAGGCGCCGGGCAGGGCGGCGAGCGACTGGAGCAGGTTTGCGCCGACCGCGCCGGCCAGGGGCGGGCGATGACCGCGCAGCAGGTCGCGGATCGCGGCGAGAGGAAGCGGGTGGGCGGACGGCGCGGCGGGCGGGGCCATCGGTTCAGGAGGCCGCGCGACGGCGGTCGAGCGCGGCCTTGAGCGAGTTGAAGTAACCCCGGCGTTGTTCGTCGCGGTGCAACAGGCCGTGGTTGGCGCCGTGGATGCGGCGCTCGAAGACGACCTCGGGCGACACGAGCGAGCGGAGACCGGCCTCGTCGGCGCGGGCGTGCCAGTCGAGAAAGCCGTGGCTCCCCGCGGCGGTGGAGTAGACGCCGACGCGATCGAAGCAGGCGCGGCGGAAGAGCCCGCCCTGGAGCGAGCGGCCGGGCAGGACGTCGAGCGGTTTTTCCCCCTGCCGCGTCATCACGAAACGCCGGGCGTGGCCGAAGACGAAATCAAGGGTCGCGTCGGCGCGCAGCAGGACGAGCTGGCGGGCGGTTTTGCCGGGTGTCCAGCGGTCGTCGGCGTCGAGGAAGGCGACGAATTCGGTGCGCACGAGGGCGAGGCCGGCGTTGACGGTGGCGGCGATGCCCTCGTGGGGTCGGAGGACCAGCTCGACGCCGGGGAAGGCGGCCGCGAGGGCGGGGCCGGCGTCGGTCGAGCCGTCGTCCACGACGAGCACGCGTTCCGGCCGGAGGGTCTGGGCGGCGACGCTGGCGAGGGCCTCGCCGATGTAGGATTCCGCCTGATACATCGGGATGACGACGGTGACCGGGGCGAGGTCGACGGGGACGTGGGGGGACGCGGCGGGCACGGTGGTCAGGCCAGCCAAGGCGAGAGGTCGCGCCCGATCAACGCCTGGGTTTTGAGGATGTCGGCGCGGAAGTCCCCGGTGAGCGCGCGGCGGAGCGCGGGATCGAGGGGCGGGGCGGGGCGGAGGTTGGCGCGGCGGAGACGTTTGAGGAGGTCGGCGGCGCCGCGCCAGATCCGGGCGGGCACGTGTCGGCGGAGGCGATCGGAGGCGGCGGGGGACAGACGGCGGGCGAGGAAGGGGGCGAGCGGAACGCGGCCGACGTTGTGACGTTCGCGGGTGTCGACGGGAACGGCGGGATCGACTCCGAGGAAGACGAAGACCTCGCGCATGAACGCGGC
>JAIXVP010000198.1 GCA_027482905.1 Opitutaceae bacterium
CCTGCTCGCCATCCACGACTATGCCCAGGGCCGGGCCTTTTTCCCCGCCTACGATGGCAACGGCAACATCGTGAGCCTGGTCGATTCCAGCAACGGCGCGCCCGTGGCCACCTACGAATACAGCCCCTACGGCGAAAGCCTGCGCACCCCGGCGGTAGGCGTCGCCGCCGCCAATCCCTTCCGCTTCAGCACCAAATACACTGACGCCGAGACCGGCCTGGTCTACTACGGCATGCGCTTCTACGACCCCGCCAAAGGCCGTTTCATAAACCGCGACCCCATCGAGGAACGCGGCGGCCTGAATCTATACGGGTTCTGCGGCGGGGACGGGGTAAATCAGGTAGATGTATTGGGTATGAAATCGATATGGCGTCGATTGATGAAGTGGTTCGGCAAGAATAAATGGGCTGGGATCGTTATAGCTGTCGCTTTAGCTGCCTGGGGTGGGTGGGCTATTTCTCAGGCAATAGGTAATTCACTCCTAGCCACTGCACAAGCCGGCACTGTAATCACAAGCACCGGTGGATCATTTACTGCCTTTGGGACGACAATAAGTGGCGTTGCAACAACAGCAAGTTTTGGAACAGCGTTTGCAGCGCCTACGTTAGGCGGTGGATTTGCTCTAACTGGTTTGGGGTCGGTAGTTGCGGGCGCAGCTGGTGGTGCGGCGGGTGGATTCATTGGTGGTTTTGTAGGAACAGGCTTGAGCGGAGGAAATCTTGGGCAATCGCTTCGGGCCGGACTCGCACAGGCCCCAATATCGGCAGTATCTGGCGGCTTGATGGCAGGTATTGACGTGGTTCGTCCTGATTGGCTGGCATCACAAAATCTGCCCGCAGCGAGACAAACATCTTGGCTAACCTCCGCCCGAATCATCAACCAAGCGGAGAGGATGGCCTTAAGGTCCTTTACAGCGGGAGGGCTATCTCAGGCAACCGGAGGGGATTTTGTAAACGCCGCTAAATTCTCTTTCTTTACCGATAGCGCAAAATTCAGCACAGAGGCGTTTATGGAATGGCGTTGGCGTTCCGAAGTGACCGCAGAGATTAAAGGCGGCCGAGATTCAACTGATTACTTGAGTAACACAGAGCACACTTGGAATACAGCTAGTGGAGGTCCCTTATTCAAATCAAGGGGCGAGTCCGTTTACGACGCATCAGTGGCTAACGTTGGAATACCAATGGGAACCGGATCTGCACAAACTTTTGTTGCCAAGGGCTTTAATTTCCTCGCAAAGGAGGATGGGATTTTGCAGTATCCAGCACGACACCTGCCAGGATTTAATAATTTAAGTATTTTCCATGACTACTGGGCTACCTGGCTTGAGCGCCCCGGCATTACAGGTCGGCTAGCAGGATTCATTACAAGCCAAGGAACCATACCTCCTGCAATCTATGGAAACTACTGGTTACTGTCCTCAATGTCCAGAGTTCAATATGGGATGGTAAACCTCAATGAATAAAATCATCATTATCACATTCGCTCTTTTCTTGGTGGGTTGCAATACATCCACAAGAGACGGGGAAGTGATCGATCGCTGGTTGAATAGCATTGGACCCAAGTTGCCCACGACAAGTTCCGGGCCTTCGGCTAAGGGTATCGTTACGACTAAATCCCAGCAAGAATCAGGGGGCTCTTTATATCATCCCGTGTCTGAATTTGAGTATCCGGAGGAAGGTGAATTGAAATCCTCCGGGATCTGGACGAATGCACAATCTATAAATTTGTTCAGAGCCGAGCCAACGGAGTCAGGCCGAGAAACGCTAAAAGATCCCCCTAACTAACCATTTTCCACCATGTCCGCCCTTAGACTCCTTTTGCTTGTCGTCTTCTGTGGTTTAGCCGCTGCGGCCCGCGCGCAAGCCGACGCACGCCCTCATGCCGCCAAGGCTACCTCTTCGGACACCGTCGCGCCCGCCTTCACCCAAGTCCCCGAGGCTCGTTTAACCGTCGATTATGGCACCCGGTTCACCCTGGAGGTAAAGGTAACCGGCACGCCCGCCCCCACCCTGCAATGGCGCAAGGGCTCCAAAAATCTGCCCGGCCAAACCGGCCCCACCTTCGTCATTGATCCCCTGGCCCTGACCGACTCCGGCACCTATTCCGTCGTGGCCACCAACGCCGCCGGCGTCGCCACCGCCTCCACCCAGGTGGTCGTCGTTGTGCCGCCGCCCGTCATACCCGAGATTCCCTCGAATCTAAAAACCGGCTCCGATGTGAACATCAGCCTTACCGGTGGCCGCCCCGTCCCCTACAGTCTATCCTTGAAGGCCACGGGACTGCCCTCCGGCCTCGTGATCGGCGTCGTCTACGCCTACGATGGAGGTATCTATGGAACGCTCACCGCCAAACCCGGCGTGGCAAACATCACCGTGTGGAACCAGGTCGGGAACACCAAGAGCGAGTCCCGCGTGCTGAGTTTCCCCATCGCCCCGTTCCCGCCCGCTTTGGTGGGAGAATACGAGGCGATGCCTGGTCCTAGCGTTAAAATCACGATCAAGACCACGGCCGAAGCCCGTTTCACCGGCCGCATGGTCTCCTCGACGCCGGGCTCCTTCGGCGACATCGCGCTCAAGGGTGTCCTCACCCTAAAAGACGGAGATCGCCGGGCGGAGGGCTTCCAGTATAATCGACGGGCTGGATACGCTGATCGGGATGTTTATGTTACGATTGCCGATTCCTCAAGGGGCGGACCCGCCTTGGATGTAGCAATCATCAGTATGGGCTCGGGGTTCAGCGGCAAGGGTGTCCGTCTCGCGGGCGCCGCACCTACCCCGGAAAGCGTCTCCGCCTACACCCTGCTTTTGGTCGATCCGGTCTCGCTCTACCCCGCCAAGGCCCATCCCCTTGGCTATGCTTGGGCGACCGCCACGATCAATGGCGCCGGCACCCTCTCTCTGGCCGGACAGGCGGCCGACGGCGCCAAAATCACCGCCACCGCGTCGCTCGGCACGGACAACATTTACCGCATCTTCTCCAGACCCTACCCTAAACTGGTATCAACCTATCTCGGCGGCACCTTACGGCTCGCGCCGAGACCAGGAGCGCCCGCGCAGCGCCACGCCGATCCTTCCAGCCCGGCCAGTATCCGATGGGCGAAATTCTATATAAATGAGACTCCAACGGGCACCAATTACCCCGGCGGCTTTGGGCCGGTCACCCTCACCGCCCGCCTCGAACCTTGGGTTAAACCTACGGCAACCGCACCACTACCCGATTTGCTCGGCCTTCCCGCCTCGGACCGGTTCTCCGTGGCGATAGAGGGCACCGGCCTCGCCAACATCCCGACCGACCCCTTCGGTGCCGCCTTGCCCCAGATCCTGCAAATGGACTCCAAGAGTATCATTTCCGTCGTATCCTCCGCCTCCCCGCCGAACGCCTCCCTGTTTTCGGCCAAGGTGAACCCCGCCAACGGCAAGGTCACGGGCAGCTTCACCCTTAAGGCGATACCGCCGGTCGCGCTGCGCAAGGTCGCCTACGAAGGCGTCCTCCTCCAGCCCGCCCCCGGGGATGAAACCGCGCTCGTCGGAGGCGGCTTTTTTCGCCTCCCGGTTCCTGGCACCAGCAAAAAGGATCCCGTCCTCTCCGGAAAAATCGAGTTCACCACCCCCTAAGCTTTTGTCATGAAATCCACCCACCTTCTTCGCAACCTACTCGCGCCCATTCTGTTCGCGCTCGTCCCCGTGCTGACGCTGCGGGCGGACATCCCGGTCGAGGTCCGCACCACCGGGTTCGGCGTCATCGTCCTGGCCGAGCCGGTGCCCCGGGCGGCTTTGGCCAAGCTCGTGGCCGAGACCCCGGCCGGTCCCGACGCGCGCCCGGCGGCGCTCTGGCTGCGATGGGCCGATGGCTCCCTCTCGGCGATAGACAATGACGTCAATCGCCTGCTGCCCAACCGTCTGCTCAAGGTCTACACCATGTCGTCCATCTCGCCCGCCCTGACGCCCGGGACGCGCGAAGGCCCCGCCACCGTGGTGGCCTTGCCGCTGGCCCCCTTTGCACCGGAGGATTGGACGCTCAAACCCAACGAGCCCAGCGAAAAGGCCGATCTGGTGGCGGCTTTTCATCGCCGCTACGGCAGCGGAGCGACACCCGCCGATTTGCAGTATTATCAAAAGCCCGATGTCTTTACCGACAAATCCACGACCAAGGCGGAGCGCCGCGCCGCGCGCAAA
>JAIXVP010000237.1 GCA_027482905.1 Opitutaceae bacterium
CCACGCCGACTTCGTGAAGAACATGATCACCGGCGCCGCCCAGATGGACGGCGCGATCCTCGTGGTCTCCGCCGCCGACGGCCCGATGCCCCAGACCCGCGAGCACATCCTCCTGGCCCGCCAGGTCGGCGTGCCGAAGATCGTCGTCTGGCTCAACAAGGTCGACCTCATCGACGATCCCGAGCTGCTCGACCTCGTCGAGATGGAGATCCGCGAACTCCTCTCCAAGTATCAGTTCGACGGCGACAACGCCACCATCGTGCGTGGTTCCGCCACCGCCGCCCTCGACAACAAGCCCGAGGGTAACGACGCCATCACCGCGTTGATGACCGCCATCGACACCGACATCCCTGAGCCGGCCCGCGAGACCGACAAGCCCTTCCTGATGTCCGTCGAGGACGTCTTCTCGATCACCGGCCGCGGCACCGTCGCCACCGGTCGTATCGAGCGCGGCATCGTCAAGGTCAACGACACCGTCGAGATTGTCGGTCTTAAGGACACAAAGGAGACCGTCGTCACCGGCATCGAGATGTTCCGCAAGCTCCTCGATCAGGGTCAGGCGGGCGACAACGTCGGTATTCTCCTCCGCGGTATCGACAAAGAGGGTATCGAGCGCGGTCAGGTCCTGGCTGCCAAGAAGTCCATCACTCCGCACAAGAAGGCCAAGGCCGAGATCTACGTTCTTTCCAAGGAAGAGGGCGGCCGTCATACTCCGTTCTTTAACGGCTATCGTCCCCAGTTCTACTTCCGCACCACGGACGTGACCGGAATCGTCAACCTGCCCAAGGGCGTCGAGATGATCATGCCCGGCGACAATATCGCCGTCGAGATCGACCTCATCGTTCCCATCGCCATGGAGAAGACCCAACGCTTCGCCATCCGCGAAGGTGGTCGCACCATCGGCGCCGGCCGTATCACCGACATCATCGAGTAAGATCTATTTTTACCCGAATCGATTCGCGCCCGCCGAGGCCCTTGACGGGGCCTCGGCTGCGTCGTCTAAAAGCTTTTCCCACAGGCGTGTAGCTCAATCGGTAGAGTAGCGGTCTCCAAAACCGTTGGTTGGGGGTTCGATTCCCTCCGCGCCTGCCACTTTCCTTCGATGAAAAACCCGTTCCGCAGCATCCGTATCTTCTTCGGCGAAATCGCCGACGAGCTCAAGAAAGCCTCTTGGCCGACTTGGCTCGAATTGCGCGACTCCACCGCCGTGGTCATCGTCGCGTGCGTGCTGCTCGGGGTTTTCACCAGCGTGGCCGACTTTTCCCTCTATCAGGTGGTCGATCTCTTCACATCTTGGGTCCGCTAACCTCCACGCCCGCCATGTCCACCCAGACCTCCGTTCCCGCCGGCGCCCAATGGTTTGCTCTTCACACTCTCTCCGCGCAGGAGAAGAAGGTGAAGACCTACATCGAGAAGTTCAAAACCCAGGAAGAACTCGACGAATATATCTTCGAGGTGTTGCTGCCCACGGAGGTCGCTTCCGAGGTGAAGAACGGCAAAAAGACCACCAAGGTCCGAAATCTCTACCCCGGCTACGTCTTCATCCAGATGAAGATGTTCGACGAGGAAAACCGCGTCATTAACAAGCCGTGGTATTTCGTCAAAGAAGTCGCCGGCGTGATCGGTTTCGTGGGCGGCGATCGTCCGGCCGCCCTGCGTCAGACCGAGATTGACGACATCAAGGCCCGCGTGGCCGCCGCCTCCGGCAAGGAAGTGCCGAAGGTCACCTTCGACGTCGGCGAAGAGGTGAAGGTCACCGACGGCGCCTTCGAAAACATGACCGGCCGCATCGACGAGGTCGATCCCGCCCGCGGCAAACTCAAGATTTCTGTCTCCATTTTCGGCCGGTTTACTCCGGTCGAGCTCGAATACTGGCAGGTGCAACGTGTTACCGAGTAACGCGACGCCCTCTTTGACACCGCCGACGTTCAGCAAAGAACCACACGTCAACTAAAACACCCGCCAACCTCCCCTTACCATGGCCAAGAAGATCCAAGGCTACATCCGCCTCCAACTGCCCGCCGGCGCCGCCAATCCCGCGCCCCCCGTCGGTCCCGCCCTCGGCGCCCAGGGCGTCAATATCATGGCGTTCTGCAAAGAATTCAACGCCAAGACCAAAGACCAAAACGGCATGATCCTGCCCGTGGTCATCACGGTCTACTCGGACAAGTCCTTCACCTTCATCCTCAAGAGTCCGCCCGCGTCCGTTCTCCTGAAGAAGGCCGCCAACATCGCCTCCGGTTCCGCCAAGCCCAACCAGGACAAGGTCGGTAAGGTCACCAAGAAGCAACTCGCCGAGATCTACAACCTGAAGAAGGCCGACATGAACGCGAACAGCGTCGAGGCCGGCATCAAGGTCATCGCCGGCACCGCCCGCAACATGGGCATCGAAGTCGTCGATTGATTTTTTCCCTTTCCGTCAGACCCACCCACCGCGGGAGGCCCACCCGGGCCGCTTGAACCGCTAAGGAGTCCCACATGCCTAAAACACCCAGCAAACGTTATCGGAGCGCCGTCAAGGTCGCCGACCTCACCAAGAGCTACACCCTCGCCGAAGCGGTCGAGCTCCTGGCCAAATTCCCCAAGACCAAGTTCGACGAGACCGTCGAGCTTTCCTTCCGCCTCGGCGTCGATCCGACCCAGGGCGACCAGATGGTGCGCGGCACCACCCCGCTGCCCAACGGCTCCGGCAAGAAGGTCCGCGTGCTCGTCTTCACCGATAATCCGGAAGCCGCGCTCAAGGCCGGCGCCGATCACGCCGGTCTTCAGGACATCATGGCCAAGGTCTCCGAGGGCTGGGTCGACTTCGACGTCGCCATCGCGACCACCGAGGCGATGAAGCAGGTCCGCACCCTCGCCCGCGTCCTCGGTCCCAAGGGCCTCATGCCCAACCCGAAGTCCGGCACCGTTACCGACGACATCGTCGCCGGCATCAAGGCCGTCAAGGCCGGTCGCGTGGAGTTCAAGATGGACAAGGCCGCCAACATCGGCGTCGGCGTCGGCAAGCGCTCCTTCACCTCCGCCCAAATCGCCGAGAACGTCTCCGCCGTGATCGACGCGGTCGCCAAGGCCAAGCCCAACTCCTTCAAGGGCGTCTACATCAAGTCCATCACCCTTTCCTCCTCGATGAGCCCCGGCGTTCAGCTGGCCACCACCGAGTTCAGCAAAGCCTAACCCGGAGCCATACCCATGAGAGCCGAAAAAAAATATCTTATCTCCGAAGTCGAGGGGCACCTCAAGAAGTCGGACTACGTCATCCTGACCAACTTCACCAAGGTCACCGTCTCCGACACCGCCGAGCTCCGCAAGCGCCTCGAGGTCGAGAAGGCCGAGTTCCACGTCGTAAAGAACAGCTCCTTCCGCGTCGCCGCCAAGGCCTTCGGTCTCCCCGAGGTCGATAGCGTCCTTTCCGGTCCGACCGCGATCATCGTCGGTGGCAAAAACCCCGCCGGCGTCGCCAAGGTCCTGAAGAAGTTCTTCGACGAGAAGCAGAAGCTCGAAGTCAAGGTCGGTGTCCTCGACAAGAAGGTCTACTCCGCCAAGGAGCTGGCCATCATCGCCGACCTGCCCCCTTTCTCAGCCCTGCGTTCCCAGTTCCTCGGCCTGCTCACCAGCAACGCCGCCGCCTTCGTGCGCGTCCTCGACGCCAAGGTCAAAAAGGAGCAACCCGCCGCCTAAACCCTTTCACTGTCGCCGGCTTCACCGTCGGTGGCGGGAAAACCCATCCAACGCGAACGGCTAGGGGATACGTCCCTTAAACGCGCGGCATCCGCCGCCGCTAGTTTTCGCAGGAGACCAATACCATGAGCACCATCACCAAAGACCAAGTCATCGAGTGGCTGTCCGGCCAAACCGTTCTCGACCTCGCCGCTCTCGTCAAAGAGCTTGAAGGCAAGTGGGGCGTTTCCGCCGCCGCCGCCGCCGGCCCCGCTGTCGCCGCCGGTCCTGCCGCCGCTGCCGTCGTCGAAGAGAAGACCGAGTTCAACGTCGTCCTCGTCGAGGCCGGCGCGAACAAGATCGGCGTCATCAAGGAAGTCCGCGCCATCACCGGCCTGGGCCTCAAGGAAGCCAAGGACCTCGTCGAAGGCGCGCCCAAGCCTGTCAAGGAAGGCGCTTCCAAGGCCGACGCCGAGGAAATCAAGAAGAAGCTCGAGGCCGCCGGGGCCAAGGTCGAGCTCAAGTAATCACTTGGGTCTCAACGCGTTTCACGCATCTTTTTCGTCGAGACAGGTCGCGCCTTCGCGCGGCCTGTCTTTTGCCTTTTCTCCCTTCCCGTTCTTTTCTGTTTCCGCCGCGCCTTCGGGCCCGGCTTTGGTTTGATGGTTGCGTCGGCTCCTCCGCCGTTCGCCGCCCCCCGTATTTTTCCCTCCCTCCCAACCGGAATTCTCCATGGCCGACCGCACCCACTCTGAGCGTCAAAACTTCGGTAAGCTTCGTGAAGTTGCTCCTCCGCCCAACCTCATCGAAATCCAGATCACGTCCTACCTGGATTTCTTGCAAAAGGGTCTGCCGGACAAGCAGCGCAAGAACCAGGGCTTGGAAGCCGTCTTTCGCGAGATCTTCCCGATCGAGTCCTACGACGGACGCCTGAATCTCGAATACGTCTCCTACACGCTGGGCGACGCCCGCAACACCGAGATCGAGTGCATCAAGGACGGCATCACCTACTCCGTCCCCCTCCATGTCAAACTCCGCCTCCGCGAGGAAGAGTTCATCAAGGACGAGGAGATCTACATGGGCGAGATCCCCATGGTGACCGAGCGCGGTTCGTTCATCATCAACGGCGCCGAGCGCGTCGTCGTCTCCCAGCTCCACCGCTCCCCCGGCCTCTGCTTCGAGAAGGACCGCCACACCTCCGGCAAGGAGCTGTTCGCCTTCCGCATCATCCCCGACCGCGGCACCTGGCTCGAGGTTCAGTTCGACCAGAACGACCTCCTCTACGTTTATCTCGACCGCCGCCGCCGTCGTCGCAAGTTCCTCATCACGACGCTCTTCCGCGCACTCGGCTACTCCGACAACGCCAAGATCCTGGAGCTCTTCTACGAGGTCAAAGACGTTAAGATCAACAAGCTCCTCGACATGGAGAACGTGTCCACGCTCGTCTTCGTCGACGACGTGATCGACGCGCACAAGGGCGTCGTCCTCGCCCGCGCCCTCGAGCAGCTCACCAAGCAGACCATCCGCACCTTCGAGAAGCACGACATCACCAGCGTGCGCGTGCTCGACACCGCCGTGGATGACGGCGCCATCGTGCGCGCCCTGAAGAAGGACCCGACCATCAACGAGGAGGAGGCCCTTAAGGAAATCTACAAACGCCTCCGCCCGGGCGAGCCCGCCACCATCGCCAACGCCAAGGCCCTCCTGAAGCGCCTCTTCTTCGATCCCAAGCGCTACGACCTAGGCGCCGTCGGTCGCTACAAGATCAACCAGAAGCTGAACCTCGAAACCCCCATCGAGCAGCGAATCATCACGACCGACGACATGATCCAGTCGACCAAGTATCTCGTCCGCCTCAAGCGCGGCGAGGGCGTGGTGGACGACATAGATCACCTCGGTTCCCGTCGCGTCCGCACCGTCGGCGAGCTCCTCGCCAACGAGTGTCGCAAGGGTCTGGCCCGCACCGAACGTCTGGTCCGCGAGCGCATGACCATGTATGACCAGTCGGTCGACTCGATCACCCCGAACAAGTTGATCAACCCCAAGGCTTTGACCACCGTGGTGCGCGATTTCTTCGCCCGCTCGCAGTTGTCCCAGTTCATGGACCAGATCAACCCGCTCGCCGAGGTCACGCATAAGCGCCGCCTCTCCGCGCTCGGGCCCGGCGGTCTCAACCGCGACCGCGCCGGCTTCGAGGTGCGCGACGTGCATCCTACGCACTACGGCCGCATCTGCCCCATCGAGACCCCCGAAGGTCCGAACATCGGTCTGATCAACTCCCTCTCGACCTACGCCCGCGTCAACGAGTATGGCTTCATCGAGGCTCCCTACCGTTTGGTGAAGGACGGCCGCGTGACCGACAAGATCGAGTATCTCACCGCCAA
>JAIXVP010000240.1 GCA_027482905.1 Opitutaceae bacterium
CTTCCTCCACGCCGGCGGGGAGTTTTTCCACCACGTGCCCTGCTTGAACGACCAGGCCCCCTACATCGATTTCCTCGCCGGACGCGTCCACCGCTGGCTGGCCGGCGAAACACCCACCGCCACCACCCGTCTGACCTCCGCCCGGACCCACGCGGCCGTCGCGTCGTCCTGAGCCGAGCGAGCCGGTCGCCGCGCGGGTCCGGACTCGACGCCGCCCCGCCCCGGGCCCATTCTAGTGGAGTCGGCGGTCCGGCCGTCGGCGTCTTCGCCACGCACCCATGGTCATCGCCGCCACGACCGACGCCCCCGCCGTCCTCCTCCTCGATCACGAGGGACGCATCCGCTCGGCCAACCACGCCGCCTGCCAGGCCCTCGGCCGCACCTCCGCGCAACTTCGCGGCGGCTTGTTCGTGTCGTTCCTCAAGTTCGAATTCCTGACCGACGACCCCGCGATGATGGCCATCCAGTGGGAAGCCCTCGTCGGCACGGCCAGCCATCGCGCCCAGACCGTCCGCCCCGTCGCCGGCAACCGGTCCTTCCACCTCCGACTCGAACCCGCCACCGCCGACCCCCAGTCCGACTGGTTCGCCACGCTCGCCCCGCTGATCGAGGTCTCGACCGCCCACCCCTTCGCCGACGCCCACCCGCTCCAGGAAGGCCTCGCGCTTCTGGCCAACCGCGCCGCGATCGGATTCTTCGATCTGCGCCTCGACACCGACGAACTCGTCACCTCGACCGGTTGGAAACGCATGCTCGGATATACCGAGCACGAACTGCCCGACACGGTCGCGACCTGGCGCCGCCTCGTTCATCCCGACGACACCGCCGCCGCCCCCGACCACGCGCCCCGGCGCCAGCCCGCCGGCACCCGTCCCTTCAACGTCGAATACCGGCTGCGCCACCGCGACGGTCGCTACCTCTGGGTCGCCTGCGTCGGGGTCCGCGTCTTCGGCCCCGAGGGCGCCCTGCAACGCGTCGCCGGCCTCCACCTCGACATCACCGAGCGCAAGGAACTGGAGGAGGTCAGCCTGCTCAACGACGAGCGCCTGCAACGCCTTTGCACCCAGGGCGGCCTCGCCGTCTTCGACCTCGATTTCTCGCTCGCCCAACATTGGTTCTCCGCCGCCTGGCACCGCCTCCTCGGCACCCGCTCCGGCCACGACGACGCCACCGTGCCCGAGCCCACCCCGCTTACCGCCGCCCTGCCGCCCGAGGCGCTCGCCGGCGGCCTGGCCGGCTTTTTTCACACCCCCGACGCCGACGCCGCCGGCGGCCGCCGCGTGGTCGAGCTGCGCGACGCCGCCGGCGCGGCCGTGCCCGCGCTGATCGGCTACCAAAGCGAGTTCGGCCGCCGCGGCGACCTCGTGCGCGTCACCGGCTACGCCATCCGGCTCGCCGGCCTCTCCGCCGGCGCCGCCAGCCGGCCGCCCTCGCTGGTCGAGGCCGCCTTCGACGCCCTCGCCGAGGCCGTGATCGTGGCCGACACCCGCGCCGCCGTCCTCACCCTCAACGCCAAGGCCCTCGCCCTGCTCGGCACCACCCCCGCCGCCGCGGCCGGCCGCCCGCTCGCGGAGGTGTTCCCCCTGGTCTACCGCGCCAACGGCGAACCCGCCGACGAAGCCGTGGAGCTGGCCCTGAACCAGCCCGGCACGGCCACCACCCGCCTGAGCGACCTTCACGCCCTCGCGCCCGCCGAACCCGGCGCCGCCCCCCGCCCCATCGTCTGGCTCGCCCGCGAGGGCCGCGATCCCGCCGGCGCCCTCGCCGGCTTCGTGATCGTTTTCCGCGATCCCGCCGAGATGTCCCTGACCCCCGAGGAGCTCGTTCGCGCCAACCGTTTCGAGTCTCTCGGCCTGCTCGCCGGCGGCATCGCCCACGATTTCAACAACCTCCTCACCACCATCCTCGGCGGCGTCTCCACCGCCAAGGAGAACCGGGATTTCAACCGCCTCGAGGACGCCGAGCAGGCCTGCCTCGCCGCCAAACAACTCACCCGCCAGCTCCTCACCTTCGCCAAGGGCGCGGGCGCCCAGGCCTCCCGCCAGGTCGTCGATCCCGCCGACCTGCTTCAAAACGCCGTGCGCATCGCCGCCGCCGGCAGCCCCGTCGTGGTCAAGGTCGAGACCGAGCCGAACCTGTTTCCCGTCGAGGTGGACAAGGGCCAGATCCTGCAGGTGATCCAGAACCTCGTGATCAACGCGATCCAGGCCATGCCCGTCCCCTCCGACGGCCGCGTCCGCCTCCACGCCGCCAACCTCGCGCTCGAGGACCTCGCGGTCGACGATCTGCCCGCCGGCGGCTACCTCCGCATCGACGTGGAGGACAACGGCGCCGGCATCCCGCCCGAGGTTCTGCCGCGCATTTTCGACCCCTTCTTCACCACCAAGAAATCCGGCACCGGCCTCGGCCTCGCCACCGTCGACGGCATCGTCCGCCGCCACGGCGGTCGCGTCGCGGTGAAGTCCTCTCCCGGGGCCGGCACCGTGTTCAGCGTTTTCCTGCCCGTGGCCGCCCGCCCCATGCAGGAGGAGACCCGCCGCGTGCCCATGATCCGCTTCGGCACCGGCCGCATCCTGTTCATGGACGACGACCCCAAGATCTGCGAGCTGACCGGCGCCATGATCGCCAGCCTCGACTACACCCACGACATCGCCCGCAACGGCGAGGAGGCCCTGCAACTCTACCGCCGCTACCTCGCGGTCAAGCGCCCCTACGACGCCGTCCTGCTCGACCTCACCATCATCGGCGGCATGGGCGGCGAGGAATGCTTCAAGCGCCTGCTCGAACTCGATCCCGACGTCCGCGCCATCGTGACCAGCGGCTACGACGACGACGACATGGTCCGCCGTTTCCTCGAGATGGGGTTCGTCGGCTACATCACCAAGCCCTACCGCGTCGGCGATCTCGGTCGCGTGTTGAAATCCGTCCTCTCGCGCTGAGCCGGGCCGGCGTTCGCGGCCGTCCGCCGGCGCTCTACCGCCCGTCCAAAGCCGCCGCGCTGCCCCGCTCCAGCTCCAGCCCCGCCGCGAAGTCCGCCCTCCATTCCTGCACCGCCGCCTCCCGGGCCGCCTCGTCGCCCCGTCCCTGCGCCTGCCAGCATCGCCCGAGCGAACCCGCCGCGTTGCGATAAAACGGATGCATCCGCGGAAAGTTAGCCGTCAACCAACGCGCCCGCTCCTCCCGCTCCGCCGCCGGAAACCCCCGCGCCTCCGCCGCCTTGAGCGCCCCCAGTTCCACCACCTCCTCCACCCCTCCGTCCGTCGGCGTCAGGACCACCCGGGCCAGTCGCTCCAGTTGATGGCGCGATTCCTCCGCGCCAAAGAGCGGGGTCGCCTGCTCCCGCGCCCACCCCGCCAACGCGGTGCGCCACGCCAGCTCCAACTCGGTTTTCTCCGGCCTCGCCAGCCCGGGGCCATAAACCCGCGTCAACGCCATTCCCGGCGCCTCCCCGGCGAGCAAGGCCGCGACGAACCGCGGCCACGCCTCCGCGCGGCCCGGCCCCGCGCCCAGCCACCGCCAGACCCCGAACGCGCCGACCCAATTCGGGTTGTCGCCATCGGCCGTCTGGGCGCCCCGCCACTTCAAAATCGCCTCCAGGCCCGCCGCCCCGTCCGGCCGCGCCGCCGCCTGCCGCCACGCGTCGCCCAGCGCGGGTCGTTCCTCGATCAAGGCCGCCTCGGCCGCCCCGGCGACGAGCCAGTCCGGCACCGTGCGCACCGCCACGCCCACGCCCTGGCTGATCGCCAGCCGCGTCAACGCCGCCTCGGCCAAGGCCGCCGCCCAACGCCGCTCCCGCCCCGCACCCGCTTCTCCGTCGCCCCGTATCCAGACGCTCACCAACCCGGTGGCCTCCGCCGACACCCGCCAGGCCGGCTCGGCGAAGTCCCACGCCTCCGTCGGCGTCAAACGCACCGTGATTCCCGCCGGCCAGCGGTCCGGCAGTCCCAGCGGTCCGCGCCAGACCAGCCACGCCTCTTCCGCAAGTCGCGCCAGACGCGCGCCCTCCTCGCCCTCCAACGCGGCCACCTCGAAGCGTCCGCCCGAACCGGGGAAAAACCGCACCTCCGCCTTCGACGCTTCCGCCGCGTCCGCCCCGGGGGCGACCGCCAGCCACAGCCCCAGCGCCGCCAGCAAACGCCCGACCCGAGGGCTGTCGCCGCGCGCGCTCACTGCATCCGCACGACGAGTTCCTCCGGCGTAACCGTGATCGCCGTGGCCCGCGCCAGCACGGTCTCAACCTCGGGCGGCAATCCCCCCGGCGCGCCAAACCGGGCCGCGACCAACTCGAGCAGCGCCGGAATGCGGTGCACCGGCAGGCAACCGAGATAAACCTCCTTGGGCGCGTAACGCCAGCCGGCCCCGGTCTGCTCGAACCCGCCGCGCGCCTGGACCACCAGTTTGTTCACCGAACCGAAATAGATGAATTCGGCGACCGTGCCGAGTTGCAGTTCGTTCCCGACCAGACGGAGGTTGGGCGTCCCCGTCGCCAGCAGGAAGGTGGCGCTCTTCTTGGCCTCCTCGGCCTCCGGGGAGACCTTGAAGGTCCCTTGCGCCCACGCGTTGAGGTCGCCCTCCTCAAACCCGACCTCGCCGCGCCCGGTCGCCAGCGCCTCGGTTTTTCGCTCCCAGGCCTTCCCCGCCGCGGCCGCGCCGCCACCCTCGACGTAGTAGCGCACGCCGTCGACGGGCTCCTTGGGCGCGGATTTGACGATCTCCACCGGCTTGAAAACCAGATGAACAACCGCGAGCAGCGCACCCAGGACAATGCTCAGCGAAGCACCGATGATCACCCCGGCGAGCCCGGGCGCATTTTGGTCGAGGGATTTGGCCATGCGCGGACCTTGAACAAGCCCCGCGTGCATGTCGAAACCTCGTTTACGTTCGCGGCCGGCTCATCCGGGCGCCGGGAAGATCGCCCAGGCATGCCCGGGGTTGAGAACCGCGGGCGACATCGGCCGGGTGCGCGCTTCGGCCGCCGCATCGCGGCGGTCCCCGCGGTCGTGGGGCGCCCGTCCCCCGCCGCCGCGTCCATCACATCTGATCAATCCGACCTGGAAGGGCGCGCGCCCCGCCGGGCGTCGAGGCGTAACGCCTGCGATAGGCGCGGCAAAAGGTGTTCGCGTCGGCAAAGCCGCTTGCAAGGGCGACCTCCCGCACGGGCATCTGCGTCGCGGCCAGCATCCGCCGCGCATGCTCCAGCCGCAGACGTCGCATGAGCCCCCCGGGCGTTTCTCCGTAACGTTTGCCGAAGGCGCGGATAAAGTGCTCGCGGCTCACCCCGCAGCGCGCCGCCACCTCCTTTAGATTCATCGGCGAGCGAAAGTTGTCCCGCAGCAAATGGTGTCCGTAGTCGATCGGATCTTCGTTCCGGGTCGCCGCCACCTGCTCGCGGTAAAGCGCGACCAGAAGTCGGTGCAAGAGCTCGGTCTCCTGGAAACGATCGCGTAAGGTCCGCGTTTGCAGACGGTGGCCGAGCTCGAGCAAAACCGCCGAGGCCTCGCCTTCGATCGGCATCCGCAGCACCGGACCGAACTCGCCGCGCAGTCGATCAAACCACGCGCGCAGCCCCGGAAGGCGAAAGGAGACGAAGCGCAGGCGATACGGCTCGGTCACTTCCGGCGGATAACCATAGCTCGATGCCTCGTCGTGGGTGAAGAGCATCGCGTGCCCGGCGGGAACCATGCGACGGCCCTGCCCGGCCTCGAAAAAACCCGCGCCGCCGAGGGTTTGCTGGATCACGCCCTCGTCGGGGCTGCCGCGTCCGCGGTTGTCCCAACGGTAACCGGCATGGGTGCGGGTCTCCTCGGCGAGCGCGCTGACGTTGGAAAAAGGATCGGGCAAGGGCGCGGCCATGAGTGCTGATCACAGATTGCATATCCGGCATCAAGCTTCGGTCCTTCCTCGACCGGTGCGAATTCGGTTTGGCTAATGCCCCATCCCCATGAGCTCCCCCAAAAAGTCGAAACTCTCCGGCCACGCCGCCCACACCCAAGATGCCGCCGCTCAGGGACTGGCCGGCGCGGTGCAGCGCCCGATCAAAATCACCATGCTCGGCGCCGGCTCCGGCTTCACCCCGCGCCTGGTCAACGACGTGCTCCGCATCCCCGGCAATCAGGGCGGCGTGATCGCGCTGGTGGACATCGACCTCGGTCGCCTGCGCACCATGCGCCGGCTGGTCGTCAAGCTCGTGACCAGCCTCGGACAGGATAAAATGTGGAAGGTCGTCGCGTCGCCCGACCGTGTCGAGGTGCTCAAGGGCTCGGACTACATCGTGAACTGCATCGAGGTCAGCGGCCTCGAATGCGTCCGGCACGACAACGATATCCCGCTCAAATATGGGATCGACCAGTGCATCGGGGACACCATCGGCCCGGGCGGCCTGTTCAAGGCGCTCCGCACCATTCCGGTGTTCCTCGCCGTGCTGCGCGATTGCGAGCGGCTCTGCCCGGGGGCCATCGTGCTCAACTACACCAACCCGATGGCTATGCTGTGCACCGCCGCCGGCCGGGTTTCACCGATGCAAGTCGTCGGCCTGTGTCACAGCGTGCAGGGCACGAGCCACCTGCTGGCCCGCTACGCCGGCGTGCCCTACGAGGAAATGGACTGGGAATGCGCGGGCATCAACCACCTCGCCTGGTTCACCACGTTGGAGCACAAGGGCGTCAACCTCTACACCGACCGTCTTTATCGGAAGTTCGCCGCCGATCTCGCCGCCGCGGAGGCCGAGCGGCTCGCCGGCATCACGTCCCACGACAGCGCCGATGTGAAAGACTGGGGCGATTCCCGGCCCCGCGCCTACAAAGAGACCGATCTCGTGCGCAAAGACATGTGTGTGAACTTCGGCGCCTTCATCACCGAGAGTTCGGGCCACCTTTCCGAATACCTGCCCTACTACCGCAAGAGCGACGCGGGGCGCGCCCTGCTGCGCCAGGGCTATGACGGCGGCACCCGTTTCTACGCGACCAACTGGCCCGAGTGGCGCCGCCAGACCGACGCCTCACGCCTCGCGATGTTGAAGGGAACCGAGCCGATCGAGTGGGCGCGTTCCTGGGAATACGCGTCCTGGATCATCGAGGCGCGGGAGAAGGACGCGCCCTTCCGCATCCATGGAAACGTGATGAATAACCAAGGCGGCGGCGGCCAGTTGATCGCCAACCTGCCCGCCGACGCCTGTGTCGAGGTCGCCTGTCTGATCGACGGCAACGGCGTCCACGCCACCCGCTTCGGCGCCTTGCCGCGCCAGATGGCGAACCTGTGCGCGACCAACCTCGGCATGTTCGACCTCGGCGCACAGGCCGCCATCGAGCGCAGCAAGGAGGCGGCCATCCACGCCTTGATGCTGGATCCGTTCTGCGCGGCGGTCTGCACGCCGTCGCAGATTCGCGAGATGACCCTGGATCTGTTCGCGGCCGAACAGGCATATCTGCCGGACTACCGCTAAGCCAACGTCTGCCCGGTCGGGCCCCCGTCCCGACTCTGCGCGAACCGCCCGGTCGCGAGGGATCGGCTCAGACCTTTTTCCTCGTCTCGATGACTCGCCGCAGCGCACGGCCGAAGGTCAGGAAATCGAAGGGCTTCTCGATGATGTGCTCGTGCGACTGGCCGAGTTGACGCAGCTCGGTCAGGACGGCTTCGGTGAGATGGCCGCTCATGATCAACACCGGCAGGTTCGGCCAGCGCTGGCGAAGCACCTTCAACACCTCCACGCCGCCGAGACGGGGCATGTTCAAGTCGAGCACGACGGCGTCGAGCTTGTCCCCCGCGGTCATGATGGCCTCGATCGCCACCGCGCCGTCGTTGGCCGGAGTGACCTGGTAGCCGACCTGACGCAGCACGGTCGCGAGCATTTCCTGGATCGCGACCTCGTCCTCGACCAAAAGCAGGCGCTCCACCCCCGACGGGATGTTCCCCGGGGTCGCGCCGGCGCCGGCCGCCGGCGCCTCGTCGCCGCGCGTCTTCAGCGGAAGGTAGACGTGGAAAACGGTCCCGCGTCCGGGCTCGCTGGTCAGGTCGATGATGCCCTGGTGGGAGGCGACGATGCCGTAGACCACGGCGAGACCAAGTCCGGTGCCACCCGACTCCTGCTTGGTGGTGAAGAAAGGCTCGAAAATACGCGCGCGAATCTCGGGCGTCATGCCCGCCCCGGTGTCGCCGACCCGAATATGGGCGTAGTCCTGGGTCGGATCGGCCTTGAGGTTGCCCAGGGAGGCGCCGGCCACCCTCCGGGTGGTAAGGGTGAGCACGCCGCCGCCCGCCATGGCATCGCGGGCGTTGACGCAGAGGTTCATCAGGATTTGACGCACCTGATTGGGATCGGCGGCGAAGGCCTC